>JAFGJZ010000093.1 GCA_016928815.1 Spirochaetota bacterium
TGAAGTCCGGGAGATTTTTCCCCAGACAACACGCATGTCTGGTGCCTGACAATAAAGGATATGTTCACCAGCTGCCGCTTGCACCGCCGCCCGATGATGATCCGCCGCCGAAAGACCCGGAAGAGGACGATGAAGAAGATTCCACCTTCATTGGAATAACATAAGTTTCCGTTCTGTGATAATCACAATTTGTGCAGTTATACTCACGTTCTCCTGTTCCGGATGAACTGTATGTCGCAGCCGATATTGTTCTGCTTGTAACTCTAACAGTTCTAAATGAACACTTAGGACAGTATTTATAGAAAGAAAACAGTTTACTGTATTTCAGAATTGATACCTCTGAACAGGACTGACATTTCCATACATCGTAGTCGACAGATTGAATGGCTTCCTCCTTAACCTGCCCGTTTTGAAGAAACGAGTCATCAAGAGTTTCAGGAATAAGATTCATCTGCCCTCTGCATTTCGGACATCGGCGGGGTCTGTATCTTAAAATTCTTTTTACAACAAGTACAACAGCCATTATGACAGCAAAAAGTCCAATAAGATAAACATAAAACGGAGCAGTCATTTTGTCATAAATATTTTCTCTGTCGAGCATTTTCCGCGAGACTGCACTGATGCCTTCAAGGGTACCTTCAAAATACATATTTTCCTTATAATTTGGAAGCATATATCTGTCAATGATCTGCTGCATTTCACTATCATAACTTCTGTCATAACCTTTTCCAAGTTCAATTCTGACCTTTCTGTCATTAACCGAAAGCAGAAACATTATGCCGTTGTTTTTTACTGCATCGCCGACACCCCATTTATTAAAAAGATGCGTTGCAAACTGTTCAAATGTTTCATCACCGGTTTCATATTTCGAATAGAAATCTATCGTAACGAGAACGGCTTCGATTCCCTTTTCTGTCTTAAATCCTGTGAGAATGCTTCTCATTTCTGCAGCCTGAGCCGGACTGAAAACATTATTAAAATCATTGATGTAAAGATCCGTATATTCCGGATAGTCGGCGTATATAAATGCAGCAGAAAAAACAACAAGCGCAATTATGTTAATTTTTAAAAGTTTATTAAGTAAAAAAGATTTTTTCATTATGCCTCACTTAACTTTTTATTTCAAAAAAATATTATTTTGCTACTATGCATCAATTAGTATTTTTTTTCAAGAAATTATTTGTTCTCATTCGTGATGAAATGCGGCGGGATAATCTTCCAGTCTGATAATACTGCAGGATGCAAAATTCTTTTTGCAAAAATTAAAATCAGAATTATGAATATTACACAATTTACATACTTTAAATTAAATTTCATCTTTATAATTTTTAAGTTGTATTACTGCACAATAATTACTTCGACTCCTTCCTTTTTTATTATACCATTATCCCAGGTATAAAGCTGTCCATACTCTTCACTAAACTTTGTCAGCTTCGGTTTCCCTTTAATTTCCGTCCCAAGAGGTTCCTTATATCTGAGTATTCCTTTATCCCAATTATCATAATTACAATATGTTACTGTTTCTTTAAAAATAATCCTTTCTTCAATAAATGAAAAAATGGTAATTTGATTAAACATTATACTATAGATATCACTATCAAATGCAATATAGTATCCATCCGCAGTTATTCCGATTTTCTTTTCATTATCTAAGAATTTTCCCGAAATTTTCTTATCAGTAATATTAAAAATATAGACAGGAAAACCTGAATCAGGGTAGCCTAAATCCGGATATATTATCAGAAAATTTTTATTGTTTACAATCTCAACATCAGTAATGACAGGAGCTTCATCCATACTCACATTATCATCTTTATAAATTATTTCATTTTCCGCTGCATCTTCTATATATAATTCATTTTCAATGCCATAAACTCTAATATTGTTATATTTTTTATATTTTGCCAAACAACCGCTAAAAACCCAACCTGCAATTTCATCTTTAGTCTTAATATACTCCCAATTGCCTTCAATTTGTTTTCCTCTAATTTCAATTTTAAATTTTTCGGAAACCGATTTATTTAGTGAAAATAATTCTTCACCCTGTTTCAGAACTTTTATTGTATCAGAGTTTAAATCCGGTTTCTCCCTTAATCGTAACTGTTCAACCCATGATAACATATTAGTATTTTTAAATTTAGAATCGGTAATGATTTTAATTTCAGTAGTTATTTCATCTTTCTCTAATTCTTTAAGTTCAATCTTCTCTATCGTTTTTTTATTGCATGAAAAAAATGTTAATATTATTACAAAAGAAAGAAAAACCTGTTTTTTCATTTAATCCCGCCTAAAGAATTATTGGGTGTTAAACATTGTTATTATTTATTATAACCTGTCAATGCTTTTCACGCAATAACCTGTTTTCAATCCATATGATGAAGCATAATCTATGAAACATATAACTGAATAAACCGCCTCAACCCGATTCCAGTAAAAATCGGGTAATACAACAATATATTGCATAATTTTATAAAACGCGGTAAAATGATTAAATGTGATATAATATTAAATATGGAGAAAAAAATGAAAAAATCAATTACGCTCTTTTTCCTGGTCCTGCTAATCATTTCTGCTGCAGGAATTAACGCTTCTGCATGGCCATGGAGTGCAAAACCCGTTAAAGCCGAAATTGTTTTCGTTCTTGGAGATGTAAAAGTAAACGGCAAAAAAGCCGAAACCGGAACAATAATAAATTTTAATGACATCATTGAAACAGGCAACGGTTCAATTGTGAGAATTCTTGCCGCGGAAAAGACAGTAGTGCAGCTGAAAGCGAATTCAAAAATGCATTACAGGCTTAATGACAAAAAAGGCGAACTTTATCTTGAAAAGGGCTGGATAGCCGGAGTAACAAGAAAAGTTTTTACAAAAGACGGAAAATATTCAGTCAGAACACCGACAGCCGTAGCGGCAATACGGGGAACTTCTTACTGCTTCAAAGTTGAAAACGATCTCAGTTCCTATTTCTGCATCTGTAACGGAACTATCAACATGACCGCAGCTGGAGAGAATAAAGGTGAAGACATTTCATCAGCTCATCACTTTGGTGAAAGGTTCATCATGGCGGATGGCAAAGTTTCGATAGAAGAAGCCGGAATGTTATATCACACTGATGAAGATCTTGAGGAACTTGCTGCGGTAATTAACGAAAAAATAGACTGGTCAAAATTGGATTAGATAAAGATTAATTGCGGCTGACCGGATCTCATACTGGTCAGTCGTAAAAAACTGACATCAGATTTCATAATCTTCAACAATGGAACATTTATGTCCGATTTTTGCAATAAGGTTTTTTACATGATTTACAGAATCTACTGCAGACTCATTATGATCCAGAATCACTTTGTGTTCAGAAACATGAACCTCAACACTGTTTATACCGCTGAGATTCATTGCTTCATTTTCAATTACATATTTACATTCAAGACAGTCTGTCCTGTTATATTCTAAAATTGTTCTTTTCATTACTGCCTCCATAGGCTATTTTGAATTAATCCGGTGTGCTCCTGAATCAAAACCGGATTTATTCTGTATAAATTTCACTGTCACATAAAAGTTCGAAATCTTTCATGCCTATTCATAAAATTTTATCTTAAAATTACATCTGCATCAATTTTTTTACAGTTTATTTTATGATGTTACACAAATTTAACAATCATCTTACCGTGTTTAATTGCAAAATGACCGAAAGCCGTGTAGTCGTATCTGTCCGGATATGATGCTTTGCATAAAATTATAAGTTCAATAAATGCAGTATCAGGTTTAAATTCACTTTTCGCTGTTCTTCACTTAATCGATTATCATTTTTAAATGAATTATTTGATATAATTACTGTTTTCAATTACATCCTGTCATTTGAAACCGGCGATGAGATTACATCCAAGTATTGAATAAAACAATTCATTTCCTTCAAAGACATATTTTTCTTCTGCAATTACAACAGCGGCTCTTTTTTCATATGGACTTTCAAACCAGCCGCAGATATAAATCCGGTCTGCCCTGACATTTTTCTGATCGGCAAGTATTTTCGATTTCCCGTCATTTCTCCTGATTAACACTTTGTAATCCATATTCTGAAATCCATAAGTGTCATTTTCATTTATTTTAATTATCAAATCGCAATTATAAACGTTCTCTTTATAAATGACCGGCATTTTATTAAAACGGCTTTTTGATTGTACAATATTTTTTTCCCTGAAAACCTTTTTTAATATTTTTAAACGCAGATCAAACGATATTTCAGCAACCGGTTTTACTGATTCTGAATAATTATCCTCCCAGTCAAAGGAATCATCATCAAATTTCCACACGATCCGATCGGTTTTTAAATCCTGTATTACATATGAAAAAATTACCCCGCCCCGTCCGTCGATTGCGGTTTCTGTGGAGTATGCAATTTTCCCGTCGTGTGACCATCCGAAAAGTCTGAACTGAGGAAAACCGTAAATGCTTTCATACATTTTTGAGTGACCATATTCAGTCCCAGGAGGTACGCAGTATTTAAACAAATCCAGCTGCTCAGGGAAAAAAATATCGTCTGCAGAAGCAGATAAAATCGAGATTAAAACTGTTAAACAAAATACTATTAATTTTTTCATACATCATCCTAAAACAATAATCTGAAATATAGCGCCAGAATGAACAGACCATCAGGAATTTTTTTCATTTATAAACACCATGCCTGTCGAATGCCTGTCATATCGCCTGTCGAACGCCTGTCACATCGCCTGTCGATCGTCAGGCAACCATCAGGATTACAGACTGCCTGCTATTGTCTGAAAAACTTCAATACATTCATTTTCGAAATCATAAGTGCTCGGGTCATAATCAGCAAAAGCCGAAGTTTTTACAATTACAGTATTTGTATCGGGACTGATGTAAATGAACTGTCCGTATATTCCGATTGCCAGATAATCATTCTTCGGTTTTTCCGGAAGCCACCAGTGATATCCATACCCCAGCGGCGAATCGGACAGTATATTTCCGCTTCCCGGCATGAGATGCTCTGCATCAGGAGAATGCGAAGCGTCAATCCATTCTTTTGATATAAGCTGTCTGCCCTGATGATTCTTTCCTCCGTTCAGATAAAGCAGTCCGAACCGTGCATAATCCCGAAGAACGGCATTAAAACCCCCAAGAGTCAACTCCTTGCCATGGTCATCTGTAAGCCACATCGCATCCGATTCAGTTCCTAACTGAGACCATAATTTTTCTTCAGTCAATTGAGTAATACTTTTACCGTTCGCTTTTGCAATGACCATCCCGAGAACCTGAGTATTCGCACTAACATACCGGTTATGAGTTCCCGGTACAGTTTCATTTGGAAGCGAACATATGAAATCATCCAGTGAACCTGTTGTAAATGCAGCAATAAGCTGTACAAAATCGGATTTCAGATCATTATAATCCTCTGTAAACCGGATTCCGGAAGACATCTGCAGAACATCTTTAATTGAAACGCCTTCATATCCTGTGCCCGATAATTCCGGCACATATTTATCAACACTATCCTGCAATGAAATTATTTTACCTTCTTCAATGGACACCCCCAAAAGGAATGAAAGAACTGATTTAGCCACTGACATTGAAATGAGATGAGTGCTTTCATCCGTTCCCAGATAATACTGTTCAAATAAAATTTTGCCATCATGTACAATCAGCAGCCCGGTCGTACCGGACTCTTCTATCCAGTCACTGATTTTTTTATTTTTACCATTGAATGTATAAGAATCAGGAAGATCTTTTAACCCGGATTCAATTGTATATACATCACCGGAATGCTTTACCGTAGTAAAAGGATATTTATCACACATGGTACGGAAATTTTCTGTAATTGTTTCGGCTTCGAATAAACCTGCATATTTCAGAATCTGCCTGATTTCATTAATATCCTTATAGAAAAAAATCAGGGTAATAAACAGCAGACATAAAATTGCAGCCAGAACACCGGTTATCCATTTCCAGGTTTTACTCATATCATTTCTCCATCAACCTGCTTTACCTGAAACCGAAAACAGATTAAACCTCCATTTCCAACTGTAAAATTCAGGCAGTATTATTATATCAGTAAAAATAACCGCTGTGATAAATATGTCCACAACTTTAAATTTGCGGCATCATTATCTGATCGTTGAAGAAAACATTCGGGAACCGTAATTGACATGAATTTGTAATTCAATTTCACTGTTATTCAAATATCTGCGTATCAACAGATAAATAAATTGCCTGCCTGGTGTCTGACACAATGTCTGACGATTGACAGGCATATCGGCTGAGTATACTCAGACAGTTAACTATCAGACAAAGGTAATGAAATTTTACAGTTAACCTTGATAGCAGGATTTTCATTCAGGCTGGAATAATCCTTAATATTGTAGATGGAAACCTTACCTCCATGTCTTTCAATAATTTTTTCAACAAGGGTCAGGCCCAGACCGTAATCAAGAGATTTGTAATTTTCCTGTATATATTTAACTTTCCGGAAAAAAGGCTCAAAAATTATATTTTCATATTCAACAGGAATGCCGTCCTCCTCGCCCTGTTTTGTATTATTGATAAATGAAATCTCAAGTTCATCCGGCGTGTGTTCAATGATGACATAAACCGTACTTCCTTTTCTGGAATATTTGCAGGAATTAATCAGAAGCTCGCGTATCACTTTTTCAAAAAACGGCTTGTTTATCATAATACTTAATTTATCGAAAGGCGGTTTATAATCGCTTAAAAGTACATTATGATTATTTATACTGATTATTTCAGTCTCATTATCAATTATATGTTTTATGAAACCATACAGTTCACTCAGTAAAAAATGCTCCAGCTCAATTTCATTGACGGTCACGTTTTCAATATCCGAAAATACATCCATCGCCTTATAAATAATAGCCTGGTTATTTTTTATACCGTCAATTATGTAATCATCTATTTCGTAGACATTTCCCTTTTTTCTTGCCGTGGCTGTAAAAACTTCAATCAGTGAAACAAGAGTACCGAATCCCGCACCCTGATTAAGACTTCGCTGGAGATTTTCAAAAAGCATACCATCATTAAGAACTGTATGTTTGTTTTCAAATTTCTCCTGAAATCTGTACCATGAAAGCTGATTTTCAAGTCTGATGACCTTCTCCTTTTCAGAAATACTTTTCACCCTGTTAAGCTCGCTGATAGCTTCCGCATTTTTTATTTTCAGCAGAAGATCATTTTTTTTAACAGGCTTTATTAAATATTCAAAAACACCTTTCTTCATTATTTTAACAATTAAGTCAGATGAGTCATGTGAAGTAAAAACGATAACAACCGGCTTTTCACTCATAGTGTTTATATTATCTATAAGCTCATCACCGGCCATTACCGGCATTTCAATGTCAGTCAGTACAATTGAAACAGTTTCGTTCTTCATTATTTCCAGCGCCTCTTTTCCGTTTCCAGCCTCAAAAACCATATAACCTGATTCCCTCAAGAGTGCCGTGACTATCTCCCTTAAGGATTTACTGTCTTCCACCACCAGTATTTTATTCTGCATTTAATCTCTCCATTTGAACTTTATGTAGAAAACCGCTGATTTTATAAAGCATCTTCATTTCTGAAAATTCTTACAGCCACTTCCGCGACTTCAATATCATACCGCGTGCCTGAATATGCTGTTATTTCCTTCAAGGCTTCTTTTATCCCGAGAGCCGGACGGTAAGGCCTGTGGGAGGACATCGCCTCAATCACATCCGCCACACCGATTATTTTCGCTTCCAATAGAATCTCACCGTCTTTCAGACCGTCAGGATAACCTGTACCGTCTATACGTTCATGGTGCTGTCTGACGATGTCGGCAATTGGCCATGGAAACTGGATTGGCCTGATGATGTCGTAACCCATTACAGGATGACTCTTCATCAGACTGAATTCCTCAGGTCTGAGCATACCGGGTTTTGATAATATTTCCGCCGGAAGACTGATTTTCCCAAGATCATGCAGCAGTGAAGCAATCCTTACAGCTTCAATCCGGTCGTCTGACAATTTCATTTCGACGGCAATCTTCACGGCAATTTCAGAAACGTTATTCTGATGTCCTGCAGTATACGGATCTTTAATGTTAACCATAATTGCAATTGCCTCAATGATTCCGTTTATGGTTAATCGAAGCTGATGATATGATTTTTCAAGTTCATTGAAAGCCTTCTCCTTAATAGGAGTAATTTCTTTTAACATATATCCGTAAACATTTCCCTGCTTATCAGTTTTATCAATAATGCTGGCAGTCATCAAACCGATGAATTTATCACCGTTTTTTTTGACAAGATGCACCTCCTTGTCTTTAAAAAAAACCGCCTCTTCAAGATAATTATAAATTTTTATCACTTCACCGATTTCACTGAAAAGATCATTGAATGAAATTCTTTTCAGTTCGGTCGCGGAATATCCGAACTGCTGCAGGGTTGATTTGTTAAAATCGATTATACTTGCATTGCTGTCGATGATAAATATAGCATCCTTGGACTGTTCGAACAATACTCTGTATTTTTTTTCACTTAAGTAAAGATTTTTATAAATTTCCATTCTGTTAAACGCAATTTCCAGTACAGCCTGGAGATTTTCTATATCAACGGGCTTATAAATAAATCCATAAGGATCAGCAGTTTTAGCTTTACGTACAATATTCGCGGACCTGTCAGTACAGAGAAAAATTACCGGAAGATTAAAATTATTTTTCAGCCTCAGTCCGGTTTCGATTCCGTCGGAATTTTTTTCCAAATGCACCTCAACAAGAGCCAGATCAGGTGTTATTTCATCAACCAGATCCGCCGCATGTGAATAATCCGGAGCTGATCCGCATACTTCATATCCGAGATATGCAAGATGATCCTTCAGCGTATTTATAAAACCGCTATCCCTGTCTATAATAATTATCTTCTTCAACAGACCACCCCGCATTTATCATCAGTTAAATTTTTCACCAGAAAATGACATAATCGCTTTCGGTATTTCTCCAAGGGGAAGTATTGTATTAACACCTCCCCTTTCAATTGCCATTTTAGGCATCCCGAAAACAATACAGGTTGCCTTGTCCTGAGCAATCGTCCTGATACCGGCATTTTTCATTTCAAGCATTCCGTTTGCACCGTCATCTCCCATTCCTGTCAGGATTATTCCAAGTGCATTTTTACCCGAACATTTTGAAACGGAGCGGAACAGAACGTCAACTGACGGACGGTGCCTGCAGACCAGAGGTCCTTCCTTAACTACAACCTTGTATGCATCCCCCGCAGATTCAACAATAAGATGCCTGTTCCCGGCGGCAATAATGACCTTCCCCTCATGAATCAGTTCTCCGTTTTCAGCTTCCTTGACACGTACTCTGCACAGTTTATCAAGCCTTTCTGCAAAGGCTTTCGTAAAATTTTCAGGCATATGCTGAACAATAACAATACCGGGTGTTGATTCCGGCAGCTGAACCAGAATCTCTTCAATAGTCTGTGTTCCCCCCGCAGAAGCACCGATTGCAACCAGCTTTTTTGAGGGAATGAAATGATTTCTTCCCGCTGCAGGTGCAAGAATTACATCAGCGGTAAATTTCGGCTCGACCTTCAGCCCTGAACCTGTATAGACTTTCTTAAATTTTCCGACATCCGCACCGGCGGCCGATTTTACGGAATCGATCAGTGTAAGCGCCGATTCATAAAGAAAATTTTTCATACCTACTTTCGGTTTTGATATAACTTCAATCGCTCCGGCCGCCATTGCCTCCATGGATAACTTCACATTGTTTTCAGTCAGAGCGGAACATATTACAACAGGGGTCGGATGTGTGGACATGATTTCCTTCGTAAAAGAAATACCGTCCTTCACCGGCATTTCAATATCGGAAATGATGACGTCAGGCCAGTCCTTTTCCATGGACTTCATCGCAATTTCCGGATTGGATGCAATTGCCGTTACAAGAATTGACGGGTCCTGACTCAGAATATCTTTCAGAATCTGCCGCACGGAAGCAGAGTCATCTACAATTACAACCTTTATCTCTCCATTCATTTTCCGCCGTCCTTATTTTTTTTTATATATGCTGGAACCTATCTTTTCAAACTGCAGATCATTTGCAAGACCCATCAGACTTTCAGTATGACTTAATATCAGGTATCCGCCGTCTTTCAGTTTATGTATAATCGAATCAAGCACCTTCTCCTTTGATTTTGTATCAAAGTATATCATTACATTACGGAGAAAGATCAGATCAAATACACCGATTTCAGGAATCTGGTGAGAAAGATTTATTTTAAAAAATTCAATTTTTGATTTTAACTTTGAGTCTATTCTGAATTTTCCTTTATTTGAATTTATTCCTTTATAACAGTATTTTTTGAGAAAATTTTCCGGAATATTATCTGATCTTTCAATAGGATATACTCCTTTTATCGCCGTTTGAATAACCGTTTCATTTATATCCGATCCGACAATCTTCCAGTTCATTACTCCGGCTTCTTCGAGAATCATTGCGATACTGTAAACTTCCTCACCGGTCGAACAGGCTGCACTCCAGATTCTGAAATTTTTATTATACCTGTCGGAATTTGCCAGTTTTTTTAGAAATTTGAAATGTTTCTCTTCCCTGAAAAAAAAAGTCTCATTTGTCGTCAGCCGGTCAATCATAATCTGAACTTCATCCGGACTTTCACTTTTCAGAATTTTAAGATAATCTGAAACAGATGTCAGATTCAAACTAAGAATTCGGCTGTTCAGTCTGTTTGAAACAAGATATCTTTTTGATTCGTTTAAAAAAATTCCCGTCTTATCATACAATATGCTCTGAATGCTGCTGAATTCTTTGTCTGTAATGTTAATGGAATTCATTTTTTAACCGCAGCCTCCTTCGGTCTGACTGTCGATGAAGATTTTTCAACAGTCTGAATGAGATTCTGAATATCCAGAATGAGCGCCACGGCTCCGCTTCCCAGAATTGTTCCTCCGCTTATCCATTTCAGATTTCTGAAAACTTTACCAAGAGGCTTGATGACAGTTTTCAGTTCACCGACAGGTTTATCAATTACGATACCGATCATTTTCTGCGCATACTCGACAACTACGACATTTTCCTTTTCAGGAAGCTCTCCTGTCACATTAAAATACTGACGCAGCCGGATGAATGGAAGAAGCTCCCCTCTTAAATCAATAAAATCAGAACCCTCCACCTCTTTTTTGGAAACTTCCGAGCATTCAAGCACCATATCAAGAGGAATCACGTAGTAACTTCCCGCTACCTGGACAAGAAAACCGTCAATAATTGCAAGAGTCAGCGGAAGATAAATCCTGACCAGAGTCCCTTCGCCTGCATCACTGTCGAGAAAGATCGTACCGCGTAATGCTTCAATATTTTTTCTAACTACATCCATCCCGACTCCCCGCCCTGAAATATTGGTTATTTTCTCAGCGGTTGAAAATCCGGGTTCAAAAATAAACTGGTAAAGATCGCTGTCGGAAATTGCGCTGTTTTCCTGTATCAGTCCTGACGACAGCGCTTTTTTATAAATTTTGTCCCTGTTCAGTCCGTTACCGTCATCCTCAATTTCAATAACGATATTGCCGGTTTCATAATATGCATTGAGATAAACCGTACCTTTCTTGTTTTTGCCTTTTTTTAATCTCTCCTCAGGAGTATCAATTCCATGATCAACAGCATTCCGGACCAGATGCATGAGAGGATCGGATAGCTTATCGATAAGACTCTTGTCAAGTTCAGTGTCACCGCCGTTTATTACAAGCTCAACATCCTTCCCGTTTTCACGGCTTAAATCACGTACAGTTCTTTCAAATTTCCGGAAGGTTTCTCCGATAGGAACCATTCTGATATTCATTGTACTGTCCCGGATATCTTCAATAAGCCTTGTCATGGTAATAACGGAATCCGATAGAACATCATCATGATTTTTTTCAGACAGCTGTTTGATGTTTGAACCGGTAATGATAAGCTCTCCGACGAGATTAATTAAATTATCAACTTTATCTGCATTGATTTTAATAAGATTTTTTTTAACTATATCGATTTTTTTGAAGGTCTGCTGCCTTTCAAGAGCTGCATCCAGAATTTCCCTGGATACCATGTTTTCTTCTATAATTATATCACCGATATGTTTCTTCTCCTGCGTTCCTGTATCACCAGACTGTTCATTCTGTTTTCTCAACGCCTCTTCAAGTTCCGAACGCGTCAGTGATCCTATACTGACCAGCAGCTCACCCAGCTGCATTGAAGACTCAGGAAGGTCTTTTATGAGGTCAAGATAATCATTAATAGCACTTCTTGGAGGGATGATTCTCAACTGACAGTCATCAATTATGAAATCAAATACATCTTCAATGGTTTCCTTTTTGACATTGCCTTTAAAAGTTATTTCAAATCCGAGATAGCATTTTTCAGGATCCATTTCGTCATCAGAAGGAATATTTTCATCAATTGTCCTGATCGCTACGATTTCACCGATTTCATTTAAATATGAGATGAAAGAAAAAGGATCAAAGCCGTGTTTAAAAATATCCGGGTCGAAACGGAGGGAAATATGCCAGTTCTCGTTTTCAGATACGTTACTTTCCCCTTCCACGAGAATATTTTCATTTTTATTTTCTGCAGGCTTATTTTCAGATGCAGTCCTCATTTCATTATTAAGATATTTATTTAATTCCCGGGTCAGATTATTTTTCTCCGATTCCAGGTCTGCATTCAGCACTCCTCCATCCTCTTCATAGATATCGACAAGATCCTTGATACAGTCACGGCACTCGAACAGCAGACTGATGAGATCGTGATCAAGAGGACATTCCTTATTCCTTACTCTGTCCAGAATATTTTCTACTACATGAGTAAACTCTTCGATATTATCAAATCCGAACATCCCGGATGATCCTTTAATCGTATGTACCGCCCTGAACAGTTCATTTATTGATTCATAATCTTCAGAGTCTTTTTCAAGTCTCAATAGACAGCTGTCAATTTCATCAAGTTTTTCAGAGCTTTCAATAAAAAAAGTCTGTACCGCATCGCTTAAATCAAAATTGCCTCCGGACATGATCATCCTCCTTTAATTACTGCTCAGTTCAATATCATAAAGTGCCGTCATTTTCTGAACTTCACCTTCTATGCCTTTAATTATGAATTTCCTGTCAAATTTCACCGCTTCCCTTTTCATATGAAGCAACACCTGTATTCCTGAAGTATCAATCCGCTGAACACCTGACATGTCAATTTCAACGTTTTTATTACTCTTCAATTCCTGCATGAGCACATTTTTCAGTTTTTTTACAGCATAAATAGTAAAAGCACCTTCAAAACGGTATTTTATCACACTGCTGTCAGATTTATTTCTTCTAGCGACAAGCTTCATTTCAGGTTCCTCCGATTAATCTCTATATCAGTTTTTTTACGGCATCCAGGAGTGCATTAGGCTGAAAAGGTTTTATAAGCCAGGCTTTCGCACCGGCTTCTTTCCCGGCTGCTTTCATTTTATCATTTGATTCCGTTGTCAGCATTACAAACGGAGTAAACCTGTAGGATGCGTATTCCTTATCCGTTTTCACGGTTTTTAAAAACTGTATGCCGTCCATATTCGGCATATTCACGTCGCATACAATCAAATCAAACCCATCACCTGAAAGTTTGGAAAGACCATCCAATCCGTCAACTGCCTCGGTAACCTGATGTCCCTGTGAAGTCAGTACATGATTCACCACCTGTCTTATTGCTGCAGCATCATCAACAATTAATATCCGACCCATTATTTCCTCCCCTTCAATCATTTATTTCAGAACTTAATTTTTCAATTTCATCTATACTGACAATTTTATCAGTATTAAGAATTACCACCAGTCTGTCATTCACCCTGCTGATTCCTTCAATACAGTCTTCATCAATTTCATTGTTAAAATGAGGCGTATCCTGGACACTCATTTCTTCAAGATCCATTACATCTGAAACAGCATCAACCAGCAGACCAATAAGTCTGTTTTTAACTGATACAATAGCAATTGAAGTCCGTTTTGTAACACCGGTATCTGCCAGATTAAACCTTTTGCGCATATCAATTACTGGAACTATCATGTCCTGAACGGTTATTACGCCTTTCATGAAATCTTTGGAATTCGGTACAGGCCGTATTTCACACAAACCGCTTACTGTATTCACCTTCATTACATCTATTGCATAAAGTTCATTTCCGATTGAAAGAGTAACATAGGTTCTGGCTTTTTTTTCAGTATTTACACTCTTGCGGTTTTTTGATTCATTTCTTGTTCTGATACTCATACCATAACCCCGTTTTCATTAATCATGGAATAATTCCTTTTCCCGTCCTCAAGATGCTCATTAAGCGTAAAATTCAGAATTCCTGACACATCAAGCAGTATTATGAAATTATCATCCGCCTTTCCTACTCCTTTTACAAAATCCCTGTTTATCTTCAGACCGAAACCCGGTGTCTGTTCAATACTTTCAGCCGGCATATTTTTTACTTCTTTGACGGCATCAATTACAACGCCGATTTTTATCATTTCATCTTCATTCTGAAGTTCAAGTATTATGATACTTGTAAATTTAGTGACCGTAATCGAATGACCTAAAAGCAAAGAACATAAATCAATTACAGGTACAATTTCACCTCTCAGATTTATTACTCCTTTCAGATATTCAGATACACGGGGAACCGGAAATACTTTTTCATAACCGTTTACCTCTTTGACATATTCGACCTCAATTCCGTAGGTATCGTTAACGAGTAAGAATGTCAGAAACTGAATGACATCTTCCGCGTTTTTTTTTCCATTTACTGAATTTAGTGTCTCATTTCCCATCTGGTTATCCCTTAAAATCTTTCATAGTCGTCGAAATTTTCATCATCAGCATGAGCAACGATTATTTCATCATTATCAGTTCTGTTTTTAACGGAGACTTTTTTCCCGGTATTGTTTTTTACGGGCTTTTTAACTCTATCCGCAATATTTTCCGGTTTAACTGAATTACTGACAGTAAAATAGTTAACCATTCTCTGAAGCTCCTGGGCATTGCCGCTTAACAGTTCAGATGTGGCTGACAGTTCTTCTGAAGCCGAAGCGTTCTGCTGTGTAACATTATTAAGTTCATTCATTCCGAAATTGATCTGTCCTACACCTGCGTTCTGCTGCTCGGAAGCTGCAGTAATATCCTGCACCAGATCGGCGGTTTTTTTAATAGCCGGTACAATCTCATCAAGCAGATGTCCGGCCTTATCGGCGATTATAACACTATTGTTAGCAAGCTCGCTTATTTCCTGTGAAGCAAGCTGACTTTTTTCTGCAAGCTTACGTACCTCTCCGGCAACTACGGCAAATCCTTTACCATGCTCTCCGGCACGGGCTGCTTCAATTGCCGCATTCAAAGCCAGCAGATTCGTCTGATATGCGATGTCTTCAATGAGACCGATTTTTTTTGAAATATTTTTCATTGCTTCGACGGTCTCGGAAACGGCACGCCCGCCGTCCTCGGCCTGTTCAGAAGTTTTCTGGGCAATTGTATCCGTACTTTTGGAATTCTCGGTATTCTGGGTAATTGTCGCACCGATTTCTTCAAGTGAAGATGCGATTTCCTCAACATTGGCCGCCTGTTCACTTGAACCCTGGCTTAAATTTTCCGCAGTTGCACTGATCTCTTCGGAGGATGCCGCAAAACTGTCTGCGCTCTGACTGATTTTACTGATTAGTTCGTTCAGCTGCTCGGCCATCTCATTGGCGGCATTGACAAGAACTCCGACCTCATCTTTGTAGATTTTCCCTTTATACTGCTTCGTCAGATCTCCTGATGCAATGGACAGCACAAGATCCCTGCACTTCTCAAGAGGTGCTAATTTAATTGAAACATATATGAAAACACCTGATGCAGAAATAACAATTCCTATAACTGCAAAAAGTGCCATTATCATTACCATCTGCTTTGCCTGATCAGAAACATCCGATTTATATCCCGAAGCAAAAACCTGAAAGTTGAAATTCGTACTTTCATTATGCGCGGCATATTTTTCCCTGCCCTCAAAAGTATAATCAGTGTTTTCTCCATCACCAAGCTCCAGCAGCCTTTTACCCCAGTCAAACTCCTTCAGTTTAAGATTTAAAATCTGATCCGGATTCGGATGAGCAGTAATAACTCCTTCATTATTCGTCATGAAAGGATATCCGGTTTTACCGATTTTTACATCCTTTACTATTTTCTGGGAAAATTCACCGGAATTTACTGTCAGGCCGATGATACCGATAACATCATTATTCTCAATTACAGGTACACTGACCAGACAGGTCAGCAGACCGCTGTCTGATGACCTGACAGGGTCGCTAACATAAACTTTTTTATCACGGTTGTTTTTTATATTTTCGGAAAATTCTGAATTTCCAAGTCTTGAATTCAGCATTTCCGATTTTAAAGAAAAAATAATTCTCGGATTGGCCTCAGCAGTGAACAGAAAAATATTCTCATATACCTTCTGCGTATCGAAAACATTATTAATAACAGCGTTCGCCGCTCCAGCATCGCCTGTTCTAAAAACATCTTTCACAGCCTGAAGATTTGAAAGCTCCTGTGCCTTTTTAACCTGTGTTTCCAGAAAAAAGTCCATCTGGTCAACAACAGTTTTCCCAACACTGGACAGCTGACTGACATATTGACCCTCAAGTGAGCTGTAAGCGGCATTGTATGATGAAACTGTAAGTATGGACGTTAATAATATAATAACTCCGGCTACAATTAAAGAAATGGCAATTTTTAAACTATTAAACCATTTTAACTTCATATCATCCTCCATATAATGAATATCAAACACTTTATCTGAATATACATCATACGGAATAATCAGACTATTCCATAAATCACCTAATAGTTACTGAAGCAAATCCGTGTTTCATGTAATGAAAAACATGTTGTCTGATAGTGAAAACTGCCAGCTGTTTATAGCGGGAAATATGATTCAATTCTGTAATCTGCTTTTTGAAATTACCCACTGAATTGCATATTTAACAAGATCGGAAGAACTTTCCAGTTTCAATTTTTCCTTGATTCTGTTCCTGTGACTATCAACGGTATTCATTGCAATATGCAGTCTGCCTGCAATTTCTTTTGCACTGAAACCGTTGCCGACAAGCTGAAAGACTTCAAACTCCCGGTCAGTAAGACTTTCAACTCCGAGATCACCGGTACCCGAATTACCTCTGGCTAGTTTTCCAATGATTTGCTTCTGAAGTCCGTTGCTGATATAGAGTTCGCCGTTCATTATTGATCTAATTGCTTCAAGCAGATAAAGTGAAGCGACCTCTTTCATGATATATCCGTCAGCTCCGGCTTTTATTGAGCGCTCGCCATAAATAGATTCATCATGCATGGATAATACAAGTATTTTCACAGAGGGAAACCTTTCACGCATTGACTTGATAAGATCAATACCGCTTACAGTGCCTTTCAGATTTATATCCACAATTGACAGATCAATTTCATTTTCATTCAGACTCTTTACCGCACCGTCAGCGTCAGCTGCAGTAGCACAGATTCGCATCTCGTCCGACCGGTTAATAATCTGCTGTATTCCGTCACGTATTATGGAATGATCATCAACTACAAGTATTCTGATTATTTTGTTTTCCATATCGAACTCCTCTCCAGGAAAATATCTCTTATGGATACTGACTGTAAATATCATTAAATATTTACAGTCAGTACTATTTTAAAATTTGATTCGTTAATTTCATATCTGATTTTTGCTCCGATTAAATTTGCACGGTACTGCATGGTGCGAAGTCCCATGCCACCCTTTACATTTTTATCTCCATCAAAACCTGTTCCATCATCTTCAATTACCATTGTCAGGATCCTGTCATTTTCCATTAATTCGATAATTACATCATCAGAATTGCTGTGTTTGATGGAATTATTGATGGCTTCTCTGGCTATGTAATACAGATTTACCGCTTTAAACGGATCGCCAATGTTCAGGTTCCCGCTTTTTTTAAGAGTAAACGTTATTAAAAAAACCTCTTCAAGCTGTTTAATCATTTCTTCAACAGCTATTACAAATCCCTTTTCATCAATATCTACCGGACTCAGCATTTTTGAAATATTCCTCGTTTTTCCGACAGCACTACGGACAAGTTCCTCAATACGTTCTATTTCATTAACAGTCACGTTTAATCCCGCTGATATGTCATTCTTCAGTGACTGGAGCATGAATGTGGCGCCTGTAAGAAGCTGACCCAGATCATCATGCAGATCCCTGCCAATCCTGAACCTTTCATCTTCAACAACTTCTGATATCTCTTTCTGAAGCTCCCGGACTTCAGTAATATTTTCCATTATAATAATTACACATTCTTTTCCATCAAGATAGACCGGTGATCCTGAAAGCAGCAAATATATTTTTCTGTTATTCACAACAAAATTTATTTCATAATTACGGAATTCCTTATTATTAAGAATGAGTTCCCTGATCTCCTGGTAAATGTTCGTTTCAATCAGGATATTCAGTTCAGCGATATTTTTATTTATAATCTGACTT
This sequence comes from Spirochaetota bacterium, assembly GCA_016928815.1. Classification (GTDB taxonomy): domain Bacteria; phylum Spirochaetota; class UBA4802; order UBA4802; family JAFGJZ01; genus JAFGJZ01. The sequence goes on from JAFGJZ010000093.1 coordinate 18,540, forward strand.
CTGTCTGACTTCAGGTTTTCGCAGAAACTGTCATTAACTTCAAGAAGCTTACCGGTCTTCCGCTCGGCAATTGCAATGGACTGAGGACTGACCATAAAAATACTGAAAAATTTATTTTCAGAATACTTCAGCTCATTCCTGATGCGGATTTCATCCGACACATCTCTCATTACCTCTATTGCTCCGGATATCTTTCCGGCTGTATCATACAACAGTCCTGCCTGCTTCCATAGAAAGGTATCAGGTCTGTTCTTTAGATTCAATTTGACTACAGCCGTTAGAGACCCGTCCTTACTTTCTTCATCATCACTAATCTCATAGAGTTTACTGCAGTCATCACCCAGGAAATCAATAAGCATTTTTCTTCTGTAACCGTAAAACGGCATACTATATTCAAAATTGTCTTTGCCGATCATTTCATCAGCTTTAACTGCAGTTAATTCCTCAATTGACTTATTCCATGCAATAACCCTGCCGTCATTATCTATTGCAAAAATAGCCAACGGAAGAAACTGAATAATATCATTTACCCGCTGTTCAACTTCACAGAGCCTTTGCTCCATTATAAATTTATAGAGAGAAATTTCAATAGTTGAATACAGCTCATTTCTGGATATCGGTTTCAGAATATATCCTATCGGAAAGGTTGATTTTGCTCTCTCAATGGTTTTGTCATCGGAAAATGCAGTCAGAAAAATAACAGGAATGTTGTATTTACTTTTAACGTTTTGAGCTGTTTCAATTCCATCCATTTTTCCGGAAAGAGTAACATCCATGATAATAAGATCAGGCGCTTCATTCTGATCCAGATAGTCTAAAACTTCATCTCCGGAGGTGCAGCAGCCGATGACTTCATAATTCTTCATTTCAAGCATTGATTTCAAATCATGGCTGATTATAATTTCATCCTCCACGATTATGATTCTAACCATTCCCATACAACTTCCGTTTATAATTAATACTGAAAGATCATATCATAGCATATTTATTTAATAAAGTAAACATTAAAATGAGAGATTATTAAATTCAGGTTGAAACAGTCTATTTACAATGAATTTATTTTTATTAACATACTTTTTTAATTTCATCAGTATTTCAAATACAATAAATAAGGCTGACATTCAAGGAGTTTGAAATGAAGCGGGAAACAATTCACAAAATGAGAGCAGTAAAAGGTCTTATTATTATAATCCTTTTTATTACAGTACCTGTTTACAGGCTGACAACGCAGGGATTAACAAAAGAAAACATCATGATTCTTGTACTGTCTGCAGCCATAATTCTGCTTGTTGCAGTATTTGCATACATTATGATAAAAGGAAAACAATAATTCCGTCTGCAGTAATTAATTAACATGCACCGTGAAAATTACAGAATCGCTTAAACGTCATAGTATCTGTTAAGAGACTTGTAACTTAAAGCTTCGAGGATATGGCTTTTTTGCACTTCCCTTTCACCCTCAATATCAGCAATTGTCCGTGACACTTTAAGAATTCTGAAAAAACTTCTCGGCGATAAATTCATTCTTTTCATTGCATTGCTTAAAAATGAACTGTCATGTTCATCCACGTAACAGTATTTTTTCACCATTGCAGAACTCATGCGTGAATTAACTTCCGGTCCGTTTTCTCCGAATCTTGACAGCTGAATTTCCCTTGCCTTCTCAACCCGTCTTTTAATATGCAGAGACTTCTCGGATTCAATTTTTCCCATGAGCTGCCTGTATGCGACACGCGGAACATAAACCTCAATATCAAAACGGTCAAGAATCGGACCGGCTATTTTTGAAAAATATTTCTTAATCTGCATCGGCGTGCATTTGCACTCAACATCCTCATCAAACAGAAAGCCGCACTGGCATGGATTGCTTGATGCCACAAGCATGAAATCAGCAGGAAAGGAAACTGTTCCGGCAGCACGTGAAACTGTAATGAAATTATCTTCCAGCGGCTGGCGCAATGCCTGAAGAACATTATTCTTGAATTCGATGAATTCATCCATGAAAAGCACGCCATTATGGGCGAGAGTAATTTCCCCTACTCCTGGAATCTTACCTCCTCCGACAAGAGCAATGTCCGAGGCTGTATGGTGCGGAGTCCGGAAAGGCGGAAGCGATATGAGACCATCTCCGTAATTTAATTTCCCGCCGATTGAATGCACCATGGTGGTTTCAATTGATTTATCACGCGAAAGCCGCGGCAGTATTCCGGGAATGCACTTGGCAATCATCGACTTACCGGCACCTGGAGGTCCGTACATGAGAAGATTATGATGACCTGCCGCAGCAATCTCAACCGCCCGTTTTACGCTTTCCTGTCCGCATACTTCAGAGAAATCAGGATAATTATCCGGAACCGGATCGTCCCAGTCTGAAGACCGGTCAGGTGTGTAAACAGGAATTCTTCCTTCAAAAACAGCGATTACATCCTCAAGTGTCTTAACGGGATAAATTTCAATCTCGCTTACGGCACATGCTTCATTTCTGTTTTCATACGGGACAATCAGTTTTTTAAAACCGTTTCTGTAAAGTGTAATTGCCATCGCGATTGCACCTCTGACCGGACGGACTTCTCCCGTAAGGGAAAGTTCACCGGCCATAGGTATTGCGGCCGGATTGAACTCAGTCTGATTTGTAGAATGAAGTATTGCAAGTGCAATTGAAAGGTCAAAATTAGCACCCTGCTTTTTAAAACCTGCGGGTGCAAGATTAACGATAAAATTTCTTGGTGGAAATTCAAATCCGCTGTTCTCAATCGCTGACCTTATCCTGTCTTTGGATTCTTTAATAACAGAATCGGGAAGTCCTATTATTGAAAATCCCGGAAGCCCTTTCATTAAATCCACTTCAACTTCAACTACAATGGCATCAACACCGACAATTCCCAGGGAATATGTTTTCGAAAGCATAACGCACCTCATTTAAGTCTTCACACTTATAACGTAATTCAGGCAGTTTTTTTTAAAACTTTTTGGTGAAAAAAGGAAAAAATACAGAAAAATATTAAACAAAACCCGGTATATAAAGCCAAAACATGTTTGTATTGAGTATTTTCAATCCTGAGATCCCTGATTATTAAAAAATATTTTCAACCTTAATAGTTGACAGTTTTCCGGTTGTTAACTAAACTATCAAAGTTTTATGGAGCAAACTTTGTTTAATACAGCTAACAGAAGATAAAATATTTCATGGCAGGGTTAAATTCATGAAAAAACTCACATTAATCGCAGCAGTAATAATACTTGCATGTTTTGGCTCAGGCATTTTCGCACACCCGCACATACATATTGACAGTACTATAAAACTGGATTACGCAGACGGAAAATGCAGGGGATTCTGGGTTGACTGAATTTTTGACCAGGTTTTCAGCGCATCAATCAAACGTGAATTTGATTCAGACAGAAACGGAAGTTTTTCTGAAAAGGAAAATGATAAAATACGCCATGGTGCTTTTGAAAATCTGAAACATTACGGTTATTTCATATTCATCAGAAAAGGGACATCCCGGCTTAATCCCGAAACAGTCAGCGGCTTCAGGGCGGAAATTATTAATGGGAAAACCCTTCACTATCATTTTTATGTTCCGGTTACAAAATACGGCCTTGGCAATGATTTTTTCATCAGTGTATTTGACAGGACATTCTACTGTGCAATTGATCTAGGTAAACAACCGATTACAAACAGTGATGCTGCGGAGATCTGCAGTTATAAGGTTGAAACAAACAAAAAGTATCCGATATATTACAACCCTCAGGGATCGCCTGATGATTTGACTATTTATAAAAGCTGGAAAGCGGGGCTTGAGACGGCATATCCTGAAGAGCTGCATGTCATGGTGAAATAAAATGAATGGGAAAAAGGCATATGCCGCATTATTTCTCACAATTATTTTTCTGTGCAGCATTCCGCTTTCCCAAAATCCGTTTTCATCAGATAAAAACCGGATTGATCCTCCTCCGGTAATCGGTACAACGGGGGGAATCATGAAAGCTCAGTTCAGGGTAAAGGAAAAACTGTCAGATTTTTTTTATGACATTGAGAAACATCCTGACAGAAAAAGCCTGGTCATTCTTTTTCTCATATCCTTCGCATACGGACTTCTCCATGCTCTAGGACCCGGTCACAGAAAAACCGTATTGTTTTCAATTTTTCTTTCCCGCAAATCCAGGGTATATGAACCTTTCGCGGCAGGATTTTTCGGAGCGCTTCTTCACGCTATTTCAAGCATCATTCTTGTTTTCTCACTGTATTTAATTACAGATACAATAGCCCATCTATCAAAGACAGATAATGCATACGCGGCAATCAAAGGAATAACATTTCTTCTGCTTTTCATTTTTTCCATGATTCTGATAATCAAACAAATCATGCCCGGCCATTCACATGAAAAAAAATTTTACGGGAAAAAACTTCTGGTGTTTCTCATACTCACAAATTCTGTTCCATGTCCGGGAGCTACAATGATTCTTCTCATGGGTCTTTATCTTGAAATTACCTTTTATGCAGTACTCAGTGTCGGATTCATGTCAATGGGAATGGCTGTTATTATGATTATGGTATCCTATCTGGCATATCTGGGACGAACCGGTCTGCTGAAAAGCCTGGATACCGACAGCAGACGAAACCGGATGATCAGAACAATGGCTGAAATAATTGAACTTGGTTCTTATGGTTTCATTCTTCTTTTTTCTCTGTACATGGCATACCCGTTCATTCGTTCCGCCGGCAAACTGCTGTTGCTGAAAATTCTATGAGTATTTTATGCATGAATATTATTTATTTTATGTGATTGCTTTACAGTATAATTTCTATTTATTAAGTTTAACATAAAGCAAATTTTTAAAAGAAGGTTTACGGATCATGATTATTAACATTTATCTCGCATGGCTGCTTCTTATTATTTACTGCATAACTGTTTTTCTGGCTGTCTTTGTTTTTTTACTCAAAAAGGGAATTTCACTGGAAATACTGAGAATTCCGATTATAATCCTGCCTGTTTTTATTTTTTTATCAGCATGGTACGGCGTAAAGGAAATAATCAAACCGGTAAGGTTTCATGTAATTTCAGAAAGCGGTAAGGATATCAAGCTGAGCAAAAGTAATTTTCTCATCGGTGAAAAGACATATAAACTTGAAAATAATCAGACATTAAATTTCACATCAGGCGATATATATGAATACGGTAATAAAATGGGCATTGTAATCAATAACACCCCTTACAGCCTGATTTTATTCAGAGTCGAATATGACTATCCTATTCTGATAGAACCTGACGACAGCGGAAATGAAATTCATCTTAACAGCTATGAAGCGATGAAAACTGATTTCGGAATATATCACTGCGGTTATGACGACATCCCTCCGGATGAAATACCTGCAGGATACTTTTTTGACCCAGTACGCGGATGGGTCATAATTGACAGTAATTAAATTCCATGTTCCGTTGAAATCCATTAAGCGCGGAAATACCTGAAACTCCGGTCATATACGCAATTCAGAGCCGGCCTATTTTTTAAATTTACCCTACTATTTTCTTGACAAATGCTTTTTTTTGCGTTTTAATATAACCTTAAACAATTATAATAATAAGAGCGACAATATGAGCAATGAACTTGTCAATGTAGGCGTAGCCCAGGTCAAGCTTGGTACAACTAATCAGGTCTTACGTACCATTCTGGGAAGTTGTGTCGGAATTTGCATATATGACAGGCAGTTAAAAATCGGCGGTCTGGCGCATATACTTCTTCCTGAATCAGAATCTATGGGGCAGCCGGAGAAATATGCCGCAACAGCTATCCCTTTAATGATTGAACTGCTTCTCAAACAGGGATGTAAAAAAGAATTTATGACAGCAAAAATTGCAGGCGGTGCATCAATGTTCAAATTCAAATCGGATACACCTCTCGGACAGATCGGAGAACGCAACATTGAAATGACCAGAAAAATACTGACAGATAAACAGATACCTATTGTAAATGAAGATGTCAGCGGGAATGTCGGTCGAGTAATAGATTTTTTTCTGAATGACGGACATCTGAAAGTTAAAGCTGCCGGCGTAGAGCAGAACTTTTATAAAATATAGTATTGATCGCGGAGAAATGCAATGCATGAACATATAAAACAAAGACTGGACCAGATAATTTCAAATCTAACACAACTTCCGTCACTTCCTGATATTGTGAGCAGAATTATTAATATGGTCAATGATCCAAACGTGGATTTTAATCTTGTAGCTTCTGAAATTTCAAAAGACCAGGCTATCACTGCAAACATCCTGAAATTGTGCAATTCTGCATATTTCAGCAAGGGCAAGGAAATTGCTTCACTGGACAGGGCAATTGTAACGCTTGGCCTGAAAGAAGTTAAGGATATGATTGTGGTTGCTACAACAAAACAGGTTCTTGATAAAACCATCATGGGATATGATCTTGCCAAAGGAGAGTTATGGAAACATAATCTTGCTGTAGCAATGCTGTCTAAACAGATTGCACTTGATAAAAAGAAGAAAGCTGCTGCCGATATAGTTTTTACTGGAGGCATAATTCACGATGTCGGGAAAACTGTTCTTGCACTTTTTGTAGCTAATACATTCAAGGACATTCTTAATTATACAATTGAAAATCAGGTTTCATTTAATGAAGCTGAACGTGAAATCATGGGTTACAACCATCAGGAAATAGGGAAAAAGGTTTTGCAGAAATGGAAATTTCCGGAAGTACTCCAGGATGTAGTAGAATTTCATCACACACCTTCACTTGCTCCTGAAGTAAACAGGGAAGTTGTTTCAATCGTGCATGTTGCAAATGCAATCTGCCTGATGGCAGGAGTCGGAATCGGAGGCGACGGTCTTTATCAGGAACTAAGCCAGTATGCTATTGAAAAAACAGGTTTAACCGAAAGTGAAATAGAAAAATATTATTCCAATGTCCCTGAACTTCTCAATCAGATGAAAAATATAATGTAAACTGTTTTGGATATACTTTTTATCGAAGCTGTAAAAGAAGACCTGAAAATCTTCGATACAGCTTCGATACAGCTTCGATACAGCTTCGATACAGCTTCGATACAGCTTCGATACAGCTTCGATACAGCTTCGATACA
>JAFGJZ010000094.1 GCA_016928815.1 Spirochaetota bacterium
TATATTTCTTTACAGGCCTTTTTCATAAATATCCGGTTTTTTCATTTGTAGGTGAAATAAATTTTCTGCTTTATCTGGTAGGTCCTTTGCAGTATTTTTATGTAATTAGTCTTATTACTCCGTCTTTCAGATTAAAGAAAATTCATTTACTGCATCTGCTGCCGGCTTTAGGTGTAGCATTTTATGTTTTAATTAATAATATGATGAAGAGTTCATCGGAAATAGAATTATTCTGGGAATCGTATATTAATGATCATACCTATCATTTTTCATTCATTAATACCTGCATAATAGTAATAATAATAATTCATATCGGTATATATTTTACCATTGCGCTGCATCTGCTGTCTGAACATAAAAGGAATATTAAAAATTATTTTTCCTCGATAGAACATGTTAACCTTTCATGGCTGTATTATATTGTCCGTTTCAGTCTTTATATTTATGTGCTTATTGAGTTAGTACAGATATATTGGATTTTTGGAGGCGCCTATGGATGGATAATTACCCAGCGGATCTTTCCGGTTCTGGTAACTGTTCTTATCTATGCGGTCGGTTATAAAGGCATCATGCAGCCTGGAATTTTTTACACAATTCAGGATATTAATAAAGAGAAAAAGGAATTTCCAGAAATTAGAAATTCCATTCAGACAGTTAAAAATGCTGAGATTACCGAACGGCTTCTGTATGTAATGAATGAAAAGAAACCTTATCTTGATCCAGGATTGACTCTTCCGGTTCTTGCAGAAATGCTGTCTGTTTCCAGAAGCAGCCTGTCACAGGTGATTAATGCTGATCAGAATCAGAATTTTTTTGATTTTATCAATATATACCGTATTAAAACAGCAAGGGAGTATCTTGAAAATCCTGAGAAAAAAGATTTAAACGTACTGCAGATTGCATTCTTATCAGGTTTTAATTCCAAGACAACTTTTAATTCCAGTTTTAAAAAAGTAACAGGATTTACACCCACGGAATACAGGAAGTCTTTTGTAAACAGAGAAAATCATGAAAAATTGTAATTTTTTTATCAATTTTTGCCTTTTTACATAATAGTAAGTAAATTACGTACCTGTTATGTACCTGTTATGTACCTGTTACGTACCTGTTACATATTAGTATCTAAAACTTCCGAAAAACATCAGAATTCAAAAAATTTAAAAAAACTTAAATCTTACAAAAAAAACGTACGGCTGGATCTGCTCGTACGACAGAAAATTCTTTATCTGATATGTTCTCCTTAAATATGATTCTACTGGTGTTTGTTCAGATGGAAATACCTGCTGGAAATCTATTTTAAATTTATTTTAATGAATTAGTAAGGAGAGAATTATGAAATTACATTTGAAATTTTCTATTATTCTGATGTTCGTGATTGTATGTGTTTTTGCAGCTTGTGATGATAAGGGCGGCAGCGGACCAGATTCTTCCGGAGGAGGTGTTGTTAATTCGAACATTACTGTAACGGGAATTTCAGCTTCCAGGTCTCAGATTACAATAACATGGAATGACCCGCAAAAGTCCGATCTGGATCATATAGATGTAGTTTTATTAGGTATGAAAACAGATTTTGAAATTGAACTGTCTGCTGGTGTCGGGCAATACTCTTTTGATAGTCTAAGTGAAGAGAGTTTGTATTCAATCACTTTCATTTCATATTATACAAACGGGGATCTGTCAGATGAAAATGTGATTTATGTGAGCACAACTGCATCAGGAACAGTTATACATAAACCCATTTTGACTGCTGCAGCTCTTGTTAATGCTGTAACAGATGCCGACGGACTCGAAGGAAATTACTTTTTGACTGCAGATCTGGATCTTTCAGCATATCAGACAGGCAGCGGCTGGATTCCTCTCGGTTCACTAGGTGCACCGTTTAAAGGGATTTTAAATGGGAATGGGTTTTCAGTTAGAGGGCTTGTCATAAATGATGACGCAACTGCAGATATTGGATTTTTCGGAAATGTTGATTCTGCTGCTATATGTAATATAATCATTATAAATGCTCTTATTGTAAACGGGAACGGTTCAAAATTAAGTTGCACAGGCGGGCTTATTGGTGAAGCCAGTAATTCTAAAATTATGAATTGTGTATTTTCCGGTTCTGTTAGCGGTATTGATTGCTCAGGCGGTCTGGTTGGTTTAAGTTTTGATTCTTCAATATCAAATTGTTATTCAACCTGCACTGTTACAGGCAACAATAACTCAGGCGGTCTGGTTGGTATTAGCTTTGATTCTTTAATATTAAATTGCTATTCAAATGGTACAGTCACAGGTGCTGAAGAAAATACAGGTGGATTAGTTGGATGGAATAGCAATTCATCAATATCAAATTGTTATTCAATCAGTGTTGTTTCAGGTAACATTGATACGGGCGGATTAATTGGCTTTGATGAAAGTGGTTTTTATGATAATTCCTATTGGAACACTGACATTTTTTCATCAAGTCAGGGCGGTACAGGCAGAACTACCCTGGAAATGAAAGATGAAGTTAGTTATTCAGACTGGGATTTTACTGCAGTCTGGGATATCAATGCTGATAAAAATGACGGTTATCCTTTTTTACGGAATATGCCTTAATAAACCTAAAATAAACCAGTATATGATATTTGGTTTCCATGGACTTGTTTTGTCTTTGAGCATAAATAATGAGTATAATTATCAGGGATATCGAAGTCCATAGGAAATCTGAAATGAGAATAATCTTGTTAACGTTACTTATCCGGTATTTTGACAGAAGGTTATAGTAAAATGAAAATAAATTTCGTCTGTTTGATACCAGATGGTAAATTGAAAGAGATTCTACCCCATGTGAATTCATTCATGTTTTTCATGCTATAGGAATCTGGATTTTCATGAGCATTGGGATGTTATAGTCCGCAATATGATTCCTTATCAGCAGATTAGTATTTTTTTATCCCGGTAATATGATTTCTTTTCCGGAATTTAATTAATTTTAAGAATTTATTTGCCTTTTCACATGAAAGTAAGTAAATTACGTACCTGTTACGTACCTGTTACGTACCTGTTACGTACCTGTTACGTACCTGTTACGTAACAGGTACAACTCGAAAATTTTGACTGTTAAAATTTGTATTTTAGTGGAATAACTGTGATAAAAAATTTTCCGCAGTATTAAAACTTTAAGTGAGTGACTAGCAAATTTATCTTATATTCTTCAATAAAACTATACATTTTTTAAAAAATGATCATTAAATCAAAAAAAATTGCAAAAAATAATAAAATTTAGTGGAAATTATTTGACACAATTAGCATTTTTCAGGTATGGACGGACTGGTCAGTCCGAAATGTCTGGAGTGTTAATGAGTCAGGAAAGAACAATCAGGCTATTGAAAAATAGTGAAAAGGAGAGTGAATTGCTGTTATATAATGAATTAGGACAGTATTTTTCAGCAAACGGTGTATTTGATGAATTTAAGTTCGGTGAAATTATCACAAATCATATTACCAGAAATGAAATTACTGATAAGAATCCCTCAGATTTATCTCTTCTTGAAAACTGGATTTCTGATTATGTTGATGGAATCATTGAATATCTTTCCAATAAAAATATGTTTGAGGCTGCTGCGAGACTTTTCAAGGTAGCGCTTGAAAAATGCCGGATGAACGGAATTGAAAAAATTTCCATATCTCCGGTAAATCTTGAAAAAATTATGAGCATCAAAATAAAGTCAGCGGCAGAAAGTGACCAGCAGAAAACTTCTCCTGACGGAAAGAGAAACCTTATCTTCAGAGCAGCGAGAAAAGTTTTCAGTGAGGACGGTTTTCACCGTGCAACAATGGATAAAATTGCTGCAACATCAGGAGTCGGAAAAGGTTCTCTTTACAGATATTTTAAAAGCAAGGAGGAACTTCTTGATTCACTTCTTGAAGAGGAATACAAAGCGATTGTAAATAACATCGCCGATATATTCAATCGCAACGATGATGTCATCGACGGACTTGTTGAAATGATTCAATACTGGGTTAACTTTATAAGTGATAATCCTGATGTATATAATCTGATACAAAGTGCAGACGTTTCAGTGAATACAATAGCCGGGAAAAGCCGGTTTTATAAATATATGTCTCAAAATCTTCCGCTTTTGAAAGCACGCATAATTTCATTAAACAAGGATTTAAAAGTAAAAGGGATTGATTACCTGACAGTCATTTACGGTATGTTCGGGTTTATCGACGGAGTATATCACAAATGGTTCGGTTCTGATATGTCATATCCCATAACTGACGAGATCCCTGTTATTCTTGAAACTTTGTTTAACGGATGTGTCGGTGAAAAAAGGTCGGACAGAAAATATATTAACAATAATGATTAAAAGAGATTTAACAGGAGAATAATATGATACGCAAAGTTATTGATTCCAGATTTCCGGTAATTGTTTACAATCCAACCGGTATAAAATGCAGTAATTATTTCAATGAAGCATATAAGGCCGGTACACTGCCGGTATTTGATTCAGAGTTTCTTTCATCAGATGATATCATCAGTCATATCAATGAACTTGAAGATAAAAAAATTCTTTTCGGTTTAAGAATAAATGTTTCAGACCGCAGCATAATTGATTATATAGGCAGCCGGTTTTTCAAATACCTGAATGCCGTTGTGTTTTATTATGATGATGTCGCGGATATAAACATACTTAAAGAATATAAATCAATAAGATATAAAATAATACTGGAAGCATTGAACATTATACCGTCTGAAATTTTAAGAGAAATCGCTCCGGAAGCGCTGATCGTTAAAGGAAATGAAGCAGGCGGAAGAATATCCCAGTTCTCAACATTTGTACTAATGCAGTGGTATGTTGAGAATGATGAATTTCCGGTTTTCGCTCATGGCGGTGTGGGGCACTTTACTGCTGCAGGGTTTTTTGCTGCCGGCGCAAGCGGAGTTGTTCTCGATTCTCAGCTTTATCTTACTGATGAATCTCCGGTTACACCTGAATTTAAGGATGTACTCAGAAAAATTGAAGAGAAAAACACAATTAAATGCGGTACTACCCTCAACATGAGGTACAGATTTTTCACCAAACTTGCAACACAGATTACAAAGGATCTTAAACAGAAGGAAAGTGAACTTTTAAATGAACCCGGTGCGGACGAAAAACTGTACGAGTTTATCAGGCAAAACATTAAATTCATGAATGATACGGCAGGTGATGTCGTTCACAGTCTCATATATATGGGACAGGATACGTCATTTGCAAATAATTTTGTCAGAAACAGTACATCGATTTCACAGGTAATTGCAGAATTTATGGATACAATTTCCGTATCATTAAATGCTGCGGAAGAGTACGATCAGATGAAAGCTGATTCCCCTGTTGCTGCTGATCACGGAACAACATACCCTGTAATGCAGGGACCAATGGCGAATATTTCCGATAAGGCAGGTTTTGCTAAAGCAATAAATGATGGCGGTGCGCTTCCATTTATGGCAATGGGCTCTCTTCCTGAAAACCTTGCAGACACAATGCTTTCAGAAACAGCTGCAATCACTAAAACCTGGGGTGCCGGTATGATCGGCTTTTCAGGTATCAACAAGATGATTGATAAGCACATTGAGATGGTTAAAAGATATAAACCGGGATTTGCCCTTTTTGCAGGCGGTACTCCGATCCAGGCAAAAGAACTTGAAGCAGAAGGAATCAAAACATATCTTCATATGCCTTCACCTGCGATGTTTGAAAACGGAGTTAATAATAACTGTACAAGATTTATTTTTGAAGGCCATGAGGCCGGTGGTCATGTAGGAGCTTTGACTTCAACCGTTCTATGGGAGCTTTCCATACAGAAAGTAATGACAGCTTTTCCGGATAAAGCCAAGGATCTTTCATTGATTTTTGCCGGTGGAATCGGTTCAGCGTCAGGAACAAATTTCATAACAGGTATGACATCCCAGCTGTCAAAAGCGGGAGCTAAAATCGGAATTCAGGTTGGTACAGCATATCTGTATACCAACGATATTGTTGAGCAAGGAAATATAAAAAAGAAATATCAGGAATTAATATGTGATGCTGAAGAGACTATTGTAACAGGTGAAACCATCGGACTTACTACGAGAACTCTTCCTACAACTTTCACTAAAAAAATGATTGAAAGGGAGCACGAACGTGTAAGAAAAGGTCTTCCTCTTCAGGATAGAAAGCACGAATATGAAGTTGATAATTTCGGTGCACTTCTTATCGGAGCTAAAGGTTTCTGCCCTGAATTCGGACCGGATGGCAAAGTTACTCTCAAACATTTTGATGAAGATGATCAGATGTCCGGCGGAAATTATATGTGCGGTGAAGCTCTTATTTTCAACAGATGCACTGTTACAATTGATGATGTGCATGATAAACTGTTTAAAAATAAAAAGCAGCTAAATGAAAATCTTAATGCAATAGAATTACTAACCGCAGAGGATAATCAGCTTAATGATGAAATTGCGATCATAGGATTGGGCTGTGTTTATCCGGATGCGGATAATGTAGAGCAGTACTGGAATAATATTATTTCAAAAAAATACTCCATAAGACAGTTTACAAAATTTAATTTCAAGGAATTCTATTTTGACCCTGATCATAAGGCTGAGGATAAGGCATACAGCGGAATTGCAGGTCAGATCGATAATTTTAAATTTGAATTTGAAAAATTCGGATATACAAAAGCGGAGGCTGATGAAATTTCTCCAAGTCAGCAGGTACTTCTTCAGTCCGCAATGCAGGCAGTTGAATCTTCCGGATATTATTCTGGAAAAAATGCAAAAATGTTTCCAAAATCAAAAACATCCGTTATTATGGGATCATGTCTTTCAAATCCTGTAACAGATGAATTAATCCTCAAGCAGTACTATCCGGAATTTAAATATTATCTAAACACGCTTGATGAATTTAAAAATCTGTCCGATGATGAGAAAACAAAAATTCTGGATAATCTGAAAAAGACTCTTCGAAACAACAGACAGCCGAAATTTCCTACAGGAGCGGCATTAAACGTTGAAGCCTCGAGAATATCGGCGCATCTTGGTCTTGAAGGAGTCAACTACACAGTTGATGCGGCATGCGCCACTTCGTTTACTGCAGTTGATAATGCGATCAAGGAACTTCTATCCGGTGATGCGGATGTTTCAATAGCCGGTGGTGTCAATACAAATCTATCTCCTGAAACATTCGTCGGATTCTGTAAAATGGGAGCTCTTTCCGATTTAGGTTCTTTTCCTTTTGATCAGAGAGCCGGCGGATTTGTTCTTGGTGCTGGTGCGGGTGTAGTAATCCTGAAAAGAATGAAAGATGCTATAAGTGACGGTGATAAAATCTTTGCAGTAATAAAGGGTGCCGGTGCGAGTACAGATGGAAAGGGCAAGGCAATAGCGGCTCCGCAGCAGCGCGGCCAGCTTCTTGCAATTGAAAGATGCTATGAAAACTGCAAAGATGAAAATTTTAAACCTGACAAGATTGAATACATTGAAGCTCACGGTACTTCAACTCTCATGGGTGATAAGACAGAAATGGAAACAATAAGATCTTTCTATGGAAATTTCGGCGGGAAGATCGGTGTAAGTTCGGTTAAATCACAGATCGGTCACTTGCTAGGCGGTGCCGGAGCTGCAGGTCTTATTAAAGCTGTAATGGCCTTGCAGAATAAAATTCTTCCGCCTAATGCCAACTATGAAATACCATCATCTAAATTTGACATTTCAGACAGCTCTTTGTATGTTATAGCGGATGTTAAGGAATGGACTAAAAATCCGGGTGAAACAAGAAAAGCGGCTGTCAGTTCATATGGTTTCGGCGGAATTAACTATCATCTTGGAGTAGAGGAATATACTGAAAACTATAAACCGCTTCCGCGTAAAATAAATCTAAATGGAATTTCGGATCCGGACGAATCACGAATAGTAATTTCCGGAATCGGTGTAATTGTTCCGGGAGCGCTGAACAGCAGTGAATTCTGGAATGTTCTGCAGACCGGTGAAAAACAGTTCAGTAAAATTCCTGAAGAAAGATTCCATAATGCCGCTTTCGTTAATGAGGATAAGGAATACAGCCTTCCGGAAGTGCAGGCCGGCATAATTAAAAATTTTAATTTTAATAATGTTAAATTCAGAATCCCGCCTACAGCGGTAAAATCAATAGACAGAGCCCAGATCCTCGGTCTTGAGATCGCTGATGAAGCAATTAAAAATGCCGGAATCGAGTCAATTCTGAAAGACAACCGCAACAGAGTAGGTGTAATTCTCGGAACATCCACCGGGGAAATGCATAATGATAACATGATCAGAACAAGAACTCCGTTTCTTGAGAGTATCGTTGCATCAACACAGGGTGTTGACGGCTCAAAAACAAAAGCAGTTGCGGTAAAATTTGCCGAGAAATTAAGAGAAAGATATTATAAGAATACAGAGGATTCGGTACCTGGTCTTCTTTCAAACATTGTTCCGGGAAGGATTGCGAATTTCTTCAACTGCAACGGTCCTTCATATATTGTTGAAGCAGAATGTGCATCATCTGCCGTTGCGATTAATGCTTCAATACGCGAGATCAGAAGCGGTAAATCCGATATAATTCTATGCGGAGGAATTGATGCGAATTTAAGTCCTTCCTCTCTTATGGCATATAATCTTATTAAAGTGCTTTCCGACGGTGATTCGGCTTTCTTTGACAAGAATTCAAAAGGTCTTGTCATGGGTGAGGGAGGAGCAATACTTGTACTTACCAGCTATAAATACGCCAAAGAAAATAATATGCCGGTAATTGCGGAAATAGCGGATATGGATTTTCAGTCATATCCGGCAGAAAATATGCTCAGCCCGACGACTGCCGGATTCGGACGCATCATGAACAGATTTTACAGGAAGAATTCAATTTCCAGAAATAAAATCGATTACATTGATGTTTTTGCTTCATCCAATAAAGTTGTGGATAAATGGGAATTGGATGCTCTAGAAAACAGTTTCAAGCGCAAACTTTATTTCGGTAATTCAAAATCACAGTTAAGTTATCTTCGTGCTGCTAATCCGGCAGTTGTTCTTTCAAAACTTGCTCTGATGACTGAAAAAAATACGGTTGCGCCTAATAAAACGTTTAATTCTGCAACATCTCTTGTTTCTGCTGAGATGTCTCTTACAGGTACCAATGATTCTGTTGCTTTGGGTGCTGATAATGAAAATTATTTTGCAGCGAATTTTGCCGGTCTCGGAGGAAATATCGGACATGTTGTAGTGAAAACATTTCCAAAACGTCTTTCCGATGAAAAAACTGTTTCAACCGGAAGTGATATTTCTTTTGCTAAAATGGTTCAGCCGGCAGTGATGACATCTGTTTATAATGATGAAATTGCACTTCTCTTTTCAGGTCAGGGTTCACAGTATCCTGGAATGATGAAACAGCTTTATGCGGGCATTCCTGAGATCAAATCAGTTCTTGATCAGGGGGAGGCTGTTTTCAAAGCGGAAAGGGGCTATTCGCTGCTTGATCTGATGTTCGGTACAGATGCAGAGAAATTAAATCTTACTGAAAATACACAGCCGTCAATATTTCTTTCAAGTGCTGCGATATATACATATCTTAAATCAAAGGGATTAAAATCATCAACGATGATTGGACATAGTCTTGGAGAAATTTCAGCGTTATTTGCAGCAGGAGTAATGAGTTTTGACAATGCAATGAAACTTGTAATAAAAAGATCCGATCTGATGAAGCAGTCCGCTGATGAAGTAAAAGGTTCAATAATGGTTGTTTTCAAAAATGCTTCGGAAACATCCGGTCTGATAAAGTCTTCAGGTATTGATTCAATTTATCTTGCAAATAAGAACAGTGATTCTCAGACAGCAGTTTCAGGCAAAACGGAAGGTATTGACGCTTTCTGTAAATATCTGGATTCTGTAAAAGCCGGATATACAAGACTCAAACTATCAGGAGCTTTTCATTCTCCTCTGTTTAAAAAAGCGTCCGATGAATTCAGAAAATATATTGAAAACATTGAATTTAATGTATCCGGAATTTCAAGTGTTGTAGCAAACTTTACAGCGGGCAGATATCCGCAGGACGTGAATGCAGCGAAAGACATGCTTGCAAAACAGATCATTTCACCTGTTGAATTTGTGGAATCTGTAAAATCTGTTTCCTCTCCTGCCTTGAAATATTTCCTTGAAATCGGACCAAATAATATTCTTACTAAAATGCTGGCAAAAATTTCAGGAATAAATGCAGCGGCTGTATGTTCGGCTGATCCTAAGAAAGATGCTGTTGAGGTGTTAATCACCGCTTCCGGATTGTCAGCAGCAAAACAGAGTTTAGCCGTTCAGCCTTCATTCAAACCGGCTGCTGCAACCGTTAAGCCGGAAATAAGCATTAATACCCAGGATAGTGAGTACAAGAAGTTTCTTGAAACAAACTCTGCTGAAATACAGAAACTGCTTTACAGTGAATTCATTAAACAGCGTAAGGAAGATGCTTTTGCTGCTGTTGAAAAAAGAGGTATTTATACAGGAACTGTCGTAATTCCGGGTGTATCTCTCGGACTTCCCGGAAAAGCCGGCAAAGTGTTTAATGATGACAACTTTGCAAAAATCCTTAAAGGTCAGAATTTCATTGATTCATTGTCAGTTGAAGAACAGAACAAAATGGTTGATAAAAACATTACGCGTGTTTTCAAGGATCCTAGCGGTAATGCCAAATTTGTCGAAATAAATGATCTTGATCACATTGTTCATCTTGCGGGACAGCTTGGTTATTTCAGTTTAAAAGAGTATGGTGTTGATTTTGAATACGACATCACCTATGGACTTGCCATTGCGTCGGGAATTGAAGCACTGAAAGATGCGAATATTCCGCTTGTTCAACAGTATAAGAAAATGAGCAATGGTGCAATGATGCCTGACGGTTATGCACTTCCGGTAGAATATCAGTCAAATACAGGAATAATATTTACTTCATTATTTCCGGGATTTGAAACTCTGATCCGTGAAATTTCAGCATATTATAGAGAAAAATTCTCTACCAAACCTTTTGAAGAATTTGAAAAAATTTATTTCTATCTGATGGAAAAAGTCAAAGATACTGAAATTAAAAAATCAGTTACTGACTGGTACATGAGAGCTAAAGATACACAGGTGTTCAGGAAATATTCATTCGACCGCGCGCTTTTAACCCAGATTATTGCTCTCGGATCAGGCCATTTTGCACAGATGATCAAAGCCAAAGGTCCGAACACAATGGTTTCAGGCGCATGCGCTTCCGCTACACAGGCTGTTGCCGTTGCTGAAGACTGGATCAGAATGGGACGCTGCGACAGGGTCATTATTGTCGGCGGTGAGGCTGCAACTTCTGAAATTCAGAATGAATGGATTACATCAGGATTTCTTGCACTTGGAGCCGCTTCCGTAAAAAGAAGCATCGATGAAGCATCAAAGCCTTTTGATGAAGACAGAAACGGAATGATCGTCGGAAGCGGCGCTTTCGGACTGATAGTCGAGCGGGAGGACAAAGCAGAAGAACGCGGATTCAACGGCCAGGCTGAAATTCTCGGTACTTATATCGGAAACAGCGCTTTTCATGTAAGTAAAATTGACGTGGAGCATCTTTCTGAGGAAATGGATTCGTTTTTCACGCGTATAGAAAACATGTACGGTAAAAGCAGATCTGAATATGCCCGTTCGATGGCATTCATGTCACATGAAACATATACTCCTGCAAGAGGAGGAAGTGCGGATGCTGAAGTTTCAGCGATTAAAACCGCATTCCCGGCAGATTATAAAAATATTACAATTACCAATGTTAAGGGATATACCGGACATACATTGGGAGCAGGAATTGAGGATGTCGTACTTGTAAAGGCCCTTCAGGCAGGCGTAACACCTGCAATTCCGAATCTGAAAAAAATACCCGCACATTTTGCCGATCTTAAGTTCAGTAACGGCAGTCAGGGAAATTTCGAATACGGATTTCATCTTGCAGCAGGTTTCGGTTCGCATTTTTCATTTCTTTTTATTAAACGCAGGGAGGAAAATAAGGCAGCCGGAAACGGACAATATGCTTCATGGCTTCAGAAAATTTCCGGTCTTGATAATCCTGAGATGTATATTCAGAATAATGCGTTATGCCTGAAATCAGCAGCCAGAACATCCGATAAACCGGCTGTTACAGCACCTGCTGCAGCGGCAGCGGTAAAATCTGTCTCTCCGACGGTGACGGTTGACATAAATAAAATTAAGGCAAAAATAGCCGAACAGACCGGATATGACGTATCTATGCTTGATGAGAATCTTGATCTTGAAGCTGATCTTGGAATTGATACAGTCAAGCAGGTTGAAATTTTCGGTGAGATTTCATCTCAGTTCGGACTTGAAGTACCGGAAGATCTGCAGCTTTCTACATTAAATACAATCAGAAAGATAACCGATTACATTTCATCAAAAACAGGTTCATCTGCTGTAGAGACAGGTTTGAAACCAGTCTCTACGACTGCAACGGTTTCTGTGGATATTAACAAAATCAAGGCGACTATTGCAGAGCAGACCGGTTATGATGTATCCATGCTTGATGAGAACCTTGATCTTGAAGCTGATCTTGGAATTGACACTGTCAAGCAGGTGGAAATTTTCGGCGAGATATCTTCGCAGTTCGGTCTTGAAGTGCCGGAAGATCTGCAGCTTTCTACATTAAATACAATCAGAAAGATAACAGATTACATTTCATCAAAAACAGGTTCATCTCCTGTAGAGACAGGTTTGAAACCAGTCTCCACTACTGCGGTTTCTGTGGATATTAACAAGATCAAGGCTACAATTTCCGATCAGACCGGTTATGAAGTATCCATGCTTGATGAGAATCTTGATCTGGAGGCTGATCTTGGAATTGATACAGTAAAACAGGTGGAAATTTTCGGCGAGATATCTTCGCAATTCGGACTTGAAGTGCCGGAAGATATACAGCTTTCAACTTTAAATACAATCAGAAAGATTACGGATTACATTTCATCAAAAACAGGATCATCTCCTGTAGAGACAGGTTCGAAACCTGTAGAGACAGGTTTGAAACCAGTCTCTACTGTGGACATTAACAAAATCAAGGCTACAATTTCCGATCAGACCGGTTATGAAGTATCCATGCTGGACGAGAATCTTGATCTGGAGGCTGATCTTGGAATTGACACTGTCAAGCAGGTTGAAATTTTTGGTGAGATTTCCTCTCAGTTCGGACTTGAAGTGCCGGAAGACATACAGCTTTCTACATTAAATACAATCAGAAAGATAACCGATTACATTTCATCAAAAACAGTATCATCACCTGTAGAGACAGGTTCGAAACCAGTAGAGACAGGTTTGAAACCAGTCTCTACGACTACGACGGTTTCGGTGGATATAAACAAAATCAAAGCGACGATTTCAGAGCAGACCGGTTATGAAGTATCAATGCTTGATGAGAATCTTGATCTTGAAGCTGATCTTGGAATTGACACCGTCAAGCAGGTTGAAATTTTCGGCGAGATTTCCTCACAGTTCGGTCTTGAAGTGCCGGAAGATATACAGCTTTCAACTTTAAATACGATTAAAAAGATTTCAGAATATCTTTCAGGCAGACTGTCCGGTGCAGCTCAAACTTCTGCAGCTGTTACCGCACCTGCAGCGTCAGTAACGCTGAATAATGCTGCTGATTCCGGTACCGGCATTAAGCGTCTGGTAATGTATGCTTCTGAAAGAAAAATTACTTTCTCGAAAAAGTACTCTTTTAAAAATAAATCCATTCTTGTAACTCCTGATTCAAAAGGTTTTTATGAAAAATTAAAATCCTATATTGAAGCTGAAGGCGGAAAGGTAGTTTCATTCGGAAAAGGCTGTGATATAAATATTGATATCACAAAAACTCCTGATGAAACCGACTATACGGCTAAAATAGCTGAAGCCGGTAATATTGACGGTCTGATTCTTTTAAACCAGATCGATTATGCGGCGAAAAAAGAATCATACAGCGATGCAGAACTTAATGCTTCTGTTAAAGCGGCATTCATGCTTATTAAAACATGTTTTAATAAAATTAACAAAGCTGATTCAATTGTCGCTGCTCTATCCTTTAATTCTGTTGTATTTCCGTATGGTGATGACTGTAAAAAAATCACTCCTGTCTTCGCAGGTATTAGCGGACTTCTTAAAACTGCAGCTAAAGAGCTTAAACCGGCGAATGTTAAAATTGTTGATTTCAAATCGGCATCGCCTGAGAAACAGATTGATGAATTTATTGATCTGTTTGTTAAGGAAATTGAAACTGCGGAAAAACAGGTTGAGACCGGATATGATTCAGGCAAACGTTATGTCGTAAGAATCAAAGAAGAGGCTCCTTTGGCTGAAAAACCGTTTATAAAGGAAGGTTCGACTCTTCTAGTGACCGGCGGTGCAAGAGGAATCACATATGAAATAATCCGTAAGGTTGCGGAGACTTACAGAACAAATATTATAATTCTGGGAAGAAGCGACATTTATTCACTGGATAAGTTCTTCCTGGATAAAAACACTTCAGCGCAGGATATTTTTAACAGAATGAAGGAGCAGATGTCCGGATCAAAACCTGTTGAAATTAAAAAGGCAGCTGAAAAAATTATCAGCTTCCGGGAATCGGCTTATAACATTGAAGAACTTAAGAAAACAGGTGTAACTGTTAACTATCATGCCGTTGATGCTGCTGACGAGGAAAGTGTAGTGAAAATTATCAGCAGTTATGATAAAATTGACGGTGTTCTTCACGCTGCAGGTCTTGATGAAAGTCAGTTCATTGTTAAAAAAGATCTTAAATCATTTAACAGGGTTTTTGATACTAAAATTATCGGACTCAGAAACATTTTCAAAGCATTCAAAGAAAGACAGCTTGATTATATGATGACTTTTTCATCAGTAACAGCAAGGTTTGGAAATGAAGGGCAGGCTGATTACACGGCTGCAAATGATATGCTTGGTAAAATGCTTCAGTCGGAAAAACAGAAGCGAAAAGGACTGGTTGTAAAAACATATGACTGGACAGCGTGGGCGGAAGTCGGAATGGCTACAAACGCTACTGTTAAAAAGGTACTTGAGGACAGAGGATTGACTTTTCTTCCGCTGAAAGACGGAATACAGTTTTTCATGAATGACATTACTGACTCAAAAACTGAAGAAGTTCTTATCAGCGGTATTGATCATGATTTTGATCCTGATAAAATGCTTCCGCAGGAAAATGAAATCGGCGAAGTCGTTGATAATTTTCTGGATAAAGTTGATTTTGCAGACAGCAGTAAAACAGTTCTTAGCAGAAAACTCCAGATGAACAGGGATCTCTTCCTTAACGATCATGCTATGCATGAAGTTCCGATTTTCCTTGGAGCAACAGGAATTGAGATGATGGCTGAAGCTGTGAAATTCACCAATAAAAGCAGCAAAGTGATAAGCAGACTTACTGAATTTGAGATTCCATACGGGATTAAAATTCTTAAAGGAAGACCTAAAGATCTGATAATTGAGGTAGAACGTTCCGGAGATACAGGCAGGACATTCATTAAATCTCTTTTTATAAATCCTAAAGGTGAAGTTGTCGGAGATCCTAAAATTCACTATAAAGGACTTTATTCATTGAGTTCAGATTTTGAAAAATCAGATACGATACTTCCTGATTTCAGCGAATCACCTAATGCGGAAAGTATCGCGGATTTAATGTATCATCCTGAGAGACTTTTCATGGGAGGAGTTTTCGACAGTGTTGAAAAAGTTCTTTCTTTTGACGGAAAAAATTTGATCACATTGATTTCAGACACGTCTGATGCTGATTTCTTCAGCGGAATGCCAAGTCCGGATTTTGAAATGGATGTAGTACTTCTTGACGGAATGTTCCAGACGGGAGGAATGGTTGAATTTATTTCTACAGATAACATGGTTCTGCCTTTTAGAATCAAAGAAATGAAGATCTGCGGAAAAACGGAGAAATATAAAAAATATTTCTGCCGTACTGAGAGACTTGCGGAAGATCAGGATACCGTAACTTTCAATGTTACTCTGTTTGATGAGAATAAAAAAGTTATATATGATATCCGTGAATTTCAAATGGTAAAAATTTCAAAACTGAAAGATGATTACCGTATTAAAGATAAGGTTAAGTTCTGATATTCATTTTATGAAAAATGATATGAACATAATAAGGCTGGATGCTGTTGATTCGACGAATGATTATCTTAAAAGGGAGAAAAATCTTCTTACAAATAATTTTCTGTCGGTGCGTGCAGATATCCAGACTGCCGGAAAAGGCAGGAACAGCCGGGACTGGATTTCAGTTCCGGGACTGGATCTTACTTTTTCGGTTGTATATAATACCGGCGTGAATCCGCAGGCAGCTTCAATCTATGCAGGTGCAGCTGTCTTAAGGGTTCTGAAAAAGTATATTTCATCCGATGATCTTAAAATCAAGTGGCCGAATGATATATACTTCGGTGATAGCAAGCTTTGCGGAATTCTCTGTGAAATGGTAAAGCATGATGACGGATTCTGCGTCATTATCGGTATCGGTATAAATGTCAATTCAGAACATGCCGGTTCGGATAAAGGATATATATCAGTATTTGATATAATTTCCGAAGAAACATGTCTTGATCTGCTGCATAGAGAAATTTTACTTTCACTCAGGGAAATATTTACTGATTTCAGTTATCCTGTCCCGGATAAAATACTTAACGAGTGGAGAGATAATAATTGTTCAATTGGATGTGAAGTAATTTATATCTGTAACGATATTGAATCAAAAGGGACAGTCACTGGAATAAATTCTGATTGCTCGATATCCGTTCTTGATTCGGACGGGATTAGAACTACAGAATGTTTTGACAACGTGATTTTCTTTGAGAAAAAAGCTCAGAAAGCAGTATGACATATTCTCTTAAAAATGTGTTTTTCAGAAAGTTAATAAACAACTATCATGAAGGAGAAAGTAATGGATTTCAATAAAATGAAAATTGATGTTAAAAACAATATCTTGAAAATTGAGGCGCTCAACAGAACACACAGCCTTAACGGACCCGAAAAGCATACAAGAAAACACAGACTTCAGAAGGTTCTTGTAGTTAACAGGGGGGAAATTGCAAAAAGATTTTTTCTTGCTCTTCATGAGGAGAATATACCGTCTGTTGCGGTTGTTACGGAAGTCGACAGAGGTCAGTCATGGTATGAATTTGCTGATGAAGTAGTTTATATCGGAGAGGAAACCAATTACACAAATATTCCGGTAATTCTTGCGGCAGTTGAATTCATCGGTGCAAATGCAATTTATGCAGGTTACGGTTTTCTATCTGAAAATCATTCATTCGTCGAATCTATACGTGAATATAACAAAGAACTTATATTTATGGGACCTAATCCTGAAACCATGAAAGTAATGGGTGACAAGGTATCTTCCCGGGTTCTTGCGAAAAAAAACGGAGTCCCATTATTTGAAAGCAGTGAGGCTTTTGAAGACATTGATATTGAAAAAATAAAGTCACAGATTGAAAAGATCGGATACCCGGTCATCGTAAAATTAAGTGCAGGCGGCGGCGGTAAGGGTATGTACCCTGTTTTTTCCGAAGCTGAACTGCTTAAGGCAACCGAGTCATGCTGCCGTATAGGAAAAGAACTTTACGGAGACAGCAGATTTTATCTTGAAAAATACATTCAGAAACCGGTTCACATTGAAGTACAGGTATTCAATGGCCGTGCTGTAGGTATAAGAAAATGTGCGGTTCAGAGAAGAAATCAGAAAATAATTGAAGAAAGCGGAAATGCATTTCTTGAAGATCATATAGCCTTATCATTCCTTTCTTCAGCAGAGAAACTTGCTATTGTATCCGGTTATGGAAACTGCGGCGCAGGAACTGTCGAGTTTCTTGTTGATTCAACTGATAATACTTTCGGATTTATGGAAATGAATACGCGTCTTCAGGTTGAATACGGGGTTACAGATCAGACACTTGATATAGACCTTGCAAAATGGCAGATACTTTATTTTGACGGCCGTGAAAATGAAATCAGCGGAATTGATAATATTAAATTCCGTGTGTCTGAAAAGAAACATGCCATTGAATGCCGTATTTATGCGGAAGAGCCGGAAAATGACTACAGACCTTCTCCTGGAGTAATCAAGGAAATAATCCTTCCGACATTTAACGGAATCCGATGTGACTTCGGTTTTACGGAAGGTGATAAGGTACTTTCCATGTATGATCCGATGATCGGAAAACTTATTTCATTCGGTGCTGACCGTGAAGAAGCCATAATTCGGATGGAAAGGGCGCTGCAGGAACTTTATATCCGCGGAATAAAAACAAATGTAAACCAGCTGCAGAAAATAGTAAGAAGTGATAATTTTAAAAGCCTGGATTATACAAATAACATATTAAATGAAAACCGTGAGCTGTGTTTTGATAAAGAAGTTCAGTTAGAGATCGATGACAGTTATTTTGTTTTCTCGGCAATGGGAGAATATGTCAAAAAAATCAATGAAGTATCCGCCAGACTGATGAGTGTTGTCGAAGCGGATGGGATTCTGTCAGAGCGTGTAAGTCATGAAGTTCCTTTTGAGTATAATGTTTATTCAGGAACTTATTCTAAAAATGTATCATTTGTTCAGATGGAACAGAATCAGTTCTATGCTTATGTTGATGGAAAATTTTTCGATCAGGTCGGTTTAATCAGCGTAAATCGTAACGCTGATGATATGATAATTGAGTATAAAAAGAAACCTAGACGCGTAAGAATTGACAGATTTGTTGATTATAACTCAATCCGCGTGAAAAATGAGAATAATAAAATAGTCTACTTTCAGATGAAAATTGAAGCTGAGGGTGTTGCCGCAGAGGATAACCGCGGTAAAGTAGCTTCGCCGTTTCAGGGTACATTTGTTAATTTCTGCAGCGATGACATGAAGCCGGGGAAAGAAGTTAAAAAAGGTGATCCGATTCTGATTCTTTCAGCAATGAAAATGGAAACGGTTGTAGAAGCCCCTGTTGACGGTGTTATAGAATATATTATTGAAAACGGTGATATAGCAAAACTTCAGATAGCTAAAACAGCGGACGGACGGATTCTAGGAAAATCAATTCAGGAAGGTGAACTTCTTGTAAGAATTTCAATTCAGGATAAAAAATCTGAATCTGCTGCAGGTGTGAAAAAAACAGCCGGGAAGGGAACTACTGTTTTTGATAAAATACTGAACAGTGAAAATCGGGACGAGATTATAAATGCGCCGGAAGAATATTTTGATGCTCTCGTTGACATGTTTCATTCAATGGTAAGAGGATACATTACTAGAACTGACGTCATAGAAAACGTAAAACATGTAATGCTCGGGATTGACGGCAAGATATGGAAAAGCCTAATTACGCCTGAACGTTCAAATAAAATCTGTGAGATCATACTTCACTATACTAATATTAAAAAAATATTTTCACCTGCGATTAACAGTGACGGTTTTTCATTTGCAGAACAGTGTGACCTGTTTATAAAGAATCTGTCAGACGGAAAGTATGTTCCATCGCCTTTATTTTCTGAACTTATAGAGGAATTGATGCGGTCATACAGCGGTAAAAAAATAAATGCTGTAAATATCCGCCGGCAGGATGTTCTTCAGATGATTCTATTCCTGAAGATCAGCTACAGCTTTTCACTTCGTCACTGGCCGGATATTGCCCGTCAGGTTCAGATTGTAGGAAGTCTTGATAAAAAGGAATTAATTACAAAGAAAACGCTTCGCAGACTTTATGAGCATACAATCTATCAGCTTGATGATACAACTGCTAAATTTATTAAGAAAATATTTTCAGAATTTTTTGCTGAAGAAGCGATTGATGTTTTATCGGAAAATTTATTCAATGAAAAACTTATTTCTGCAAAGGAATGTGTAACAGATTATACCGATTCTTCTGTTGATGCCCTTCTGAAAACTGCTAAAAAATATGATGTTGAAAAAATGCTGAATAACAGCCTGTCTATTCTTAAAAACAGTACATTTATTAAAAGCAGTAAGAATGATATTTTTAACACATGTTTTCAGGATAAAAAACTGATAATGTTCGGGTTTGTTAAAAATGATAAATCAGAAACTCATTGTGATTCTCTTGTGCAGCTGGTTAAACAGATGTCGGACAGTGCGGAACAATGCGGAACAGGATCAGGTTATTATCTGGATATATATATGGATAATTTTAATTTCTCGTTAAAAGAAAAAACTGGTTCAGTTTCTCTTAATGAACTGAGAAATCAGCTGTCGTTTTCCTTGAAATATTTTCTGCAGAAATCCATAGTGGAATGTATTCTTCATTTTACTGAAAAAAATACGGGGAAGGAACGAATCCTTCGGATTGTAATCCGTAATAATAAACTTGTAATCGATTTTGGCTACAGCACTGATCCGTGTTTCATTTACGGCAGCAATGCTGATAATTCAGATGATAATAAAATATTTAAAATGGAAAAATGGCCTCTTGAGTACTGGGTGAATGAAATATATGATGCAGGCAGTGCTAAAGAGATTTTGGTTGATGGTGTTGATGATAATGCGGATGGCCGTCAGGTAGGAGCTAAAATTTATACAGGGACTATTGACGGGAATGAAGTATGCTTTTACATGAAAGATTACAGAATACTCGGAGGAGCTACCGGAGATCTGGAAGGTTTGAAATACGGTGCTGCATGCTATTTTGCTTATATGAAAGCCGTTCCTTTATATGTCTGGAATGACAGTGCCGGTGCAAATATTAAGGAAGGAGTAGTTTCATTAAACCGCGGCGGTCAGGGATTTATGATGAATTCACTTCTTTCACATAATGTCGATGGATTAACATTTAAGAATTATATTGAAAACATTTATGATGAAAAATTAAAGTCAGTTCTTGCAAAAATGAATGATAAATACAGTTTTAATCCTAATGCGGATCATAAAAGCAACACAATGGTTGTCGCTGTCGGAGTAGGTGCGTCAGCCGGTCTGGACGTTTACGGGTCAAGTCAGGCTACAATACAGATAATACTAGACTCTGAAAATTCATATCGCGTTTTAACCGGTTCTAATGTAATCAAGTCCGTGCTTGGAGAGGATATATCCAATTATGAAATCGGAGGTGCAGGTGTTCTTGGTAAATGGACAGGTATTGCAGACTTAATTGCCAAGGATAAACTTGAGCTGATTACGCAGATATTTGATATCCAGAATTTATTTTACGGATCAAAAAAATCCGAGTCTATCAGAAGAATTAAAACGGATGCTGCACAGGATAAAGTATCAGATATTGTACTCAATGAATCAATTATCTGCTCAAATACTGATGACGGTAAATATGTGCAGTATAAAAATGCGTATTATGCTTCAAATTCACTTATTTGCGGATTCTCTACAATTGCAGGTGAAAAAATTCTCATAATGGGTCCGCGTACTGATAACGGAATACGATCTGATTCTTCAATTATCAAGGCTGCCGAGATATTGAAAATAGCTCATAAAACTGAAACTCCGCAGATGATAATTATCGGGTCCAAATGGGTAAACAATTGTGATATGATCTATGATGCTCAGAATCATATAGATTTAAATCATGCAGTGCATAACAGAAAATCTGAAAGAATTGTAGTTGTTATGAATTCTGAAGGTTTCAGGGAAACGGAACTAATTTCTTCAGCTGATCTGCTCATTTATGTTGACAGCAAAATAGCAAGTGCAAGAGAGAAAACAGCTGCAAAACGGATATCATCAGTAATTGTTAATTCAATTGAGGAAGCGTTTGATTATTCTGCCAAGTATCTTAAATTGATGAATAATAAATTGCAGAAAAGCAAATATTCCCAAAAAGGTATTGTGAATGTGCCTGAAGATAAATCCAAACCGTTTGACATGGTAAAAGAGGTGATTAACACTATCTGTGATGATGATACGTTTTTTGAACTTAACTCTTCTTTCAATAAACCTACAGGTCCTAATCTGATAACAGGACTTGCAAGGCTGAACGGAATGACTGTAGGAATAATTGCAGACCAGCCAATGGTAAAAGGCGGTGGAGCAGATTCTCTTGGTACAAAAAAATTCAGGGTTTTTACTCAATTTCTTAATAGAAAGAATCTTCCACTGCTGATGCTTTCCAACTCTTCAGGTTTTGTTCCAGGAACCCAGCAGGAAAGATACCGTATTCAGGCAATCGGAGGGGATTCTCTTGATGAAAACATTTTAGGCAGTATTCCTGTTGTATCAGTAGTACTAAATCAGAATTTCGGAGGAAGACAGATTCATGCATTCAGTAAGTCACTCCGTCCAGGTATTACATATATCGCATTCAAGGATGCAACTGTTGCCGTTATGGGCGCAACTGCAGCGTTTGATCTTCTTGGTGTAAAAAAATATAATGCTTTAATTTCAGAAGGCAAGCAAAAGGAAGCTGATGAATACCAGAAAAAATTTCTTGATGACTATAATGTAAAAGCAAATGCTGAAAATGATGCTGCATCAACAAAAGTTATTGACTGGACTTTTGAAAGGAATTCAAATCTCCGGGAAAATATTATTAAAGGATTTGCTGAATCCGAAGAAGCATGTAAAAAAGTTTTTTAAATTAAAATTATGTTTTATGATTTCATTAAGGTCCGGATTTATCCGGACCTTTTTTTGTTCCTAATCCGGAGCAGGGTGTCAGAGGAGATTGCCGGTCCGAAAAAGTGTCAGAGGAACATGCGGTTTAGCCCAGGCAGGGTGCCAGAGGAGAACCGGCTGCTGCCGGAATGGTGCCAGAGGAATAATCCGGTAAGTTTTATGA
>JAFGJZ010000095.1 GCA_016928815.1 Spirochaetota bacterium
GGGCTACTCCGCCGTTGAACCGAACGGGAACAGTGCAAAACCTGCAAGTTTAAGATGCTGAACAGCAAAAGGAATACCGATGACGGTAACAGCGCAAAGTACAGCAAAAAACAGATGCGTTACTGAGATAACCAGTCCGCCCGTAAATATCCAGATGATGTTCAAAATCAGCGCAAGACATCCAGGTGGAAAACCTGAGGAGCGGATTTTACGCCCGAACGGAAGAAGTGAAAATTCAGCAAGTTTGAAAAACTGAAATGCAAAAGGAATTCCGATTATGGTAATAAATGAAAGTGCACCTGCAATGATATACTCAAAGAACAGAATAATCCCGCCGCCTAAAAATATCCATAAAATATTGCCTATTAATGACATCAGTTCCTCCTGCAGTAATTTGCATGATTCATATGTGAATGATGCCGGCCGGTATTGTTACAAATATTTTCTTTCTGAATTTATGAATCCGGGCCGGTTTTTCTGATACGGTAGACAGTATCAGAATGATTATCCTGCTCCGTGCATTCAGTCTTGAAGGCGCATTCCCTGCACCTGAATTCTGCTGTTTCAGATTTTTCGATGAGATTCTTTGAGAGAAGCAGGTTGATTCCGGCATCAATCATTCCGATATCAGTTTTCAGGAGAAGTGAAAGCTGTCTTGCCGACATGGATTTGTTTTCTTCAAGAGCCTTTTTGATTTCTGAAATCAGCATTCATCCTCCCTGCAGATTTTTTTAATTTCATTTTTTCTGCCGAGTAAAATAAAAAACAGATATATGGCGGCGAGTGTGAAAAGTGCGGCAGCAGCAAAAATTATATCATGACCTGTTGTAATCTGATAGAACAGAGTTGATACAGCCCAGGCCAGTACTGTCAGATAACTGATGGATATCATTCCCAGTTTATAGCCGATTTCACGGAAAATTGCACCGGTAGCTGCGAGACACGGAAAATAAATCAGAATGAAAAGCAGATAGGAGTATGCCTGCCAGCGGCCTTTTCGGAAGTGCCTTTTTAAATCAGGAAAGATGCCTTCGTCGGACTGCTGAACAATCTCTGCTGATTCACGTTCATTCGCGAAAAGGTTAAAAGGGTTGAATGTGTCTTTAACAGCCGTTTTGATGTTAACGGGTATTGTCATAAATGCTTCCTTGACTGATGAACTGAAGTCGTATGGATCCTGTTCGATATCCTCGGCGGCGCTGTTTATCTGTCCGTAAAGTGATGTAAGAGTACCGACAACAGCTTCTTTCGCCACTATTCCCGTAAAAAGGGCAACACTTGCAGGCCAGTTGTCTTTTTCAATTCCTAAAGGTGTAAATAACGGAGTTATGAATTTTCCTGTCTGTGAAAGCAGGGATTTTTCCTTTCCTTCGTTTCCGAAGGTAAAATCCGTTCCTATTGAATTGAGGAAAGAAAGGATAACAATCCCTAAAATAATAATTTTACCTGCGTCCCTGATGAAAATTTTAAGACGGTTCCATGTATGGATCATGATATGTTTCAATCTGGGATAATTATATGTCGGCAGTTCCATTACAAAATAGGTAACTTCACCTTTAAAGACGTTTTTCTTAAGAATAATTCCGGTACCTATTGAGAGCAGAATACCCGCGAGATACAGTGAAAAAACGACAAGGCCTGAGGATTTCCCGAAAAAAGCAGCGGAAAAAATTGCATAAACAGGAAGTCTTGCTCCGCATGACATGAAAGGTGTCATGAAAACGGTCATTACCCTGTCGCGGTAATTATCAAGTGTCCTGCTTGCCATTATTGCCGGAACAGTGCACCCGAAGCCGACTATAAGCGGAACAAAAGATTTTCCCGGAAGACCCATGTGGCGCATGAGTCTGTCCATAAGAAAAGCCGCCCGTGCCATATACCCTGAATCTTCAAGAACGGCAAGCATGAGGAACATGAAAAATATGATCGGGATGAATGTGGCGATGGTCTGAATTCCAGTGCCGACTCCCGCTGAAAATATTGTAATCAGCCATGAAGGAGAATGCAGGTTTTCAAGCAGAACGCGGAATCCGTCAATAAATACGGCTCCGGAAAGCATGCCGAAAAAATCTATCAGGGCTCCGCCGAAATTCATCGTTACTGAAAAAACTATAAACATGATTATCATGAAAATCGGGATGCCGGTAAATTTGTTAAGTACAATTCTGTCTATCATATCTGTGGTTTTCTGTTTATTGATAAGTTTTCTTTTTATTTTGGATATCAGACCGTGTATGAAACCGTATCTGTAATCGGCGATGATGATATCGGATGATTCGCCGTGAAGTTTTTCAACAGATGACAGTTTTCCGGAAAATTCCGAATAAGTCACGGGATGGGCTGATCTGATTTCCTCTGAGACTTCGCCGTCGTTTTCCAGAAGTTTGATGCTTATCCATCTTGAATCGGTATTGAATTTTTTTGCGGTATCGGAAAAGCTGTCCCTGAATTCTGAAATTATATTTTCAATTTCATCCGGATATTCAATGCGTACGGGAGAAGTCCTGGGATTTGAAAGTTCTTTTTCAATTACATTTTTTATTCCGGTTATCTGGCTGTCTTTTGTGGCATTGAGTTCATATACTCCAATTCCGAGCTGTCTGGAAAACATTTCAGAGTTAATGTCAATGCCGTGGCGTTTTGCAATGTCAATTCTGTTGAGAAGAATTATCATAGGTACTTTCATTTCAAGAAGCTGGGTGGTAAGATACATGTTTCTTTCAATATTTGATGCATCGATAACATTTACAATCAGATCCGCTTCGCGCATTAGGATGTAATCCCTGGCTGCTTTTTCATCAATTGATGATGCTGAAAGTGAGTAAATCCCCGGGAGGTCAACTACTTTGACATGTCCGTTTTTACCGTGGAATACTCCTTCAAGTTTTTCAACCGTTACGCCGGGCCAGTTTCCTATTATCTGTTTTCCTCCGGTAAGACCATTGAACAGAGTTGTTTTACCGCAGTTGGGATTTCCTGCAATTGCAATTGTTTTTTTATTTTCAAATGCCATCAATAAAGTCCTTGTCTGATTATTTGGGGATTATTTTAACCTGTAGAAGAATACCGCTGCTGTGAAAATACTTTCTGTTATAGATCAACTGCGGGTAAATCGGTTTTTTCAACCAGAATTCTCGAGGTCATGCCGCTTCCTATCATTACTTTCGTATCATTGATTTTTATTATTACGGGTGACTTTCCTCCGTTGCTGTTAATCACGCTGATTATCTGACCGGGGATAATTCCCTGGCAAAGCAGTTTGTCCTTGAAACCTGTACCGCCGAGAAATGAATCTATTTTTACACTTGTTCCCGGAGCAATTTCAGATAACGGAATTAATTCTTTTGTCAGTATCGCGTTCATAACCACCTCTAAAAGTTACACATAACTAACTTTGTTATAATAAACACATTTTTTGAGCATATGTCAACTTTTTTTTCGGAATTAGCGATTAATTTAACGTATAATGAATAATGTTGTCGGAATTAAAATTTTATTGCAAATTTAAGCAAATAATAAATAAATAGCCAAACAGTACAGGATTTATCTATGGGGAAAGAAGTAAAAAGAATTTTAATAGTTAATTATGAGTATCCTCCGCTCGGAGGAGGCGGCGGTGTTGCGACTTATGATCTTGCCGTAGAATGGGCGAAAAAATGCCAGGTTGATGTTCTTACATCATCATTTGCCGGACTGCCTGCTTTTGAAAAATCAGATAACATAAATATTTACCGCGTCAGAATTCTTTTCAGAAAATCAAGAGACGCCGCTACTTTTATATCAATGGCTTCATTCGTTTTTTTCGGTTTTTTTAAGGGAATTTCCATTATCCGCAAAAACAGATATGATGTTATGAATACTCATTTTGCTGTTCCGACCGGTCCTTTAGGCAATATACTCAGTAAAATGTTTAAAATACCCAATGTGCTTTCCCTTCACGGCGGTGACATCTACGATCCGTCAAAAAAACTTTCTCCTCATAAAAGTCCTTTTTTCCGCAAAGTTGTAAATAACATACTCAGGAAGGCTGATGCTATTGTGGCCCAGTCGCAGAACACGCGGGATAATGCCGTTAAATATTATGATGTGAATAAGGAAGTAAAAATCATACCTCTTGCATATCATCCTCCGGTCATGCCGAAAGCTGACAGAAAAAAACTTGATATTAAGGAAAATGATTATATAATTACAACTGTCGGACGTGTGATAAAAAGAAAAGCGATCGACGTAGCCATTAATGCAATTGCACGGATTAAAGATAAAAAAGTTAAGTTGTATGTCATGGGAGACGGTCCTGAAAAGGAGAATCTGCAGAATCTGGCGGCTGATCTCGGAGTACAGGACAGGGTGATATTTCTCGGGTTTGTAGATGATGAAAAAAAATACAGGTATCTTAAGGCTTCTGATGTTTTCATCATGACTTCACTTCATGAAGGTTTCGGTATTGTATTCATGGAAGCGATGTATGCCGGACTTCCGGTTATTTCGACCAATCACGGCGGGCAGACGGATTTTCTGTTTCATGAAAAAAACGCCCTGCTTATTGATGTCGGTGATGTGGATGCCTGCAGAAAATCAATTGAGCGGATCAGAAAAAATCCGGATCTTGCGGCGCGTTTTTCCGCAAATAATAAAAAAGCGGTTAAAAATTTTTATGCTGAAAATGTGGCGCTTCAGTATTTGGAAATTTTTAATTCATTATCCGGAGTGTAATTTGGATTATAAAATTGGACTATTATCACAGAATAACGAGGTTTTCCTTTCAGCGAAAGAGAATGCAGGTACTGATAATTTCCTGAAGTATAAAAATTCCGATCAGATAAAAACAAATGAAATTGATATTTTACTCATTGATATAGACATGTACAGTGAAGAGGAATCGGTACAGTATTTTCTCTCAAAAATACGTAAAAAAATTCTTACCATTCCGG
Organism: Spirochaetota bacterium; assembly: GCA_016928815.1. GTDB lineage: Bacteria > Spirochaetota > UBA4802 > UBA4802 > JAFGJZ01 > JAFGJZ01. The sequence continues at coordinate 4,932 of JAFGJZ010000095.1, forward strand.
TAATACTGCTGCTTAGAACCTCTCAGGAGGAGATGGTTGATTTTGAATGGTTTTTCGATGATTTTATCCTTTTTCCTTTCAGAAAAGGCGAGCTTGAGATGCGTGTTGCCAAACTTCTTAAAAATTCAGACGTTAATGATGATTTCATGATTCAGATCGGACAGCTGACGATCAATCTTAAGGAATATTCCGTTTCAAAGGATAATGAAAAAATTGATTTTACGTACAAGGAGTTTGAACTGCTGCGTTTTATGATTGAAAACAGCGGACAGACTTTTTCACGGAAAGATCTTCTGAACAAAATCTGGGGAGTGGAATATATCGGAGGTACGAGAACTGTCGACGTACATATCAGAAGACTCCGCAGCAAACTGGGTGAGGATTTTAATTCTTTCATTGAAACGGTCCGGAATGTCGGTTACCGGTGTATAGATCTGAATAAAAAGTAAACAGCCCGAAACCCGTATAAATCATTTACACAATAATTACTTGATTATTTTTTAACTGTATATAAAAGTGTTTCCACGTTAAAAATTGAGATTTAAACAGGATTAAAGAATGAACCAACAGAAGAAAAAAATTTCCAGAGTTCTGGAAATTGCGATGACTGAAGATCTCTCCATGTATGGAGACCTCCTGAAGGCCATGAAAAAAAGTCTTGGTCTGCCGTTTTTCGGAACACGAAAGGTTGCTGCCGCCCTGCTGAAAGAACTGATCGGAGACATATCAGGTCTTGATTATTCCGCAGATGATTTTGTTTCCAAGGGCAAGGACAAATTGGTTTTTGAAGATGTAAAGGATGGGAAAGTACGGCTGTTCGCAAATGTGGGAAAACAGCATAAAGCCGAACCCGGCGATCTGATCAGGGAAATTGTCAAAAGATCAGGCATTGACGGGAAAAATATCGGTAAAATTGATATTCATCAGAGTTACTCATTTATTGAAATACCTGAACAGTATGCTGAAGTAGTTCTGCTTTCTTTTGAAAATGTCCGGTTCCGCGGAGTCAGAATGGTTCTTGAACCTGCGAGAAGAAAGAAAAAAGAGCAATGAAAAATATGAACCTGTGTCAGATCTGTTCTTCGGAAAAGATGCAGTTTATAGACAGTCGTGAAAATTATCTGTTCTGCAGAAAATGCAGAACAGTTTTCTACCTCAATCAAAGTAATCCGGAATATTCCGATACATATTTTACGACAGATTACAGAAAACAGTACGGCAAAACATATGCTGAAGATTATGATGCAATTTATAAATTTTCACAGACAAGAATTTCCCGTATAGAAAAAATACTTCCGGAAAAAATTAAGAAGAGTTCCCTGCTTGAAATCGGATGCGCACTTGGATTCTTTTTAAAGGCTGCTTCTGACAGGGGATTTCGAAAATGCAGTGGTATAGAAATTTCCTCATATGCATCGGAATATGCCAGGAAAAATTTCGGTCTTAAAATAGAAAATATTCCCTATTCCGAATACAGCATTTCTGACAAATTCGATGTAATTTGCGCCTGGTACTATTTTGAGCATGAACGGAATGTTCCTGAAGTCATTCAGAAAACAGCCGGCAGACTGAAAAAGAACGGTGTTCTTGCTTTTTCGATCCCGTGTACAAACGGACCCATGTTTCTGCTGAACAGGGAACAATGGATTAAAAGCCATCCGGAGGATCACAGCATGGATTTTTCTCCGCAGTCTGTAAGAATGCTTTTAAGGAAATCAGGATTCGGAAAAATCAGAATATATCCTGCCGGAATTCATCCGGAGCGTGTATTTAAAAGAACGTTATTTCTTTTTCCGGTACTGAAGTTTCTTTACGGAATCTATTCCCGTTTATTTAAATTTTCTGATACCATTGAGGTTTATGCATTAAAAAAATAATCATGGAGGGTGTATGGAAATTTCATCACACTATTACGGAATTCTCGCTTTATGTCTTTCAAAAAACGTTAAATTTGAAATTGCCAAAAGAATTGCTTTTGCTTCTTTTTATGTGGATGATGCAAAGACGGATGTTTTCATTTTCGACCGGAAATATAAAGATCCTCTTTTTGATAATAAAGAAAGTTTCTCGCGTCTGCTGAACGTTTCAACATGTCATGCATATCAGCAGCTTAAAAGTTTTAATTATCATTCAATGGTTACCGCAACTGTTCCATTTCATTATTTTCCGGGATGTCAAGGGGAAAATTTCGATAAAAAGCTCCGCTGCAAGCCGAATCCTCCCGTTCTTGAAAAAATGATCCGAAAGACTGCTGCAGAAAAAACTTTCAATCCTGAAAAATTCGGAATGCTTCTGCATGTTTACGCGGACACGTTTTCACACCAGGGATTTTCAGGTTTATTAAGCACTGTAAATGATATTTCCGAATACAGACCGGGAGCCTGGTATGACAGAGTGTTCAATCTTACCAGAAAAATTTCAAGCTCTGGTTTTGAGAAACTGTTTGATTACGTAATGCCGGCTTACGGACATATGCAGGTTTTTTTCAGTCCTGATAATCCTTCTGAGAAATGGAGTTACAGGTATGATGCCGCTGAGCATTGTACAGGCGATATTCAGGAAACCCGAATTGATAACTGTGAAAGATATTCGGAGGCATTTAAGGCTGTTTCGGATATTCTTGATGCGGTAAAAGACAGAACTGTTTTTAATGACGGCCGTTCCATGTCTGCAGACCCGGCTGTTTTCGATATTTTAAGAATCAGAAATATCAGTAACAAAAACAGAATGGAAAAATGGTGCGGTTACATTGAAAAATTTTCCAGCGTTAAAAAGGAAAATTTTCTCTATGACTGCAATTATTATCTTAAAAGTGCAATCAGTAATTTTTCCGAGAAGAAATTCAAAGACCGGGTTGTAAGAAATATATCCTTAAAGGACGGATATGAGAAATCGGACTGGTACAGATTTATTTCCGCGGTAGTATGGTATAAGAAGGAATTTTTTCAGATTATGCTGAAAAACGGTATTAGAATTCCCCATTGAAAATGATAAATTGAGAGCAAAACTAAAAAATACTTGAAAATTTAAAAAAGCTGAATTTTAAATAAGTAAGATTTTTTCAATCCGGATTATCTGAATTAACCGGCCGTTTAAATCATATTTATCAGTATTTGCAGAGGTTTTAAAATGGAGAATCCGGAAAAAAATAAAGTGGCTTACTGCGGTCTATTCTGCGGAGCATGCGAGCATTTTATTAAAACTGAAGCCGGTGATCTTGAAAGCCTTGCAGCCAGGACAGGTACTTCACAGCGGCTTGTTGCATGTGAAGGATGCCGTTCTAAAAATGTATCCATGTACTGCATAAACTGTTCCATTAAAAAATGTGCAATAATGAAAAATATTGAACATTGCGGAGATTGTGACGAGTTTCCGTGTTCTCCGCTTAAAGCTTTCGCAAAAGACGGCAGTCCCCATCATGAAGGTCTTATTGAAGATCTTGAAAAATTAAAGAAAGCCGGGATGGAAAAATATATCATCAGCCATGAACAAAGGTGGAGCTGCGGACATTGCGGCAGAAAATATTCCTGGTATCAGCCTTTCTGTGATAAATGCAAATCAAAGCTGAATGCGTATGTCTGGTAGATCTTTAATGATTTACTTTCCTTCCTCATACTGAGAATTTGTTCCATCAGATCCCTTTAATTCATTATTAATTCAGTCTGATTCCCGCCTGAATGGAATAACATTTTATACTTGTAAATTTTCAATTTCAGGTTAACTATTAATTATCACTCTATGGCAAAAGGAGGATAAAATGAAAGTTTTATTCATAGGCGGTACAGGCAATATAAGCACGTCAGTCAGCAGACTCGCCATTGAGCAGGGAATTGATCTTTTTCTTTTAACACGCGGTTCACGGAAAGTAAAAATTGCCGGAGCAAACGTAATTACAGCGGATATATTCAATAAAACTGAAATTCTTCCGCTGATAAAAAGCACCGACTGGGATGTGGTGGTTAACTGGATTGCATTTACAGAAGATGATGTCGCGCGTGATATTTCTCTTTTCAGAGGCAGAACCAGGCAGTATATTTTTATCAGCAGTGCATCTGCTTACCAGAAACCGGTTTCATATCCCGTAATTACCGAATCAACACCGCTTGCAAATCCTTTCTGGGAATACTCGAGAAACAAGATAGCCGCTGAGGAGCGTCTCATGAAGGCCTATCGTGATGAGGGATTTCCCGTTACAATAATTCGGCCGTCCCATACCTATGATACTGTCATTCCCGTTGCAATTGGCGGGTGGAGTGAATATACGATTATTGACCGTATGAAGAAAAATAAACCTGTAATTGTACATGGTGACGGTACTTCACTGTGGGTTCTTACTCATGCGGAGGATTTTGCAAAAGGCCTTAACGGTCTGTTTGGAAACCAGCAGTCAATAGGTCATGCTTTTCACATTACATCTGATGAAATTCTGACATGGAATCAGATTTATGACATAATAGCTGAAGCAGCAGGCGTACAGGCTGTAAAGGTTCATGTCGCTTCAGAAATAATTGCCGGACACAATGATCTTTTTACGGGGGAACTTCTCGGAGATAAGGCGCATAGCGTCATTTTTGACAATTCAAAGATCAAACAGTTTGTACCAGGCTTTACTGCAACAATTCCGTTTTATAAGGGAATCAGGAAAACCCTTGAATGGTTTGAGGAAGATGCATCAAGACAGATTATGCATGCTGAAACCGGAAAGTTTATGGATATGCTTGCAGATAAATACGGATTGTAAAAATTTCCCATAATTATAAATCTATAGATTTGTTTCAATTTCTGTTTCATTACCATGCAATTATAATTTCGCTTTCCGGTTATTTATTTATAATGATAAATATGATAATACTGACTATGTCTGTGCTGTAAAATATTAAAAACGGTTAAATCAGCATAATGCCCCATATGATTTTTATGTTATCATTAAATATTAAATAAAAAATAATTTGATTTATAAATTTAACAGATATATAATTTATTAACATAAATTTTTATCTGTA
>JAFGJZ010000096.1 GCA_016928815.1 Spirochaetota bacterium
AGCTGTATCGAAGCTGTATCGAAGCTGTATCGAAGCTGTATCGAAGCTGTATCGAAGCTGTATCGAAGCTGTATCGAAGCTGTATCATATTGGAAAAGTTCTTGCAAAGATAATTGCTAAATATATCTTTCGGTCACTACAGGGGGAATTTATGAGAACATTCAGAAAATCTCACAAGCTTGACAATGTATGTTATGATATCCGCGGACCGATTCTAAAAGAAGCAAAGCGTCTTGAAGAGGAAGGTTTTAATATAATTAAACTTAATACAGGCAACCCTGCAGTTTTCGGTCTGACTGCTCCTGATGAAATGCTTCATGATATGATCTTAAATCTTCCCAATGCACAGGGCTATGTTGATTCAAAAGGAATTTTTCCTGCAAGAAAGGCAATAATGCAGCATTATCAGGAAAAAGGAATTAAAGGCATAGATATTGAAGATATTTACATCGGTAATGGTGTAAGTGAACTAATTGTTATGGTTATGCAGGGTCTGCTTGATGCTCATGATGAAATTCTGATTCCAGCACCGGATTATCCTCTCTGGACAGCTGCTGTTTCGCTTGCAGGAGGACATCCAGTTCATTACATATGTGATGAGGATTCTGACTGGTTTCCGGATCTTTCAGATATTGAAAAAAAAATATCTGATAAAACAAAAGGAATAGTAGTAATAAATCCTAATAATCCAACCGGCAGTGTCTACCCCAGAGAAATTCTGGAAGGGATTATTAAACTTGCTGAAAAATATAATCTTATTGTTTTTTCAGATGAAATATATGAAAAAATTGTTTATGATGGAAATGAACATATTTGCATGGCAACGCTTACAGATGATGTCTTTATTATTACAATGAACGGCTTATCAAAAAACTACCGTGCGTCGGGATTCCGGTCGGGATGGATGATGCTTACCGGTAAAAAGAATATTGCTGGAGATTATATTGAAGGACTGGAAATTCTGTCTAATATGCGGTTATGTTCAAATGTTCCTACTCAATATGCCATTCAGACCGCTTTGGGAGGTTATCAGAGCATAAATGATCTTGTAAAAGATAAAGGGCGTCTTATCCGCCAGAGAGATATCTGCTATGAGATGGTTAACGGCATTCCTGGATTAAGCTGTGTTAAACCGAAAGGAGCTTTATACGTTTTTCCTAAAATTGATGTTGAAAAATTCAAAATTAAAAGTGATGTGAAATTTATTCTGGATTTCCTTGTTGCTGCGAAAGTACTGATGGTTCAGGGAACTGGGTTTAACTGGCCAAAGCCTGATCATTTTCGAATTGTTTTTCTGCCGGATGAAGATACACTTAGGGATGTACTCGGCAGGCTTGGTGATTTTCTTTCAAATTATGAACAGCAATAAATTATAAAAAATTTTAATTCAACCGCATCATAAATTTCTCTTATTAAACTTTTTTATTGATTTCTGCAGTTGTGATATGATACAATCATAGACACTTAGTCACTATCGGAGAAAAATATATGGATTCTGTTCAGGAGAAAAAGTTCAGTAGAGCTGATGAGATATGCGGGTTATGCAGATTTTCCTTGAAAGAAGAGGAATTTGTTAAAGCCAAATATGTAAAAGCTGAAATATTAAATGCATTTAATGAGAAAAGATGTTTTTCATTTTATCCTGATGAATCTGTTATTATTAATATTAAAGGCGGCACACACCCGGATCTTTTTAAAGACAGATTCATAGAAATCAAAAATAAAATTTTTACTGATGTCGCCGAGGGGGATAATGCTTTTTATGCGCGTATGATGAGCGATTCCCGTCTTTCAAACCGGATTGTAAATGCAGTAACGTTTATTCATCTTGCTCTCGCACGGGGAGAATATAAGTCTCTATTTAAGAGACGTTTTGTTATTATTAAGGAACTTGCCGGAAAACCGACCTTTTATCATTACAGTAAAGAAACTACAGTAATTTCTCATGTTGGACAGGGTCCGGTGTGGGCAGAACTTCCAACCGTCTATCTTGGATTGAAAACCTTTGATACACTTGAACAGGAATTGAAATATAGCGAAACTGAACTTTTTAAAGCGTTCATGATGCTTTTATCAGTTGAAGAGCGTGCAATTGAAACGGGTTTTTCACACCGGGAAACATATGGATTTGATTTTTCAGTTGCTTTAAACAAACTTGTTGATGCGGTTATTGCCTATACCTCACAGACTGAACTGCGTGTTGCTGAGGAAGCTGTAAAAAAAGAAGTTCAGGCATTTTCCGTTAAAATGCGGGAAAAATATCTTCATTTGCTCGATGCGCGGCGTAAAGGGGATATGCTGAATTTTGATTATGAAAGTAATCTGAAAGGAATAGACGGTCTGGCTAAACTCGCAAAGCGGTATAAAAGTGCAAATGATAAAACCTCGCTTCATGAAGTAATTAAACTTCTTGTAAGCGCTTCCGGACATGATATTCACGAAATACGAAACCGTGCCAATATTATTCTGGAAAGGGTTTTTGCGCCAAAGGAATATGATGCTCCGCTGACAACTACATTTATCAATATACATGCCGGTGATAATCACAGGTTCAGTTTTAAAATCGCTGATAATAAAAATACATATTTTTTACGAATATACAGAAATGCCTGTGATGATTATTTTTTTGTCGATAATGAAATTGATTATAAGGATGTTGATCTGCACTATATTGAGCAGACCCAGAGATTTGAAACTGATGTTAAATTTGAGGAGTATGGACATTATGATTTTGTTGTTCTCCGTAAGAAACTAAAATTAAATGAATGGATAGATGAATATGGAACTTCCGGCCGGGTAAATGTTATTCCTGACATTCGCGGTGAAATGATTCTTGAAATTTTTGCAGATATTCACGGTCATACCGGTGCGTACTGGAGAGATGAATCAGGTCATCCCGGACTTGTTTATAATGAAAACGGTGAAGTCATCAGGCTGGGACGATTTTCCGATATTGCCGCTCATATCCCGGATTTAAAAGAGCGATACAGAATTTCCGCTATTTACATACTTGGTGTTCAGAAGCGAGGAACCCACAGTGAAGATTGGGCACCAGGAGCCACTTCTCCGTCACCTTTTTCCCCGATAAGTCTTACTGAGATAGAGGATTTTCTCGGCGGTGCTTCAGAATTTAAGGAGCTTGTTAAAGAAGCGCACCGGCAGGATATAAAGGTAATTGTAGACTGCATTCCCCATGTTAACAGACACAGTGATGAACTTTCACCTGAAAATATTGTATACTGTTATGACGGATCGGGCAACATCGTCCAGCGTTCTTCAACTGATGGTAAGTACGGGAGCTGGGATGACGGTAAATTGCTGAATTACAGAAGATTTCAGGTATGGGAGTGGCTTGTAAATTCAATAGAAACTCTCATAAGAGAATTTGATATTGACGGTATCAGATTTGATTCTGCACATGCCGTTCCGATTATGATGAAAAAAAATAATTTCCCTCTTATTTATGACAAAAAAAGAAATGTGGAAGAAATGGTTGAGGGAAGAATAATTGTTAATGACCGGTGGGATGATGCGTTTATAACAACCGGTTATTATGACTGTCAATGCCGGGACATGATAGCTATTCCTTTTCATAATTTCTTAATGAGTAATGTCCAGAGAATGCTGAGAAGATATAAGAAAAATTATTTCATTCATATTGCTGAATGTTTTTGGGGACATGAACGGTTTCTTTCCCGGTCAGGAATCATTCCATATAATGCATCACTATTTAAAATTATGGAAAATATTGTTCATGGAAAATCAGATGCACGTGAAGTTTATCATATTTATGATAATTATTACCCGTCGGTTCTCTGCAAGGGGACTGAGCTGCTTGGAATTTTAGGGAATCATGATGAGAGAAGGGCTATGAATACTTTTGGTCATAGAGGTTTACGGGCTTCAATTGGGCTGACAATCTTTATGAGCAACATTGTTATGGATTATGAAGGAAGTGCGGAAGGTGAGGGATGGAAGGTTTTTTTAGATAATATATATGTAAACTGGAATCAGTTTGAGTATGCTTCTCACAGGAGTGTTGACCGTTTTTACAGGGAGATGTATGATTTCCACCGTAAAACGAAAGGCAAGGGACAACTTGTCTGGGCAAATAATAATATGGTTGCAGCTGCAGTTAAGAAGGAAGGAGAAAATCTATGGGTCGGCGCGTTTAATTTTGCCGATAGTAACCAGACAGCATCAATACAATTTGATAATCCGGCGCTTAATATTAACGATGATGTTTTTTTCAAGGTTGTTGATCCTCTATATTCTTCAATTACAGGTCATTACAGTTATTTCACCGGAAAGGAACTGAAAGTATCCCATATAAATACGATTGTACCTTTTACTGACCGTGTGAAAATGCTGCGTCTGGAAAAAATCGATAAAATAGATGATTACTATACTGAATTTATTAAGGATTCTTTTTTCCGTCTCTGTTCGATTTCTGTTGATACAAAATTTATGAGCAATTTTGCTTTTTCTGAAATTGCAGAAAGAATAAAAAATATTTCAGAACTGGAAAGATTTATAAAAGATATTTTAATTCCATTATTCTGGGAGGAGTCAAATAATTTTCTGAAACTCGGTCTTAAGAGAGTGTTTTATCATATTTTTAAAAACAATCTTGCTGACGGGAATGTTATATTTGATTTTTCAGAAAAATTAGCAGCGTCATCTGATTTGAAATTGAATGAAATAGGAAAATTTCTGATAGAAAATAACAGAGGAGGATCTTTAATTTTTATGTCCTCAGAGGCTGATCCGTTTTCGAAAAGCGGAGGACTTGCTAATGTTGTATATGAACTTCCAAGGGAACTGGTGAAAGCCGGTGAAAAAGTATTTGTTATAACAGGCTATTACCGCTGCGGAGATTCAAAAGCTGTAAGTAAAATGAATAATGCTTCCAAAAAGTATAACTGCAGATATACCGGCAGAAATGTCCGTTTCAAAATCATGGATCAGGATTATGAAGTAGGCGTACATTTTGCAGAGGTTGAAGGAATCGGTTATTATCTGCTTGATCATCATGAACTTTTTGACGGTCTGTATTGGGGTGTTACTTCAGAGGAAAAATTAAGACGGAGAATTGGTTTTGCCAGAGCATGTGCGGAAGTAATCTGTACATTCGGCTTAATGCCTCTTTTTACTTTTACAAATGATGCTTTTGCAGGATTATTTAACGGAATTGTAAGGAGTGATCATACTTATTACAGTAATCCGAATTTTGAAAGAACGACATATCTTCATATTGTACATAATGGCGGATGGCAGTATTTTGACGCTTATAACAGATATGAAAAGGGATTTGATCTGTTCAGGCTGTTCAATCTTCCGGAATGGAAAGCCGGTGATTTTTGCGACCCGGTTTTCTGGGATAGAATAAACTCAATGGCTGCAGGAATTCGTTTTGCCGACCGTGCCATTACGGTAAGCCCTTCTTATGCCAAGCAGATTGAGTATCAGAGTGACGGTCTTGAGCATATTCTGAAAAATGTAATTGGAATAAGCAATGCAATTGGAAAAGATTTGCGGCAGCGTATACAGGCAAAATTTGACCAGTCAGGTTTTGTTGAAAATAATTACAAACCGCTAATCACATATTTAAATAAAATGAAACCTCTGAAGGAAAAAATATCCAAACGGTATCCGGAAATAATGAAAAGCCCGGAAGATGTATATTCTATTAAGGATGACAGGAAAAGGGCAATTACGACAAGAGTAATGAATAAAATGATGCTGCAGCTGGAGAGAGGGCTTGATGTTGACCCTGATAGGGTTCTGTTTACGATGATTCACCGGATAACCGAGCAGAAAGGATTCGGTCTTCTTCTTGATGCTTCTGAAGGCATATTTAAGCAGCTTAATTTCCAGGGAATTATCGGAGGTGCCATAGCGTCAGGTGATAAAACCGGAGAAGAACAGGCCCATGGACTATGGCTTCTTAGTCAGTATTATAATAAAAGTGCAAATGTGGGAATAGGTTTTCAGGATGTAGCTGTTCCGCTTCTCTCATCGGACATATTTTGCATGCCTTCCATGAACGAGCCGGGAGGCATATCACAGCTTGAAGCATTTGCATGCGGCTGTCTTGTTGTTGCAAGAGCCACAGGCGGACTTCGTGACACTGTTCATCCGATTCATGTTGATGGTAATAATGTTGAAGGAAACGGGTTTCTGTTTATGGATTATACGGCATGGGGCTTTTATGATGCAATGGAACGTGCGCACCGGTTCCTGACGCAGAGCGGGGATGATATAGTATATAAGGCGAGAGTCAATGCAGAAGAAAGTTTATTCTTCTGGGATACACCTGCAAGAAAATATATAGAGGAAATATATAATTTAAAGGAGATAATCCGGATAATTAAATAATAAAATAAAATGTGTTTAATGGTATTAAAGAATAGATTATATGGAATTTTCAAATTATACAAATATAATTCAAATATACGGCAGTAACACGGGAAATATACTGCGTGCATGGGATATTAATAATCGCCGTTCTGTAATAATCAAATATTTAAATAAAGATTCAGCTGCTGCTTTGGAATTTGAAAAATTCAAACAGGAATTTAATATAGCATCCTTATTTAATCATGAAAATGTGATAAAGATTTTGGACAGTAATTTTATCACAAAGCCTTTTTATTTTGTTCAGGAAGATATTAATGGAAACGCTTTAAGCAGTATTATCCGAAAAAAAAGAGTACTTATTTCAGATTTTCTTGAAATTGCATATTTAATAGCTTCCGGAATACATCAGATTCATTCTTTAAATATCATTCATAAAGATATTAATCCTTCAAATATCATTTTTAATTCAAATGACAATAAGCTAAAAATCATTGATTTCGGAATTTCAACTGAATTCAGTAAAGAAGACCAGATGATTATTAATCCTGAAGTGCTTGAAGGTACATTAAATTATATTTCACCTGAACAAACCGGCCGCATGAACAGGTCAATTGATTATAGAAGTGATTTTTATTCTTTCGGTGCAACTTTATATGAGCTGCTTACAGGAAAACCCCCGTTTCAGTTCAAAGATGCTATTGAACTCGTTCATGCACATATTGCCATGATTCCAAAATCTCCCGGAGAGATGAGAAGTGATGTTCCGAATGAACTGTCGAATATCATAATGCATCTACTTGAAAAGAATGCAGAAGACAGATATCAGAGTATTGATGGAATATTGTATGATCTTGATGAATGCAGAAAACAGTATTCAAGAAAAAGGCTTATAAAAAAATTTAAAATCGGTTCAAGGGATTACTCCGGAAAATTTCAGATTTCTCAGAAACTTTATGGAAGAGACTCGGAAATAAAAAAACTACTGGATACATTTGAATGGATAGGAAACGGTCATTGTGAAACTGTTTTCATCAGCGGTGATACTGGAGTGGGAAAATCCTCTCTTGTTAAGGAATTGTATAAGCCCGTAACAGCTGTAAAAGGTTATTATCTATATGGCAAATATGAGCAGTTAAAAAAAAATATTCCCTACAAAGGGATAATTGAGGCATCAAGAGGATTGTTTCAGGATATTTTATCGGAATCTGATGATAAGGTTGAAAAATGGAGAAAAAATTTTAAGGCGGAGATCGGAGAAGATGTTGAAATTATTTATGAATTGATTCCGGAAATGGAAATGATTGCGGGAACGGTATTAAAAGTAAACGCAATTACTCCGGAGGAAAGAGAAGTCAGAATTAAGCAGATTTTTTTAAAAATTTTTAAAATGCTTTCTTCTTCTTCCGGTGTTCCGATTATTCTTGTTCTGGATGATCTTCAGTGGGTTGATTTACCATCAATTAATCTTCTAAAGTTTTTGCTTAATTCCGGAAATCTGAAAAATTTTTTTCTCGTGGGGACATTCCGTAAAAAGGAACTTTCCAGATTCTCTCCCATTTTTCAGATGATTGATGAGTTATTTTCATCTGATGCAGTAATAAGTGAAATCGAATTAGGTCCGCTGAATGAAAAGGATGTTATCGGTATTCTTGAAGATACTTTTAACAAATCTGGAGACGATATAATAAATTTATCCGAACTTATTTGCAAAAAAACCGGAGGAAATCCTTTTTTTATTAATGAATTTTTAGTTTCATTATATGATGAAAAGCTGATTGAATTTCATCCTGAAATTCCTGAATGGCACTGGGATTTTGAGAAAATTAAATCAGCTGAATATACTGAAAATGTAATTAATCTGATGACTGTAAATATCGGCAAGCTTGATTCAATAACCAAAAAAGTTTTAATGAATGCATCGTGTATCGGTACAAAATTTGATTTTGAAACTTTATGTTATATAACAGATGAAAATGAAAATCTGATTATTAATAGCATTAAAAATGCTATTAATCACGGATATCTGATTCCCATCAGCAAATCAAAGATAATTTCAGCCTCAAAAACGTTATCAACCATTAAACCGGTTCATGTTGATTACAGATTTACTCATGACAGAATTTTGCAGGCTGCAGAACTGCTTCTTGATGAACAGCAATTAAAACAAATACATCAGAAGATTGGATTTTATTATCTTAAAGAAAAAAATGAAGATGAGCAGAAAGAAAAGCTTTTTGAAATTGTAAATCACATGAATTACAATAGAGAAAGTATTGAGAACAGTTTTGAAAAATATGAGATGGCAGTGTTGAATTTTAAAGCAGCCATGAAAGCGAAAAATTCTGCAGCATATGATATCGCATTTAATTACATAAAAAATACATTTTATTTTTTACCTGAACAGGCATGGACACGTGATTATGATGCCACATTCAATATGTGTTTAAAAGGCATGGAACTGTCCATGAAATGCGGTGAATACAGTTATATGTTTCATATATCACAAAAATTGGAAAGATACTGTAATGATGATTATGATTATATCCGGTATCGTCTGATTATTCTTGAAGCATATATTGCGGAAAATAAACTGCCTAATGCCGTTGAAGAATCTTCCAGATTGTTGAAAAAACTTGGTATAACTATACCTGATAAATTACAGAAATATAAAGTAATGAGTTTGTATTGCAAAATAAAATTTTTTAAATCACTGCGGTTTAGAAATCAGATGGATATTCTTTTAAATGAAAGTAATATAAAAGTGGAACTCATAATGAAAATTCTGGTAATAATTACATCTGCCTATTATTACACCGATACTTTAAAGTTTGCGTATATTACCTTGAAGCAGGTCGAAGCATCCATTAGAAAAGGAAATACTCCCGAGTCATCCCATTCGTTTATTTTTTATGCTGTTCTATTATGCAGTATGAGAAATAAGCAGATAGAAGGTCGCTCGGTGGGAAATTATGCATTGAAACTTGCTCAAAAACCGGAAAGTTTTTTGTACAGGCCGAGAGTTAATCTGATGTATCATACATTTATTTATCATTGGACTGAGAACCCCGATCTTCGTATTCAGAATCTGCTGGAAATATATAATCAAGCGATGGAAATAAGTGATCATGAATGTGCAGCAATGAGTATTTATATTTATGGTGTAAGAAAAAATATTGCAGGTTATCCTCTTAAACAGCTATCTGATGAAATACAATACTACGGGAAGGAAATTCTGAAAATAAACCAGAAAACAGCATATAATTTTAACGCGATACACTGTCAGTTTGTACTTAATTTATGCACAATAAAAAATAATTCAATTGATCTTATTGGTGATTCCTATGACGAGGAGCATTCAATTCCTATTCATAAAAAAAATAAGGATAGAACAGCAATCTGTTTTGTTTATTTATATAAATTTATCCTGTCTTACATTTTTGAAAATTATGAAAAAGCGGATTTTTATTTAAAATTAATAAAAACCTATGAATCGGCTATCATTTCAACAATACTATACAGCAGGTATAAATTTTATGAATGTCTGTTTTACATTAAAAAGTATGAATTATCGGATAATTACCGGCAGAAAACCTTTTTTCTAAAAAACATCAAAAATCTTCTGTCCTGTTTTAAAAAATGGGATAAAATATCGAAAACGAATTTTTCTTTTTTTTATAATATCCTGCTTGCGGAATATTACGGACTTTTAAAGAAAGAGGAAAAAGCCATAAAATTATTCAATTCAGCTATTGAAGCAGCTGATTATGCGGAGAAAAACAATGAGCAGGCGCTGGCAAATGAATTATGTGCAAAATATTTTTATAAAATAGGGAAACTTAATATATCAAAAGTATTTATGTCAAATGCGGTAAATCATTATCTGAACTGGCAGGCAGATGCAAAAGTTGAAAGCCTGAAAAGGCTGTATCCTAAAATAACAAGCAGTATAAAAATTAATCCGGATCATTATATTTTAAATGAAAGTCCATTAAAAATGTCAGGAACTTCGAAAGCTGAAATTATTGATATATCTTCAGTAATGAAAGCAGGTATGGCAATTTCTGAAGAAATTAAAATATCTTCGCTTTTGAATAAAATGATCAGGATTCTCATTGAAAATGCGGGTGCACAGAAAGGGTCTCTTCTGTTAAAAAGAGGAAACGGTTTTTTTCTTGTTGCTGAAGGAGATATTACAAAAAATTCATTTGAAGTTATGCAGAATTGTCCCTTTAAAACTCTTGAGTATAACAGTCTTCTGCCGTGTACGATATTGAATTATGTGATAAGGCTTAAACTGCCGATAGTACTTGCAAATGCGGTAAAATCAAAATTTTATAACGATCAGTACATAGAGCGCAATAAACCTCTTTCCATATTATGCATGCCGATAAAAAACCATGATGAGGTTATTGCAGTGCTTTATCTTGAAAATAATTCTTTGGAATCGGCTTTTAATGAAAACCGTCTGGAGACTTTGAATATTATCTGCGCACAGGCGGCTATATCGCTTCAGAACGCCTATTTTTATGAACAGCTGACAGAATATTCAAATAGTCTTGAAGACAAAGTCAGAGAACGTACTTTTGAATTGGAAAATACAAATACTTCATTAATAGAGATATATGAACAGTTAAGTGATGCCAGAATTACCGCACATAATGATCTTTTACTTGCAGGAAATGTACAGAAAAGTCTGCTGCCTCAGAAAAATCCGGATGACAGTGAGTGGGACATTTCATTTGTTTACAAGTCGATGACAGGAGTTTCCGGAGATTTTTATGATTTTTATGAAGTTGAAAAAAAGCTGAGAGGAGTAGGAATTTTTGACGTATCCGGTCATGGTGTTTCTTCAGGGTTGGTAACTGTTTTGTCCAAATCCCTGATATCTAATTATTTTATTGAACATATTGATGATAATCTTGGAAATATTATTTCTGAAATAGATAATAAATTGTCAAATGAAGTTGGACATTCGGGAAATTATCTTACTGGTATAATTTTACGGTTCTCCGGAAATAAGGTTTCATATGTTAATGCCGGTCATCCCCAGCTGTTAATTAAAAAAAGACAGGCGGTAAAGGCTGAAAAAGTGACTATGAACGGAGATGAGAACAGCTGGAGAGGGTCTTTTATAGGAATGCCTTTTGTCAGTTCTGATTTCGGAGTTGTAGAGTTTGAAATGGAGAGCGGAGATTTTCTTCTTCTTTATACTGATTGTTTATATGAAGCTGCAGACGGCAATAATGAGATATACGGACTCAAACGGATACTTCTTTCCATGGAAGATGCTCCATGGTCTAATTCAGAGGATACCTTAAAGTTTATAATGGACAGATTCAGTAATTTTACGAATATTGACGATTTAAAGGATGATTTGACTGTTATCTTGTTAAGAAAAAAATGAAATTAAAATTCAATAAGCATAATTGTTATATCATCTTCAAACTTATTATCCCCTGAGAAAAGTTTTAAATCCTCGAAAATTTCAGATAGAATGTCCTGTGAATTTGCATCTATCAGTAATGAAAATGTTTCTTTCAGCTTTTTTTCAGAATACATTTCACCTTTACTATTAATCTGTTCAATGATGCCATCCGTGAAAAACAGAATTTTATCACCTTTGCTGAATGAGTATTCAGAAGAAATGTAGTGCTTGTCCGGAATTATCCCGAGGCCGGTCCCTGAAGCATTAATCTCGATGAAATTATTGTCACTTGATTTCCAGAATAAAGGATGAGGATGACCGGCTTTAGCAAATTTTATAGTCCGGTTTCCCATGTTAATGAATGCATAATAACAGGTTGCGTAATATTTCGACATTATTTCAAAATAATAATTATTCAGCTTAAACATGAGATCGGAAGGAGATGATGCCAATTCATTCAGAAGGATTGTAAATGTGCCTTTTAATACTCCTGTTCCCATAGCAGCCGTAACTCCGTGTCCTGATACATCCGCAATTATGAAACTTAAGCAATTATTATCAAGCGGTATAAGATTAATAAAATCACCGCCGATTTCATTACAGGGAAGATATATGTAAGAATGTTTAATGCCAATATCCGTCTTATCGTCAGGGGCTCCTGTATTGATTGTTGTGAACAGATCCTGGACTTCCTTTGCTGTTGACAGGTCCTTTGATATGTCTTCCAGTACTGCTGATTTTTCGAAAAGCATGTTTTGTGAAAATGTAAAATGCGAAAGATTCTTTCTGAATCTGGAAAATGTTTCAAGCAGGGTATTTTTATAAAACTGATTTGCAATGTCATAATTGTTCAGTAAAAGAGAATCAAAATCATTTTTAGATAAAAAAAGCATTTCTGTTTGTTCGTTTGAAATGACGCTGGCTGAACGGGGAAGATTGTCTATCAGGGATAATTCACCAAAGTAGGAACCAGGGTAGAGATAACTGATCAGAATTTCTTCGTTGTTATCTCCTTTTTTGATTACTTTAACGGAACCTTTAACCAGAACGTACATTGAATTTCCGCTGTCGCCCTCATTAATTATTTTTTGTCCCGTGTCATAATATATTTCCTTTAATAATGGAATGATTTTATTAAGGTTATCTTCCGAAATATTGTTAAATACAGAAATATTTTTAAGTAAATCTATCAGATTCATAATTTCCTCGAGTTGCTATGATACATGTAATTTTCATTTTAATCAAGGATAAATAATACTATTGTGAATTAATAAAAAAAGAGCTGCCGGTAAGCAGCTCTTTTTTTATTGGTCACTTTTTACTTAACTGCAGCAGTTTATATTTCACGGAAACTTAAGTATTATCTCAATAGAGTTAATACGTTCTGAGTTTTCTGATTTGCTTGAGCCAGCATCGCAGTACCACTCTGTACTAATACCTGGTCTTTTGTTAATTCAACCATTGTTTCAGCCATATCAGCATCTCTGATACGAGATTCAGATGCCTGGATGTTTTCATAAGCATTCATCAGACCTTTAGAAGCTGTTTCAAGTCTGTTGTAGTAAGCACCAAGATCCGCACGCTGTTTAGCTATTTTCTGTAATGCTTCATCAACTATACCGATAGTTCTGTTTGCTTTATCAGCAGTTGAAAGATTTGCAAGAAATTCACCGGTTTTTTCTTTAAGGTTAAGTCCTTCAGAAGTCATTGTACCGATGTATACTCTTTCTCTCTGATGCATGTTTGCACCAATGTGAAACCACATTGAAGCTTTTGGATTGGTTCTTGAAAAATCTCCAAGAAGAAGTTTGAATTTGTTAAACTCAGCCTGAGAAGCAATTCTATCTACTTCATCAACAAGAGCTGAAACTTCAACCTGAATTAGCTGTCTGTCTTCATTAGTATAGATACCGTTTGAAGATTGTACAGCAAGAACCCTGATTCTTTGAAGTATAGAAGCTGACTGCTCAAGATAACCTT
Organism: Spirochaetota bacterium; assembly: GCA_016928815.1. Taxonomy (GTDB): domain Bacteria; phylum Spirochaetota; class UBA4802; order UBA4802; family JAFGJZ01; genus JAFGJZ01. The sequence goes on from JAFGJZ010000096.1 coordinate 13,766, forward strand.
CAGCTGTCTGTACAAAAGACATACCGTCTTCAGAGTTTCTTTCTGCCTGACGAAGACCCTGAATTTGAGTTCTCATTTTTTCAGAAACTGCAAGTCCTGATGCATCATCACCTGATTTGTTGATTCGAAGACCTGAAGCAAGTTTCTCAGTTGATTTGTTTACGTCCCAGTGTTTGAATTTTAAAACTTTGTTCGCATTGATTGCACTCATGTTATGATTTATTATCATAGTAACACTCCTTTGTTATTGTATTTCCCAATCTCCGTATCGGGAATGATAAAACCGGTCCGCTGCAGTGTTTTCAAAATGCTTTCGCATTTTGCAGTAAAAAGTGTTTTCAAAGAACTGTTTCCGTTACTTGCTGATTATATAATGTTAAGCGATTTTTCATCTCCCGGCTGACCGGGAAATGAAATTTCAGTCAAATTACTGGAGTAGGGTTAGTACTCCCTGCGCTTTAGAATTTGCCTGAGCCAACATCGCTGTACCACTCTGTACTAATACCTGGTCTTTTGTTAAATCAACCATTGTTTCTGCCATATCAGCATCTCTTATTCTGGATTCTGATGCCTGAGTATTCTCATATGCATTCATGATTCCTTTAGCTGCTGTTTCAAGACGGTTGTAATAGGCTCCAAGATCCGCCCGTTGTTTTGCTATTATATGAAGAGCATTGTCAATTATTCCTATTGATCGGTTTGCCCAATCAGGTGTCGATATTGTAAGTATTTCACCGGTACCGGTTCTAAGATCTAATGCCTGTGCAGTCATTGTCCCGATAAAAACTCTTTCACGCTGATGCATATTCGGTCCAATATGAAACCACATTGAAGCTTTAGGATTTACTCTTGAAAAATCACCCAGCAGAAGATTCATTTTATTGAATTCAGCCTGGGAAGCGATTCGATCAACTTCATCAACGAGAGCTGATACTTCAACCTGAATAAGCTGTCTGTCTTCCGGTGTGTAAATTCCGTTTGCTGACTGAACAGACAGTACACGGATTCTTTGCAGTATATTTGTGGTTTCTTCAAGGTATCCTTCAGTTGTCTGAACAAAAGACATTCCGTCTTCAGCATTTCTTTCAGCCTGCCGGAGTCCCTGAATCTGTGTTCTCATTTTTTCAGATACAGCTAAACCTGATGCATCATCACCTGCGCGGTTTATCCTCATGCCGGATGCCATTTTTTCAGTACTTTTATCGACATCCCAATGCTTGAATTTAAGCACACGGTTCGCATTGATAGCAGCCATATTGTGGTTAATAATCATCCGATTCCTCCATGAATCTTATGTGCGCCGGCCTCCATGCCGTAAGCGGTACTCTCCGCTACAGTAATATGTTCGGAGTTGTGTTAATTAAACTGAAAGGTGTTTATAGCCTTTTAGGGGTGTTTTAAGGTGATTATTGGCAATTATTATCAAATATAGATGTAAATTGCCCTAATATGTGGAAAAATTATATAATTATAGCTATTAATATGATCGGAAGGTTGATCGATTTTGCATTAGTTATTTTTTTTAATTTTCATTCTAATGATACTATATTACAGTATAAAATCAGAAAAAATCATCAATGAATAACTATTCTTATCATTTATTGACTTATTTTTATTATTATTGAATACTTGACAAATAAAAACTAAAAATTAAAGAGTTATAAAGAGGTAAAAATGAACGAAATTAAAGTAAAAATATCTACAGAAAAAGGAGATATTAATCTCAGGCTTTTTTCAGATAAAACGCCATTAACCTGTGCAAGTTTTCTTAATCTCATAAAACATGATTTTTATAACGGTTTGAAGTTTCATCGGGTTATTGCGGATTTTATGATACAGGGAGGCTGCCCTTACGGAATAGGTAATGGGGATCCCGGGTACAAATTTAATGATGAATTCGTAAAAGAGCTAAAACATGATAAACCCGGTATTTTATCAATGGCAAATTCCGGCAAAAATACAAACGGAAGTCAGTTTTTTATAACACATGTCCCTACGCCATGGCTGGATGGCAAGCATACTGTATTTGGAGAAGTAATTTCAGAACAGGATCAGAAGACCGTTAATTCGATTGTGCAGGGAGATGTAATAAATTCCATTTCCATTGAAGGTGATACATCTGAATTATTTGAAAATATGAAAGATGATATTGAAAAATGGAATAAATGCCTTAAATAAAATTACTGCGGACTGTTAGTGAAAAGATTTGGTTTCTTTTTGTAAATATTTTTATAAACATTTTCTATCATTTGTTTACGAAATATTCTTAAAGAAATTGAATCTTTTTTACGTATTGATCTATGTCAAATTTTCGTTTTAAACCTTTATCATTCATATAGCGTATTTTGCCAAAAACCTTTCTTTCTTTAAATGCTCTGTCATGCTTTCCGAAACACCATGCTATCCCTGCATATGAGTTTGGATCATTGCCATCCAGGGAATATTTATTGTTTAAATAAACCATAAAGGAAAATGCTTTTTCAGGTGTTTCGGTCCATTCAATTATTTTTTTACCCCAATACATGCGCATATATGCCTGCATTTTTCCGGTTTTTTTCATTTCATTCTGTGCAGTATTCCAGTAAACATCATGCGTCGCGGCAGACTCGAACTGTGAAAGTGAATAAACATAATCTCTGTTGAATATGATATTTTCATGCAAAGTTTTATAAGCCCATGTTGGAAGGCATTTAACTGAATTGTACTGATTGTTATAAATGACAAAATTAATTGATAACTCCCGGCGTATTATAAGTTCATCAAGAAATTTATCATGATTTGTTTCTTTCATTTCTGATATCCGGATAGCAATTTCTACCGGTGAAATCATTCCGCACCGGAGATATGGACTTAAGTCAGAGGAAAATTCCAGTGACGGGTCATTCCGCAGTTCAGCGTACCTATCGATTTTTTTTTCAATAAACAGATGTAATCTGCTTATTGCCTGGGAATAGCCTCCTGTAAAAGAATGCATGTAATAAGGCTCGGAGAGATTGATATTTTCAATGCATTCATTATGGTATTTAATCAAATTGAACTGATCTTTGATAAATGGTGAAAAATCGTAATTTTTGTAATTTAATTCAAATTTTTTATCGACTAAAAGGTATTCAGGAAGATATTTTGTTATTTTGCGTCTTAATGTTGCTGCACTGTATTCTTCTTTTTGTGATGCGATGAACCATGGTATAGCAGTTTCAGAATCGACAAGAACTGGTGTTAATTTTGTACTTTTCATAAATTCATTTAGAATATTTTTATTTTCTTTAAGGTAAGGAAATTCTGTAACAACCAGGGATGCTTTTTTACATACTCGTTGCAGGTTTATCTTATTCCAATCCATAATCAGTAAAGTCAGATTATTTTTTATAAATATCTTCTGAAGTTCCAGTAAACCCTGCATGATAAAAATCTGCTGCCGTAACTGCAGAGATTTAAAGAAAGGAGTAATGAAATATATACTAAGCAGTGGAAGATCATTTTGATTTGCTGAATATATTGCAGTTTTCAGAGCAAAATTATAATTATAACGTAATGATTTATTCATCCAGTATATAACATACTTTCCATTTATATCAGGGGCTAAGAAGTCAGAGTTATACACTCTATTTAGAAATGAACTGTTTATTTCCACGATGTTTGTCCTGTACAAAATAATATGAAATGAGTAGTATTATCATAGCACAAAGAGTTTTTACTGCTAAAAAATTAATTTATTGTGTAATTATGAAAAAAAAAAGATTTATTTCCGCAAAAATGTGACTTTTTAATGGACATATCCTAATATGTCATTATATTTATATAAAAATGAATAATTTTCAATAAAATTTCAAAAAAAATACTTGATAAAAAATAGACAATAAAAGATCAATAACTAAGAAAAAGTCTTAAAGAGTTTTAAGAATGATTGCTTCAATAAACGGAAAAATACAACGACTAAGACCAACAGAGTTAATCCTCGAAACAAACGGTGTAGGTTACGGTCTTTCTATTCCTTTCAGTACTTATACGGAATTGAAAGATATGGATCATTGCTTAATACAGGTTTTTACGTATGTTCGTGAAGACCAGATAAAACTTTTCGGTTTTTTTACAGATGAAGAAAAGAAATTCTTTGAAATTCTGCTTAAAATCAGCGGAATCGGACCATCAATGGCTCTTGCCATTCTTTCCGGAATGTCTGTGCAGAATTTAATTCATGCAATAGCATCAGATAATTATTCAGCTTTAACCGCTATTCCGGGTATCGGGAAAGCGAAAGCTGAAAAGTTGATGTTTGAATTAAAACGAAAATTGAAGAATTTTCCTATGCTGAGCGGTCCGGTAAATACCGAATCAGGCATTTCATCAGATGCTGTTGAAGCGCTGATTAGTCTGGGATTTGATGAATCCAAGGCTGCCTCTGCGGTTAATACTCTGGTTAGTACTAAAACCGGTATTGATATAGAGGAATTAGTAAAAGAGGCGCTAAGAGTTTTGTCTAAATGAGAAAAATAAATATTTAAAAGGAGAAAAGAATGAAAATTGAAATTACAATTCTTGGTTTACTGATGGAAGGAAATCTCTATGGATATGAGATTAAAAAGAAAATTGTAGAAAGATTGGGTGATTATGTAGATATTAAATTCGGCTCAATCTATTATGCAATTAAAAAAGCGGTAGATAATAATTATGTAAAAAGGGTGGGAACAGAGAAAGAAGGAGGAAATCCTGAAAGATACATATATCAGATTTTACCTTCAGGAAGAAAATATTATAAAAAAATACTAAAACAGTATTTTGATCATACTCTTATTCATTTTGATATAGATATTGTTCTTATGTTTTATAATTCTTTAAGTGATGAGCAGAAAGAGATGTTTATAGAAGATAGAAAAGATCTTATCAAGGACAAAATGACTGAATTAAAGGAGAAAATGGATTCTGAAAGCAAGGACAGTAATGCATATCATCTTTATAATTATCTTGAAAATCACCTTCGTGCTGAGATGTCATGGCTTAAAACACTTGGTTGAGAAAAATATATCTGTTTAAAATAAAAAAGAGTGCATTAATTGCACTCTTTTTTTTGGTGCGCCCGGCATGGGTGCACACTTGACGGTGAAAGTCCGTTATGGAGGCTGATAGCGCCAACCATTAGCTGAAGGCA
>JAFGJZ010000097.1 GCA_016928815.1 Spirochaetota bacterium
AGCTGTATCGAAGCTGTATCGAAGCTGTATCGAAGCTGTATCGAAGCTGTATCGAAGCTGTATCGAAGCTGTATCGAAGCTGTATCAAAGCTGTATCGAAGCTGTTAGATAAATTCCCACTCTGGGGATACAAGAGGCACCAAAAACAAAACATAAATTATATTGACAATCTAGCAAACATCATCCTATTATATTAATAAATTCAAGTTTCAGGAGAAAACCATGAGTACAAGACAGTTTTTTCTGCTTAATCCGGTAAATTATAAAGTAAAAAAAATCTTCTGGCTGATAGCGTTTTTCCTGATTAGCAACATTCTGATATTCCTGGCCGCAGCTTACTTTATAGTTAATGAGTACCGGGTAGAATCCAGATCCTTAAGTCAGCTTAAAACCGCCGTATCCACGGAAGATGCGCTCATTAAATCATATATTACATCCGCGGAAAAAATCAACTCTGATTCATTTTCAATTGATACTGATAAAATCAAATCCGAACATGATAAATCACTGAATATGATTAGCAGCTACATAAACAGTATGGAATCAAGAGGCGGAAACGTATCCAGGTTCTTCTCCGGATTTATTGTAATTGTGACTATGCTGACAACAATCCTGTTTTTAATAATTGTAATGATATTCAGCAAAATAATAGGACCGGTCTATCACATTAACAGAATCATTAAATCATATCTGAACGGTGAAAAAGTGGAATTCAGACCTGTCCGTGAAGGTGACGAATTTGAAGAATTATATACAAATGTCGTAAATTTAATTGAGAAAAAAGAACAGTAAAATATTTCAAATTCATGATTTATTTTTTTGAATTAAATCTGTATTCATATCCCAGATCAATAGAAATGAAATGTCCTGTATATGTTTTTTCAAAAAACAGATTATAGGACGGTGAAAGGAAAATTCCGCCTGAATCATTAAGACGGAAAATAATATCCATTCCGGCGGAGGCAACTGTATCCCTGTAACTTCCGCTTCCCTGCTCTGCATTGACATAATGAGTAATTATTCCTGTCGAAATCTGCGGTACAAGTTCAAAACCTGCAGGCAGGTAAAATCTGTAACCCGTACTGAAAGCTGCAGCATAATTCAAATAATCATTTATATAATTTTCGTGCGAAATACTGTATGCAGCGTAAAATTTCAGTGTCAGAACTAAGTTATCAAAAAACACATTATCTACCCTTCCGTATCCTGCAATACCGGCATTGAATGCTGTAATGTCGGAAAAATTCAAGATTGGAGCCTGGCAGCTCATAGAAAGAGCTGCTGACCAGATATAACTGTTCTCCGGTTTATCCTCACTGACAGTAATATCCTCCTGTTTTTCAGGAATTCCTACTGTCTGCTCCGGAAGTCTGTCAGGTTTCTGTTTAAAATAACCGCTTATGGCTGCAGCAGCCGGAGATGTATTTTTTTTTACAAGTGCTTTTACATATGATTTTTCATTTCTCTTTGATTTGACATCCGCGGCATAAACGGATATTTTATAATTTCTATTTTCCGTTTCGACAAGAATATACTGATCGGCTCCCTGATCATCAAGAGCCTTCTGATCCTTAATTTCAGTCGAAGTTACATTTCCGTAGATAACCCTGTCAGCATTGTATCTTAATCCGGTCCTGACTGCTTCATTCAGGGTACCTGCAGGAGAGATGGAAGAGGAAGAAATTTTCAAAAGATTTATATTTTTATCAGCAGAGAATCTTAAATACAGATCGGAATTTATCCTGTTCTCTTCCTCTTTTGTAAGTCCGTCGCATTTTAGAGGAATGAAAAGCGTAACCGTTTTCTTCGCAGTAGGCTCAATACTGTCTGACGGCATTTTATCCTGTGCAAACATGATCGTTGAAGAAAATACAAGCAATACTGATATGAATAATTTTTTCATAAAACCTGCTTTTCATAAAAAATAGTAATATCAGCAAATTGAAGTTTCAGAATAGTAATATATTTAATAAAATGTTGACATTCTCTGAACAAAATTAAATATTAACCAGGAACTATCAAGGATAAAACATGAATAAAAGAAAATTATTTTTATTTAACCCTGTTAACTATAGAATCAAAAAAATATTCCTTCTCATCAGTGTCATTCTGATCTGCAATTTATGCATCATTTACTCATCCTTTTACTTCATTTCGATTAAGCAGACATTCAATACAAAAAATACTGCTGAACTTCAGAAAGCGGTTGATACTGACAACAATATTATTAAATCATTTCTGATTCTGTCACAGAAAACAGATTCGGGAAAATACTCTCTTGCTGCAGATAAAATTACAGCCGACCATCAGGCGTCCTATGATACTGCAACGAACTATATAAAAAGCATTTCCGAGCAGAATAAAAACATCACGGATATGTTTAAAATCTTCATAGCTATAATAACCGTTTTAACTCTTATAACTTTTCTGTTTATAATAATGATTTTCAGTAAAATTGTCGGTCCGGCTTTCTATATAAACAGGCTTATTGAAAAGCATCTCGAAGGCGAGACAGTTGATACACACGATCTGCGGAACGGCGATGAATTTGAAGATCTTTACGGAAATGTAAAAAAACTGATTGCAAAGAGCAAGGGAAAAGCCTGATTTAACAGGAAACTCCCCCCGCCGATCTGAAAATAATAAATTTCAGGACATAAATTTATGAACAAAAGACTTTACCTGCTGATTTTATTCTTTCTGCTTTTCAGCTGTTCGGATATGCTTTCTACTTACGGTAAAAATAAAAATGGAAGCAACGGAAATGTCCTTTCCTATGACATTTCTGTCAGCGCAGTAAATGTCATTAACAGTACACCGGATAGACAGAATATCACAATCTCAGGAATAGTAAAAGTTGACATTACTACTTCAGGAACACCTGATGCCGGTTCCTTATGTGATATAACAGTGTTCGAAGACAGAAATGGAAACAATACCTACGAACCCGCCCTGGACTCACTGCTTGGAACCAAAACTGACTGTGCCGTTCCGGGAAACGGTATCATTGAAACTAATGATGTCCCGGTAAACGGCAGCATACTTTTCGGCGGAAATTACATACATGCATTTGCCGACAGTTCAAATCAATTCAACGAACCAAATGAAAATAATAATTACGGAGTAAACCTTGTAACAGCAGAGACAGGACCTTCAATCCGTGGAGTTAATCCTGTTGTTGAATGGGAATGGACTGGAAGTACGACCGCACCTTTATCAAATCAGCTGATGCAGACTCCATTAGTTATCAACTTAAATGATGATAATCTTGATGGAGCAGTCAATGAGAAAGATGTCCCTGACATAATATTTGTTACATTCCAGGGAAATGACTATAGAAAAAACGGAACACTTAGAGCCGTAAGCGGAGACGGTAGTGGTGAACTCTTTACGGTTACTGGACAAAATATATCCCCAACTTGTACTCTTGCTGTTGGAGATGTTGACAATGACGGGTTACCTGAAATTATCGGAATTGCAGGTCCAAATCCGGCTGTTGATCCTGCATACGTCTGCTGTATCGAAAATAACGGTACATTTAAATGGTTTAGTAGTCAGGGCGGATTTACAACTTTTACAATTCTGTCTATTGCTGATATTGATTGTGACGGAACTCCCGAAATACTTGCCGGGAATACTGTTATCAACAGTTCAGACGGAAGTGTAAAATGGGCAGGCGCCAATCCTAATTCAAATCTCTCAAATACTTCATACGCTGTTGATCTTGACCTTGATGGCATTCCTGAAATTATCTCAGGAAATACCGCATATAGAAACAATGGATCCATTTACTGGCAAGCTTCGACAATAACAGCACCAACTTCATCTATTGCCGACATGGATTCAGATAATTATCCCGAAATTATCATATCAGAAAGGTATACCGGTGCAACACGCGTATACTGTCTTGAACATACAGGTCAAATAAAATGGGGGCCTGTAAATTTACCTTCAGGCGGCACAAGCACCAGCGGGGATATACCTCTAATTTCAAATACCGACAGCATTGATTATCCGGAAATCATTATAGCAAATGGATATCACATTTATGCGCTCAATTACGATGGAACAATCCGATGGCAGCATCCGATTGATGACCCCAGTTCAGGAATAACAGGCTGCAGTGCAATGGATCTCAACAATGACGGTATTGTTGAAATAGCATTTGCAGATCAGCAGTACTTCCGGATTTACAACGGTTCAACCGGGTCCATCGAATATGAAATGGAAGTCGGAAATGGGACGTTTCTGGAGCTTCCTGTTTTTGCAGATGTTGACAATGACGGTCAGGCTGAAATAATAGTATCAGCCAATGACTATGCACTTAATTACGGCCATCATGGTTTCATAGTATATGGTGATGCAGATAAATCATGGATGAATACAACAAAAATCTGGAACCAGAACGCATATCACATTGACAATGTAAGCCAGACCGGAATCATACCGATGCTTGAAGACAATTACTGGCTGACTCATAACAGCTTCCGCCAGGCACCTGTTTATGCTACTACAGCTTTCGGATGTGAATTATCAGCCTCATGGCTTAGAATTGATTCTTCAGCACTCCCGGCTTCATGCACTTTCACAGCAAGGGTCGGTAACTGCGGACCGGTTGCCTTAACAACCGAAATATTTGTTTCATTCTTTGATGGAAATCCATCAGCAGGGGGCACATACCTCGGCAGAGCTCCGCTGAATAACAGCATCAATGCCGGGGAATATGAAGATGTCTCTTTTACCTGGAACAGTCCGCTTTCCGGCAGCAGAACAATCTATGTGTCAGTAGATGATGACAGATTCGGAGGTTCAAGAATCTTCGAAGCGGATAAGACTGATAATGTTCTTGGAAATACGTTTATGATTCCGTGATGAATGGATTTTATAGAATGAAAATATATCATTCAAACAATGCATTCTGGTTAACATAATAACCGGAACGGAAAAATTCTCTTATCCCTGTATTCAAAATATCAAAAAATGATGTTCTACCATAAACGGCCAATACTCCATTGTCAAAAGCAACAATTCTTTGTTCACCGAAAACACGGCTTTCCTGATCAAAACCGGAATAAATAATTTTTTTATCAATAACAATATTACCGGTAAAATCGATTACAGAAACATATACGAAATATTTAGTTTTTGCTGTCGATAAATCCATTTCAGAATCAGTCCATGAGAGAAGCCAATATTCAGAATTCGGTAAATTACTAATTGAGAGTCCCAAAGAATATTCAACATTAATAATTTGACAATTTTTAACTATATTCCCTGCAGAATCTATTATGCCCCAATATATTTTTGAATTTCGAATATCACTATATACAACATTCCCATTATTTAAAACTAATGTCTGTCCGATATCACTTCTTGTTCCGGATAAAGAGGAATAAAATGGAGTTACTGAAAGTATCAAATTACCATCCTGGTCAAACACACAGCAATTGAACTGGTAATATTTTAAATCATAGAAAACAATTAAAATATTTCCATTTTTTAAAATGGATGATCTGAAGTTTTCTGTAAATTTTTGAAGACCGGTTATTGGCACTGTCCTCGTAATAGTGGGCTGACCGTCTTCATTAAAAAACTGAATAAATCCGCCATTATATCTGCTGATTATGACAAAACCGCCATTATTTAATGAAACAGCCATTCCATCATAAGGATAACTGGCACTATTTCCATTGATTGCCGTCATTGGTGCCACAAAACTGCCACTTTCATCTCCAATAATATATTTCATCGTATATGTGCTTATATTTGCCCAGACAATCACCCATTTACCATTTGCTAACAGAGTAGCAGAATAAACACCAACCTGATCATCTGTTTCAAATTTTACCGGAGAAAACAATTCATTACCCAGCGAATCATAAATTACAAATTTGCTATCATTATTATCATCTTCATCATAATAAATCTGGAGAACCTTATTATTTCTCAATTTTAAAACATGTGAATTTCTGATTCTGGAATTATCATAATCAATCAACGAAGGTCTTTCAAAAAGAATTTTTTTCTGTGAATTATTTCCATTTCCATCCAACCCATACTCATTCATCATATCTGAACAGCTTAAAAATAAAACTACAGATAAACAGTAAATTGCACAGAAGATAATTTTTCTCATAAAAGACTCCCCGTAATTTGAAAATGTTTATTATTTTTTCAGATAGGAAAATGGCAGGTAATAACATTACAGATCAATTAAATAATAATCAACTGATTATCATAGTCTGATTGGAATAACGTCAAGCTAAAATCGGATGTTGCAGTAATTAATTTTAATATAGATTGTCAAATTTATCCGTTCACTTGCCGGAACACGTCACGTATCTCGCGGTAGAAGCAAAGTAGCAGGCACTGGAAAAACATATCAGGTCGTCTTCAAACTGCCAACTTCCCCGACAAGTATTCCAACAAATCAGGGTTTCAGACTTGCAAGAATGTTATAGTATTTATAAACGAAACTTTATAATTTTATCAACCAGAACCTGTGAAATACTCCTTCGTTCTAAGTTAAAAGGATGAAACGATTCCAATATCAAACTGTAATCCGGTTCGCTGATAAATCTTTCACTATTTGATCACATTAAGAATTTTATACAAAACTAAATCCCATCTTATCCGTTCTAATTCCAAAAGGATAAAATTCCACAGTAAAATATAAACTGTTGCTACCAACAATATCAAAATCAATACTTAAGTCATATCCTTCATAATATGTATTAAACGGTGGACCAGATTCAATAAGTATATATTTCGTATTAATTATATTGGTTGATCCCCAATATATTACATGAGGTATAGTATAGTTCTGATTAAAAACACTTTGAGTACCAGTTGGACTTTGACTCCATACTGCCACTCTCATACTTAAATTAGCAATTACCTCCTTCCCGGCTTCAATATCCATCGTTTTTGAACTGTAATAATTGGCAAAACCATTAATATTTTCCGTAACAAGAACAAGAGTGCGGTTTTTCCCTGGACTGACATAAATTTCAATATAAGCTTTATTTAATTCTGATTTTATATATGTTTTTTGTTCAAGTACCTCTTCACCGTTTAAAACTGCAAAATGCAATTTTACTACTTCAGGAGGTATATAACTGCTTATTTTAAGCAATGTCTCCAAATCAACTTGCTCACATGATATAAATAGGAAACTTAAAAGTAAACCAATCGAAAAAAATATCCTTTTCATTTTCAGCTCACCTCATTATATAATTCTAAAATGATGTTTTTCTGCCGTTCAAATTAAAAATTTCAAAAACCGGATAAAACCTAAAACTTGCAGTTCCGTTCGGTAAACTATATCCGGATGCGGTTAAATCATAACCTTCATAAAATAAGTCATAAACATAAGTCATAATAGTATACTGTTCAACCACATATTTCACATGAGGTATGCCCATTGAATTCCATTGAAAAGTATAATACCCCTGATTATCATAATAAGTTACCCAATATTTATTTTTCTGTGTTCCGGAATATGGATCCCAATAAAGATATTCCAACGGCCCCATATTTAAACTGACTGACACTTCTTTACCGGCAGAAATATCTGAAAATGTTTCACCTATATACCCTGCATAATATGTTCCTTCCCCGTCATAACATTCTGCTATCATTACTATCTGTCTGTTTTTCCCAGGTGAAACATATAATTCGATCATATTGTCCTTTGCAAGTTCACTCACATCGACAGAAGTTTGAGTAAGTGTATCTTCTCCGCTGAATATGGCAATGTGAAGTTTAACAACCTCCGATGGAATTGTAACTAACCCAATTCGAATTGGAGCTGAGGTATCGAGCTCACATGAAAATATAACAAACAGAAGCGCAATAAAAGCTGTAATTTTAAATGCTTTCATTTTAGCTTCCTCCCATTTCTAATTTTACTTATATTATATCGCAATTTTCAAATTTTCATTATTATTCTTTAAAATAATGTTTTAGAAATATGATTCCTTCAAATAACAAAATGTTGTTTATTAACTTTTTATGAAAACTATATTATTGCAGACTATCGAATTTACTTAGGTTAGGTCACAGAAAATGAGAAACAGACTATGATTAAAAATATGGAAACAGCTTTTTCCATAGCTTCCATTTGATAGCCTTTTTAATGTAATTTTATAGCTCAAAAAATATCATTTCCCAAATTAATTAAAAGAAGTATTTAACTTAATATACCCAAAGAAAATTCACTTGTTCCAATTGTAAATATTAAAGACATCGTCTAAAAAAAAAATTACTGTGAATTTATTATGCATTGCTGAAATTAAAAAATTGCACTGTAGGTACTGTTAATTCCGAATATTGAAGTGCAATGAACTCTTAAACCTGTTGGAAGTGATGACGGGAAATAATAGTAATTATCAGTTCCTATATATTTTACGAAAAACCCTGCAGCTATCGCTGATTGGCCTTCCAGAATGTAATTTACAGCACCGGGGATATCATTCCACTGACTTGACAGCAGGAGATTATTTCTTACACCCTGATAGCCTGTAAGGAAAGAAATCATCCGGATATTTACTGAATCATTAATACCTGCTATATCAGTAAAACAACTGCCGAAAAATTCACCAGCTCCACTGTCATTTTCCGCCCAGAGAATAATCTGTCTGTTCTTACCGGTCTGCGTATAAATTTCAATGGAACCATCTAAAGACAGTTCACTGACAGCAACTGAAATTTTTGTAACAGTTTTCTCACCGTTTAAAATTACAAAATGAAGTCTGACTATCTGCGGCGGAATTGAACTTACTCTGATTTTTAACCCGGTGTCATTGACTTCACATGAAACAAAAAATAAACTTAAAAATATTCCAAAGAATAAAATTATTTTTTTCATAAGAAATACCCTTTGATTATTTTACATTTATAAACACATAAAAAAACTAAAATATCATTAACAATTATAATGTATGAAATGATAAAATCACAATTAAAAACTTGAAAATTCCGTTTCCAAATTACAAAATTCAAACATCAGTTTTATCCGAAATGCTGAATTTCCATCCGTTACCTCAAGTCGATTTAAACCTGTAGCATAACCTTCATAAAACAACTGAAAACCTGTAAGTGAATCCTCTTCAACTCTATATTTTACAGCTGGTATCTCTGTAGAAGCCCACTCTACCGTATAATTCGGAGATGGTGTTCTTGAATAATCATATGTCGCCCAAAATTTCGGTTTAATACCGGTACCGGTCCAGAGTGTATAAGTTAAAGCATGCATCTGCAAGCCGACCGAAACTTCTTTTCCAGCAAAAATATCTGTCACTTTTTGACCTAAATAACTGGCAAAGCCCACCCCTCTGTTTGCGTTAAAACTTTCAGCCACCATAACGATCTGACGGTTTTTACCCGGTGAAACATATAATTCAATCATGTTATCTTTTGCAAGGTCGCTTACATCAACGGAAGTCTGGGTAAGGACTTCATCTCCGCTGAAAACCGCAAGGTGAAGTTTAACAACTCCCGGCGGAGGTGTAACAAGTGCAATCCGTATGGGAGTCGCATTATCCAGTTCACATGCGAATATAATAAAAAGAACAGAAATCAAAACTGCAATTTTAATTGTTTTCATTTTAGCTCCCTCTCGTTTCAAAAAATACTCAATTAATTCTCCAATCTAAATACTCATTAAAATCATAATTCAATTTAATACAGCTGTTTGTACGTTACAAAATTCAAATTTAATAATTAAAGATCTAGATGGAGTAGTAAAAAAATTATAACTAACTGAGGACTCATACCCTGACCAATAAAAATTATGCCCAAAATCTGTAAAATAATATCTTGTTAAAGAAGTACCACAATTTGTCCAAGAAATCACAACTATTGATCCACCCGGATAGGTTTCAGTAAAAGTAATTGCTGTAGGCAGTTTCATATCAATGTTAACAACAACCTGACCCGGAGTTAAATCAGCAAATACATTTCCGAAATAACCTGCCTGTCCTGCCGCATTCTCGGCAACAAGTATAATTTCCCGGTTATTTCCCGCAGTAACTGTCAGTTCAATTGATCCGTCTGCATTTATCTCATTTCTCAAGAATGATTTCTGACTGACAATTGACCCACCGTTTAATACAGCAATATGCAGTTTTACAACTGAAGCAGGAACTGAACTGACATTTATATTAATTTTGGACATATCATCCAATGTACATGATACAAATAACATAATTAATAAAAACACTGTAATAACTGAGTTTTTTACCATGATTCCACGTTTATGAGATATAATATATCAACATTAATAATATAATAATGAGTTTGTAAAGAGTTATTTTATTTTTAATTTTATATAAAGTTATTGAAAAATAATCAGTTATTTTTTATATTTAATAATATAACTATGAGAGGCGGACAATGAAAAATATATTCCGTATAATAATTTTAACCGTAATTCTTCTTTCAGCCGCAGACCTGTTCGGTGCAATTACGGTTGTAAGCGTTAAAGGAACTGTTGCCTTTAAAAACGGGAATGCATGGGCTCCGCTAAGGGCAAACCAGACTATTCAGGAAGGTACAAAAATCAGTACAGGAGCAAATTCATATGCCGTAATTTCACTGAATAAATTCAATCACAGAGTTGAAATCAAACCGCTTACAATGCTGCAGGTTTTCAGCAAGGACAATAATGTATCAAGCAACAGCAACATAAACCTGAAGCGCGGTAAAATTCAGGTTAATGTTCCAAAAGATAAAAACGTAAAAACTGTTTTCAAGGTATCTACGCCGGTTGCGACATCAAGTGTCAGGGGTACAATTGAAGAAGTATCATACGGACGGAGTTTCGGAATGAAAGTCCGTGTTATTGAGGGTATCATCGAAGCTGAAAACAGGCTCGGAAAGAAAGCAATTATCAGCGGAAATCTGGTTTTTCAGCAGAAAGTAGGCCATTCAAAATATATGGAAATTCTTGCAGATGTAAAAGATATGAGTACTGTTGAATTATATGAAGAAGGTGTAACAGCAGATGAAAATGATTCTTCCGGTTCCGGAACATTTGCTGGAAACGATGATGATTCGGGATTCAGCGGAAGTGATACTCAAATTCTCGAAGGTCAGACGGAAAAGGGAACCAAACTGATTATTACCACAACAGGCTGGTAAATTTTAAATTAGGAAAAAAATTATGAAAAAACTGATAATATCATTAATCATATCAGCATCATCGGTAATTTTCGCACAGAATGTAAACCAGATAAATGTCATTCAGGAAATTGACGAAAAACCCGCAGCAACATATGAAGATGCAGTAACCATGTTCATGTATGAACTCAATCAGACTCCGGGTACCTTTGAACGGAATGCAGCTTTTCTGAAAACGAAACAGATTGTAAAAAAGGATTATGCAAAAGAAACTCCGCTTAAAAGGGGAATGATCGCCTACATGACGGCAAAACATCTTAATCTGAAAGACAGTTTCATGTTTGCGCTTACAAAAGCTGAAAGATATGCTTTCAGATCCTGTGTTTCATACGGAATAATGGATGTTGACGGAAGTGAAAATGATTTGATCAGCGGCAATGAGCTGCTTGAAATTTTTCAGAAGATCAGTGATTTCAGAGGAGAAAACCAATGAAACAATTTATTCTGACATTCATATTAATGACTTTTACGGTAAATATCTATTCCCAGACTCCTGAAGATGTTACCGATTTAAATTCCATTTTCTATGATGAAGATGCGGATCCTGATCTTAAATCCGACTATCTCGGGAAATCATGGAGCAGAAACGGAATTCAGTACGGAGCATTTCTTAATCCGGTATCGGCTTCGGTTATAAGCGGAGGAGACTACCTTTCAACCGCCATTCTGAATACTAAACTCTGGGTGAAATCATACATGTGGACTAACAGCTATCTTTATATCAGGCTGACAGATTCAGCTATAGCAATTGCGGCAGCTGACGGAATGTACTCATCTCTTTCAAACCAGAATGTTTTCGATCTTGATCTCGCTTTCATTTCAGCAGCAAATGCGAAGGGCAGTTTTGAATTTTCAACCGGAAGAAAATACTTTAATGTCGGTTCAGGTGTCGTTTTTGACGGCAGAGCGGACGGAGCCGAAGCTGCACTTCATACATCAATTATTGACTTTTTACTGTTTACTGCCTACTCAGGTCTTCTTTATAAGGAAAATAATCCGTACGCTTTAAATGATACTGATGAAGCTGACGGTTCCAAAAGACTGTTCTCAGCCGGTGAATTAACGTTTAACTATTATAATCAGTCAATTTACACTTTCGGTATGGCGCAGTTTGATTTCTCCGAACAGGATGATCAGAATAAAACAGAGTACAACTCTCAGTATTACGGTCTCGGAGTAAAAGGTGTTGCAATTCAATATCTTTCATATTTCTCGGAATTCATCTATGAACGCGGTACAAGCTACATCACTTCGACACAGGAAAAAGCTAATATCAATGCATTTGCATTCAATTCCGGAGCAAACTATTTCTTCCAGTCCAAAATGAATCCCATACTGATTTTTCAATATGCCATGGGTTCAGGTGATAGTGACCGCGGTAATTACGTTTCATCAAACAGAAGCATAAGCACTAAGGATGATACCGGTTTTGTCTACTTCGGAACGTTCAACGGCGGCTATGCGCTTAAACCCAGGCTCAGCAACATTCATGTTATCAGAACCGGTTTTTCCTTCTCTCTTTTTTCAGGCAGTAAAACCAGGTCATTGCAGAATTTCTCGCTTACCGGTAAATACGGTTATTACCTGAAAATGAAAAAGGACTCAACCATAAATAACGGAGATGCACCTGAAGCGGATTACAACGTAGGTCAGGAAGTGGACCTTTCATTAAAATGGAAATTACTGTATGATTTGTCCTATTACATAAATTACGGTCTTTTCATTCCGGGTGCCGCTTATGGAGATAACGACAATGTAAACAATTACATTACAACCGGAGTAAATCTGACATTCTAGAAACTGGAAGGTTATTTTGAAATTTAAACCGCTGAAAGACATAGTATCCGCTATTCATAGAAAAAAATACTCAGGGATAATAATTGCAGTAATATCTATTCTGATTATTATCCCTTTGAGTCTTACAGAATCATTTCAATCCATTGAGCTTAAACTTTTTGATCTTCGGTTTAAGCTAAAACCATCCATAGCTGAATGGGATAAACTGTATTTTGTTGATATTGATGATGCCAGTATTTCTCAGCTGGGTCAATACCCATGGACAAGAAATGTCTATGCGAAAGGACTGTATACCTTAAGTCAGGTTAAAACTGAAATAGCAGCTTTTGATATCATGTTTCCGGACAAAGCACCTATACTTGTAAATCAGGATTTATATAATCAGCTGATAATGAATTATTTTGATACCGGCGGAATAGAGCTGGAAAGTCTGTATAACATCATCACAAATCATGATAACATTTTTGCAGAATCACTGACTGCAAATAAACACGCAATTTTAAGCTACACTTTTGCTCTCGATAAACTTTCCAATGACAATTTAGCTCTTCAGCAGAGTGATGAATACAAGGAATATATAAATATTTTCAATTCAAAAACATCAATTCAAATACCTGAAAATGAAATTCAGGAATTCTCTGGAATGGTGGATGATTCCATATTCGGAATAGTCTATCCGATTCCTGAATTCATTACAAGTGCGGAATCATTCGGATTTGTAAACAGATATACAGATATAGACGGTACAATACGGAAAGTGCAGCTGGTCGAAGCATATAATAACAGATTATATTTTAATCTTGCCGTAATGATGCTTATTAAGGATCTGAAAATAACTCTTAATGATGTAGAAGTTATTCCCGGAAAAGAAATACTTTTAAAAAACATAATTCATCCGCTTAAAAAGGATATTACCGAGATTCGCATTCCTATCGATAAGGAAGGAATGATTTTCGTCAACTGGGCCGGACCGGGTCCCCGTCAGAACTCATTTCACATACTCCCATTCTCAGCACTGCTGGAATATGAGAATTTTACAGAAACATCTGACAGCATATTAAATGAAATCGGAGAAAAATCCGTTATATCCCGGAAAAATAAATTACTTACTGATATTGATAACCTGCAGAAAAAAATGTATGTAACTGAAAATCCTGATGAATTAAACACTTTAAATTCTCAGCTTAATAATTATCTTGATGAACTGCATAAAATTAAAACAGATTTAACTGATGAATTAAAGAGCACTATCAGTAAATTGGAACAGGACTATAAAAAAAATCCGGATGATAACAAAAAAAATCAGATAGAGATTCTCAATCAGAAATTTAAGGTGTTAAATCTTATCGTTCAGGTTGAAAATCTGCGGAATAAAGTTACAATAACCGGTTTAACTGCTACCGGATCAACTGATATTGCATCAATTCCTATTAATAATGAGTATCCCGGAGTCGGTACTTATCTGAACACAATCAATACAGTTATTCAGGGAAAATATATCAGACAGATCCCTGCACTTTTCTCATGGCTCATCATGGCACTGATCTGTATTGCTACAGGAATGATTCTCCAGCGCCAGTCTGCGAGAAGAGCTCTTTTTACAGGAGTTGCTTCTTTCATTCTGCTGAATGCCGGTGCGGCGCTTCTTTTTATGTTCGGAAACATCTGGGTTAATCAGCTTGGGACTAATCTTGCCTTTCTGTTTCCGGGAGTTTCCATTATTGCCTCCAAACTGCTCTCTGAGGAAAGCCAGAGAAAATACATTAAAGGCGCATTCTCACAGTTTCTTTCAGCAGAATATATTAACGAAATTATTCTGAATCCGGATTTACTGAAACTCGGAGGTGAAAACCGGCAGATTACAACATTCTTTTCGGACGTTGCAGGTTTCAGTACACTTTCAGAAGGTCTAACCGCGACTGAACTTGTAAGAAGACTGAACGAATACCTTTCTGAGATGACAGACATCATCATGTTTCACGGCGGCTACGTTGATAAATACGAGGGTGACGCGATAATGGCATTTTACGGTGCTCCGATTCCTCATCCTGATCATGAGCTCCGGGCATGTCATGCTGCAATCGACATGAAGAAAAAACTCCGGGATCTGCAGGACAAATGGGTTAAAGAGGGAGAGCAGCCTCTGTATGTACGGATGGGTATGAATACAGGAGATGCCGTAATCGGCAACATGGGTTCAGAAAATAAAAAGAACTACACCGCAATGGGAGACTCGGTCAACCTTGCGTCCCGTCTAGAAGGTGCGAATAAATTCTATTCAACAAAGGCAATGATAAGCGAAAACACATATAAAGCTGTACGAAAGCAAATTGAAGCACGAAAACTTGATACCATACGGGTTGTAGGAAAAACCGAACCGACTGTAATCTATGAACTTCTTGGAGAAAAAGATTCACTTCCGCAGAAAATGTATGACTGCATTGAACAATATAATAAAGGGCTTCAGATGTTTGATGAAAGACAGTGGAAAAAAGCACGAAGGTTTTTCGCAGCAGCTGTAAAAATAATCCCCGATGACGGTCCGTCTTTGAAATATATAGAGCGCTGTGATGAATTCATGAAGAAACCGCCTTCAAAAAAATGGGATGGAGTATATTCACTTAAGTCGAAGTAGAGAGAAGTTGTAAAGTTCAAATTTATAAAGAATTAGTAATCCGGTAAGGGCTTTTTTGATGATTTTATACTTAATACACTGAATGGTCACACAAAAGAAAAAACTTGAGGTAAAGCCGTAATTCCGGGTGAAAACGGGAATCCATTTTATTGTCTTATTAAACTTCTATTAATTAAATATCTCCAAAGGGACGTTTTCCTGATTTCTTACATGTTACTATTTTTTTCTTGCAAAACAAGCAGCTTCGTGCATAATGGAATTACATTCCCGATTGCACGAAGAGAGGGGTACATGCTATCACGTACAATATCCAGCACAATTATTAGCGCCTCAAATTCTTTTCCAGTACTATTATTAACTGGACCGCGTCAGGTTGGTAAAACAACTTTACTTGAAAACCTTGCAAAAACAAATAGAAACTATGTAACCCTGGATGACCTTGAACAGCGTAATCTTGCTAAAACCGATCCTGCCCTATTTTTACAAATTAACCCACCGCCTGTTACCATTGATGAAGTTCAATATGCACCTGAATTATTCTCATACATAAAAATTTATGTTGATAAGTATAAAAAATCCGGTGATTTCTGGTTAACAGGATCACAAAAATTTCATTTAATGAAAGGCATTCAGGAAACTCTCGCTGGAAGAGTTGCTGTAATAGATTTATTAGGTTTATCATATGCTGAAATGTCAAATCGTGCCGATCAGAATTTTCCATTCCTACCAACAGCGGACAGACTTAAAATTATGCAGAGAAATCATCCGGAAATCCGGACATTGACCGATATATATAAAATTATCTGGAACGGTTCTTTTCCGAAATTGTTTAATGATAAAAACAGAAACAGAGATCTTTTTTACAAATCATACATTCGAACATATATTGAAAGGGATGTAAAAGATTCATATCAGATCAATAATGATATAGCATTTTACAATTTTTTACGTTCTGCTGCAGCACGAACCGGACAATTACTGAACTATGCAGACATAGCAAGAGATGTAAATATTGATTCAAAAACAGCAAAAGCCTGGTTATCCATTTTAGAACGGTCCGGTATTATAAAATTACTGCAGCCATATTACAACAATATTACTAAAAGAATAATTAAAACTCCTAAATTGTATTTCATGGATACAGGACTCTGTGCATATCTGACAGCATGGGATAGCTTTAAAACACTTGAAGCCGGAGCATTAAGCGGAGCGATCCTGGAAACCTACGTTTTTACTGAGATTATCAAGAGTTACTGGTACAACGGGAAAGACCCTAACATATATTTTTACCGTGATGATGATCAGAAAGAAATTGATTTCATAATTGAATCAAACGGAAAACTTCATCCGATTGAAGTAAAAAAAACTGCAACCCCTGCATTATCAGATATACGGAATTTTAATGTTTTGAATTCACTCAAAAAAGAAATTGGAGAAGGTGCGCTTCTTTGTTTTCGCCAGAATATTATTCCTCTATCAAAAAATGTTACAGCAGTCCCAATTTGGTACATTTAAAACATAGAAATTTAAAACAAAATAAATCATATATTACTATAAAATTTTTATCTTGAAATTGAAAAATAACAATATAATATAGAAATTGGACACAGGAGGGAGCTCATGATTGAAATACAAAAACTGATATCCTCATTAAATCCGGAAGTACCTGTCTACATTCAGACCCATAATTTTCCCGATCATGATGCTGTTGCATCCGCATTTGCATTAAAATCCTTTCTCAACCAGTTTAACATAAAATCAATACTGATATATGAAGGTGAAATTCAGCGTGACTCTCTCAAAAACATGATAAAAGCGCTAAAAATAGACATCAGGCATTCTGATGAATACAATCTCACCGCTGAAGATAAAATCATCATTGTAGACGGCTGCAAGCATAATAAAAATGTCACGGATCTGATCGGAGATGAGATTGCAGTAATTGATCATCACAATGTTGATTCACCGGATGATGTTCCTTTCTGCGACATACGCAGTGACTACGGCGCCTGCAGTTCTGTAATTTTCAGCTATTTTCAGGAGTCGGACATTGAAATCACACATAATGTAGCAACTGCTTTGATGATCGGAATCAACATGGACACAGCACTTCTGACAAGAGATGTATCTTCCCATGATGTCGCCGCATACAGTACATTATATTCTCTTGCTGACATGCGTCTTGTCAATACGATTCTGCGGAATTATATCCAGGTAAAGGATCTTAAATTCTATAAGGATGCAATAAACAATCTCCGGATAACCAGAAATTTCGCATTCTGCTATTTTAAGGACGGATGCAATCAGAATCTTCTGGGAATACTGGGTGACTTTGTACTTTCTCTGAAAGAAATTGATTTTGCGGTTCTTTGTGCGGAAAATAACGGAAAAATCAATTTCTCAATAAGAAATGAAAATCCCGAATGGAATGCTGCAGCGATAGTCGAAACAATTCTTCAGGGTATCGGTTTCGGCGGAGGACACACAGATATGGCAGGCGGAATAATCACAAATCTTTCATTATTTAATGAAAATGACATCTACAACAGATTTCTGGCTCATTTAAATATTAAATAATCACTCAAAACCTTTTCCGGTTTACAGTTATTTATCTAACCCTTTCCGGATCTGAATATTGTAGTGATAAAAAAAATTTAATTCGGTTCTTTAAATTGACTTTTTCCACTTATAGACATACATTTTCTTTATTGCAATAAGGAGGTCTTGTTTGAAAAGGGCTTATATTTTTTTAATTTTTCTTTTGTTATCTATTTTCAATTTTAATTCCTGTTTCAATGATTCAGAAAATTCAATATCTGATAGAAACGATATAAGCGATAACATTATTACGAATGATGATTTTTTTCCCGGTTCTCACTGGAATGATCCGCATGTTCTTTATCGAAACGGACAATTTGAAATGTATGCCTCATCTGATATTTCATGGAATGGAATTGTCCAGATATACCGACTTACCTCCATTGATGGAGTGAATTGGTCAATCAGCAACAGCGGTAATCCTGTTTTTCAACCTGCAGCCAGTGGCTGGGATAGTCATTGTGTTGAAACACCTGCAGTTGTATATTTTAATGGCGAATACCATTTGTTTTATACTGGATATGACGTTGAGTATGATTATACTGCATCAGATGGAAATGGAGCTGCAGATGGAGATACAGTTTTTGATGATGATATGGCATCTAAACATTTTAGAATTGGCCATGCTACTTCACCGGATGGAATTACCTGGACCAGAGATAATAACAATCCTCTCATAAGTCCGTCCGATCCTTATAACTCACCTAATCTTAACTTCAATCAGTATACCGTTGCCGAGCCTGCACCGGTTGTTTTCAACAACAAAATCTATCTGTACTTTACTGCTGTTGGTGCAGATTTGACGGTAGGTACTACATGGCAGACAATAGGTCTGGTAAAATCAAATGCCGATGCTTCCACATGGACTGCTCCACAACAGGTTTTAACTCCCCTCCTGGCTCAATACCCGAGAACGACAGGTTCTGAATATATAGGATTTTCTACTCCTAACGCAGTTATATTGAACGGTCAGGTTCATTTATTTGTTGATGTTGTATTAAACTCACCATGGACTCAGGACAAAATCCATCACGCATATTCTGCAGATGGAGAATCCGCATGGACCCAGGACAATTCACCTCTTATGGATAGAACCGATTATACATGGACTGTTAACGAAATTAGAAGTCCGTCTGCACTTGAATATGATAATAAACTCTATTTGTATTTTGCCGGACATTATCTTGATGGTGGAAATCCCATTTTAGGTATCGGATTGAAAATTTATGATAGTTATTAATAAACCGTTTTAATCCCTGCTCAGAAAATACTTATCTGTAAAAAATACTGCTGCACACCCGGCAGAATAAAAAACAAGGTCAACTGGATCAAAGGTAGTACCAAGAGTTAATTCAATGAAAAGAGAACCTTTACTGAAAAAACGGTCAAGATGCAGCAGCTGGATGAACTCTACAGTAAAAGAAAAACATAATACTGCAGCAGACAAAACAGGCGGCGAAATCAGGGGGAAAAAGATCTTCAAAGCGGAATAAATAAATATTACAATTAAAAAATCTCCGGCTGAACCGCGTACAGGTCCGATAAATTCGGCGAATAATACGAGCATACTTCCGCATAAAAGACATATAAGAGACAAAACGATATACTTAATTCTCATTTTAAGCATGATATATTATTTTACCATTTTCTTAAATCCGGGTCTGATTTTGAACCCGCATTTTTTACAGTAAATTGCTTCCTCATCATCAGTGATATAACTGCATTTTCTGCATTTTATACCTTTATTGTCAGTATCCCTGCTTACGGACAATTCAGCTGTAATGATACCTGTTGGTACTGCAATTATTGCATAGCCAAGAATCATTATAAAAGAAGCAAGTGTCTGACCTGTAATTGTCCGCGGAGCAATGTCTCCATATCCTACAGTAGTAAGAGTTACAACAGCCCAGTAAATGCTTCTTGGAATACTTGTATATCCGTTTTCAGCACCTTCAATCAGATACATCAGGGTACCTACAATTATTAATATGGTGCAGACTGCTCCCAGAAAAATGGTAATTTTATACCTGCTGGCTTTCAGAGCTTTCAGCAGGAAAACTCCCTCTTTCATATATCTTCCCAGTTTGAAAATTCTGAATACTCTCAGCATGCGAAGGGATCTTACAACAATGAGAAATCTCGGTCTGGCTGCGGTTAAACTGAAAAACCCGGGAATTACGGATAGAAAATCTATAATTCCGAAAAAACTGAAAATATATCCGAATCTTTTTTCGGATGAATAAATCCGTAAAATATACTCAATCAGAAAAACGGCTGAAAACATAAGCTCAACCGCTCTGAGATAGCTTCCGGCTGTCTTTTCAATTGATTCAACACTTTCAAGCATTACAGCGGCAATGGAGATCAGAATCGCCCATAACAGAACAACATCAAATGCTTTTCCGGCTTTTGTATCCGACTCAAATATTATGATATAAAGTTTCTTTTTAATTTCCATTTAATTCAGCCGGCAAAAATACGGGAAGATTTCTTCCCGTATAGTGAAGATTCACAAAGTTTTAAGATTGTTATCAGCGGCATCTATCTTATACTGTTCCGGAACGGCTTTTCCTGCAGCACCGTAACAGGCTAAAAGATATTTCTTGGCGGTACGGCAATGATCTATTGCTACCTTATCATATTTCTGGGCTTTATTGCTTTTTGCATCCTTTATATTCTGTGAAGCCATTTTCAGATACTGATCAACCTTTTTATTGTCAATAAAATCAACAAGTTCAATAGCTATTTCATCCATCATCATATCGGTTCTCTCAAGATACTTGTCTGCAAGACTTGCATATAATGCATATTGAAGCTTAATATAATCATTAAAAAGAGCAATTGAATCAGGATATTTAGTCTGTGCCATTTTTACTTTTGCGAGCTTAATCATCTTTTCGCCTTTGGCGAGATTTTCCTTATCAGCTGCATCACCAAAGTTCGTAACGCAGATATTTATCTGAACATATTCCGTTTCACATCTCTTCCTAAGCTGTTCGGCTTCCGACATGTCGCTTGCAAAAACCATTCCGGAAAAAAGAACCAGAAATCCCAGCATACAAATTACTTTTTTACTAATCATAATTTCCTCCATAAAAATTTACCCGGATTTTATCCGGTGCTCAATACGGAAACCTGCTGTATGCGGTTATATTGTCCGGTCAGATAAAAGGTTTCCAAATAGGAAACAATAATCAGGAGTGTAAGTCAAGTTATTTTTAGGATAACAGGCTGCATATTTATTTTGAGTCCGTCAAATAATGATTGCTTCAACCCCGAAAATGCGGTATTCTTAAAATTATGAAAATCGATATTCTCCGGCACAACAGCATGTCATGGGACAATGAAGTAGAGCAGAAAACTGAATGGACTGTTCCGGCAACCTGTGAACAGATAGAAGAATCCAGAAAAGGAAACATCCAGATTAAAATAACACCGGTAAAATCCGTTCCACAGGAATGGATCGGAAATGTAAGCGGGAAAAAAATACTCTGTCTTGCATCAGGAGGCGGACAGCAGGGACCTGTTTTATCTGCCGCAGGAGCTGAAGTTACCGTTCTTGACAACTCACCCCGGCAGCTGCAGCAGGACATGGAAACCGCTGAACGTGAAAATCTTAAGATAAAAACGGTTTTGGGAGACATGAGAAATCTGGAAATTTTTTCCAGTGAAAGTTTTAATATGATCATAAATCCTGCAAGCATCCACTTTATTGAAGATGTACAGCCTGTATGGAGCGAATGCAGCCGTGTACTGTTAAAAGGAGGAAAACTATTAACAGGAGCCGTAAATCCGCTGATCTATATTTTCGACTACTCCGATCTGCAGAACCGTAATAAACTCATTAAGTATTCGATTCCTCACTCTGATATTGACACCTTTACAGACAGACAGAAAAAAAATTATATCAAAAACAAGATTCCTTTTGAATTCGGACACTCACTGGAAGATGTAATAAAAGGTCAGATTGATTTTGGCTTCAGTATTAACGGATTTTATGAAGATAATAACGGCGGCACTTCCGAACTGGATGAATATATAAATACATATTATGCGCTTCTGGCGGTTAAAAATTAATCTGATTTTTATAAAATCAGGAAATTTTACATTTCAGACTTTTTAGAACCTATTATTTAATTTTAATTAAAAATAATTCCTTGACGTTTCATTCAATTCGAAATACTGTATATCAAAAATAAAATAAATAAGATACTAAAATGATCAATCAGACTTCTCAATTATCATCAAAACTTGAAGCAGGTGAAGCAATAAAACTCACCTTCTATAATCATAATAGAAATGTTACAAGATTTATCAATTCTCTGTTTTCAAAAATTCTGTCGAAAAACGATCTTCAGTTTCTTCAGAGTACGATTGAAACGATCATCAGGGAAATGATCGTAAATGCGGTTAAAGCCAATTCCAAGCGTGTCTATTTCAAACGTCAGAACCTGATAATTGAGGATAAGGACCATTACGTAATCGGAATGAAGACTTTCAAGGACTTTATAATCTCTAACCGTGAAATAATCGACAAGGAATTGAAAGAAAACGGATATCATGTGGATATTCTGATTAAAAAGGAAAACAGCGGAATTAAAATCAGGGTACAGAATAATGCGCCGATTTTACCTGATGAACTTGAAAGAGTAAAAAAACGTATTAACGAAGCCAAAAAATATAACAATTTTGCTGAAGCCTGTATGGATATTTCAGACGATTCCGAGGGCGAAGGTTTTGGCATTCTTCTGACAATTCTGTTTTTACGGAATGCTGGTATCGGAGAAGATCATTTCAAGGTTCAATCCAATAAAATTCTCACACAATCCGAATTCTTTATACCGTATAGGCTTTCACCTGTAGAATTATCTTCAGGCATTAAAGATGAAATATTAAATGAAGTTGAGGAATTACCTTCATTTCCGGAATATATTACAGAACTTCAGAACCTTTGCAACAATCCTGATATTTCAATAAAACTTCTTGCTGAAAAAATTCAGATTGATCCGGCGCTAAGCGTATCTGTTTTAAAATTATCCAATTCCGCCGGATTTATAACCGGAAAAAGAATTGAAGAACTGGATGATGCAATCAAAGTAATCGGTATTTCAAATCTGAAAGCCATTCTTCTTGCATCCAGCGCCAGAAAAATTTTTGAAGACAGATACAGAACCTTCCGGGAAATCTGGGAACACTGCAATAAGGTCGCTTTTTATGCGCGCAGTATTGCTATTAAATATAAAATGCATTCCATCAGTGACAGAATTTTTCTTGCCGGTATTCTTCATGACATCGGTAAAATTATTCTTTTATCAATCAGTCCTGAACTGTCCAATAAAATATCCGACCTTTCTTTAACAAGAGAAATGCGCACTTCAACCGTAATTGAAGAGGTTTCAATCGGAGTAAGTCACTCGCAAATTGGAAAACTTATCGCGGAAAAATGGAATTTTCCCGACTATCTGATCGCATCAATAGAACACCATCATAATCCTCTTGTTGTTGAAGAGGCATATAAACCGCTTGTTTTCTGCATATATCTTGCAAATAAAATCTGCAATATTGAAAGCGGCCGTTTCTTTTTCGAATATTGCGAAAATGAAGTTCTGGATTATTTTAAAATTAATGATGCTGCACTTTTTGAAAGGACAAGTGCCTGTCTGAAAACGCTTTTTGAAAAACAAAACAGCAGTATTTGATAAAATCACAAGGCAGCCGATAAAAATTTGTTTACTAATAAGCATTAATATTGTTTAATTTAATCATGAAAACAAATAAAAAAATAATTCAATCACTTCAGAAAAAACATGATTTAAAATACGGCAGATACATTTCAGTCCTAAGATTTTTAGTGTCAGGTTTGTTTCTTATATGCATATTTTTAACTCCTCTGCCTCTTTTAATTAAAATTGCATCAGCGATTACGTTATTTCTTTTTATGATATTTTCTGCTTTTTCCGCATATAAATTAAATAAATCATGCCGAATTTCAGCTTATTTATGGACAGGGGCATTTATTGATATTATTACACTGTCTCTGTTTGTTTTAATATGGCACTTTGCATTGGGAAATACCGCTGAAAGGGCTTTTATGACAAAAACCATGATTACTCCGGTATGCCTTTTTTACATTCTTATGAACGCTTTTTCAACCAATAAGCGGTTAATACTGACTATAGGATCTTTTTCCGTAATTCTGCACATTGCAATATTGCTTTTTGCAATATCCGGACCGTCTACAAAACTGAGTTTTTCACCGGCGGATATAATTCAACCGGATACCGTAATACTTCATAATTTTATAATAAGTACAATTATAGTCGCCTTGTTTACCATTTCAGTCTATCATCTTTCACAATGCTACAACCGGATGGTTTTTAAAGGTGCTTCTCTTGAAAATACATGTACACAAATCGAAAGATATTTTTCAATTTCGAATTCACAGAAATTCCTTCCGAAATCCGCCAAACTTTTCCAGACTGAAATTACATCTGTTAATGCCGCAGTTCTAGTTACAGATATTAGAGATTTTGCAGTTATGAATGAAACCTACAAGGAAGATGAGCTTTTTTCAATTTTATCCGGATATTATAAAATATTAAGTGAAACCATATTTAAATATCACGGTGCAGTTTTCGGAATGCATGGAGATGAATTAATGGCTGTTTTCGGAACGCCGGATTCATCAGATAAGGACATTCTTAATGCAGTAAACGCCGGAAATGAGATTCTTAACAGTCTTGAATCATATAATGAAATACTTTTTAATAAAAATTTAATACCTGTTAAAATATCAATGGGAAT
>JAFGJZ010000005.1 GCA_016928815.1 Spirochaetota bacterium
ATTTGTAAAATTTCTTGACTATGACTCACTTCTCAAAATTGATAAATCGTTCATTACTGCTGAATTTATTGACCGCGAAGCTGATATTCTTTATAAAGTTAATTTTAAAAATTCTGAAATATATATTTTTCTTTTGATTGAATTTCAGTCTTCACCTGAAAAATTTATGTCACAAAGAATGCTCCGTTATATCATGGAATTTTATGATTATCTTATTCGGGAACAGAATGTAAAAAAGCTGCCAGCTGTTTTTCCGGTAATGTTATACAATGGAGAGAGAAAGTGGAGCTCCCCGGTAAATGTACGCAATCTTATTGAAAAAACAGCAATTCCCGAAAAATATTTACCATTTTTTCAATATTGTAAAATAGCTGAAAATGAGTTTTCTGACAGCTTTATTATTGAAATTAAGAATTTTATTGCGGCTGTGTTTTTTGTAGAAAATAATAATCCTGAAAAAATTAAATCTGAAATTGATATTTTAATTCAATTATTGGAAAAAGAAAAACCGGAGTTAATTGAAACTTTTAGAAACTGGTTTTCACATGCAATAAAAGTTGACAAGGACGAAATAGTTGATAAATTAGATAATGCAATGGAGGTTTTGCCAATGGGGTTTGCAGAGAAATTTGATCGTTCAATAAACAATGCATATATTAAAGGTATTGAGCAGGGCATTGAAAAAGGATTACTAAAAGAAAAAATTCAGACAGCTGAAAAGATGCTGATTGATGGAGTAGATATACGATTTATATCCCGCTATACGGGTCTTACTATGGATGAAATTGAAAAGATGAGGTAAAATTGTATTCCATAAGCTAATCGAAAGCAATAATAAGCAGCCTATCGATAAACGCCAATAAATTATAGTTTAATCATGTTCGAATTATAAATAGAAGTCTGCTTTTAATATAAGATTTCTTAAAATTCCCAGTTATTAGGTATAAAATCTAACACGTATGTTTTTTTAAATTTGCATCAGGATAATTCTGCATGAAAGCGAGATGTTCAGGATGCGTAAGATACAGATCCCGGACTTTTTCCTCTTCAAAAGTGACAATGAAACAATGTGTAAATCCGTTAGTCAGATTTTCAGTGCTGGAATTTATTCCCCATTCATAATCTTTTACAGAAACCAGATTTTTACACAAATTCCGGAAAGCTTTCTCAATTTTCCTGATAGTTTTTTCAGAAATATCGTTGTTAAACTGGAATAAAACAACGTATCTGTAAATTTTATTTTTTTCGTTCACATTTATCTCCAAAAAATGCTTGAATTGATAATTTTTGTGTTATAATCAGTAACTGGATACTTCATTAATTACTGAAGCATCATGATTTGCATGTTTTGAAATTACAGAAAATGCAGTTTTATCCGCAGGTCATTCAGAAGGAACAGCCGGATATTTAATAAAATTACAGGAGAATTGTAAAATGGAAAATTTTGAATTTAACAACCCGACTAAAATTATCTTCGGTCATAATGCTGAAGATAAAACAGGAGCGGAAACAGCGAAATACAGTAAAAAAATTCTACTTCATTATGGAGGAGGATCGGCAAAAAAATCAGGTCTGCTTGACAGAGTTCAGTCTTCCCTTAAAAAAGCAGGTGTTGAGTGGATTGAACTCGGAGGCGTCAAGCCTAATCCGAGGCTCAGCCTTGTCTATGAAGGCATTGAACTTTGTAAAAAGAACAATCTCGGTATGATTCTGGCTGTGGGCGGGGGTAGTGTAATAGACTCAGCTAAAGCCATAGCCATGGGAGCAGTAATTGAAGGTGATGTGTGGGATTTTTATCTCGGTAAAGGAGAACCGGAATCTGCTTTACCTGTAGGTACCGTTCTGACCATTCCTGCAGCAGGCAGTGAGTCAAGTACCGGAACTGTAATAACTAAAGAGGAAGGTCAGCTTAAACGTGCTGTAAATTCGGATCTTATTTATCCAGGATTTTCCGTTCTTAATCCGGAGTTGTCTTTTACTCTTCCGGCATTTCAGGTTGCATGCGGTGCAACTGATATAATGGCGCATCTGATGGAACGTTATTTTACTAATGTAACCCATGTCTCTTTTACTGACAGGCTTATTGAAGCGACTATGAAAACCGTAATAACGATGGCACCCAGAGTACTTGAAAATTCCACCGATTACGATTCATGGTCTGAATTAATGTGGGCAGGTACAATCGCGCATAATAACCTGCTTACTACCGGACGTATCGGTGACTGGGCTTCGCATGACATTGAACATGAAATAAGCGGCATATATGATGTAGCTCACGGAGCGGGACTTGCAGTGGTATTCCCGGCCTGGATGAAATATACTTTCAAACATGATCTGAACCGCTTTGTGCAATGGGCTGTAAGGGTATGGAATGTTGATCTTGATATTAATAATCCTGAGGCTGTTGCCCTTGAAGGCATAAAAAGAATGGAGAATTTTTTCCATTCAATAGGTCTTGGTACGAAACTATCCGATCTGAAAATAACAGATGACCGTATTCAGGAAATGGCTGAAAAATGTACTGCAGGAGATACCAGAACAGTCGGAAATTTTGTTAAATTGAACCGAAAAGCTGTAAATGATATTCTTACTCTGACAAAATGAAATTTAAACTGCAGCGGAAGTTTATCCGGTGCAGTTTTATTTTTATTACTGATAAATTATCATTCCGGGCTGAGGATCAAGGGCAAGTACTTCTGCCGGAGACATTATCGGATTATCATAATGGACTCCTTTTTTCTCTGAATAGAAATACCACAATTTGAAAGCTTTGTAAGGGATGTTTACGGCCTTTGCGTTTCTTGAATGAGTCGCAAGTTTTACTGACGGTTTTCCCCATCCTGAGGTTGCATGAACAAGAATTACAGGAGCGTATGTCGCGTTTACAAGTGAAATATCTCTGACCATCTTTGCATTAAACTGATGAAATACAAACTGCCGTTGGCCTTTTATGCCGTTATTTATCATGTATGACTGCATTTTCATCTGAAGCTGGTTCATCTCCTGTGCCCGAATGTATCCGATTTCTTTCATGGGACGTGATGTTCTCCACTCCAGATCAACCGCAAGATGAACATTGGGATATTTTAAAAAAGGAAGAATTGCATCAAGTGCATTATCAAGCGAATATTTTCCTATCTGGTGATCAATATATACAAGGAATCCTTTTTTAAGCGCAAAATGAATATATTCTTCAAGCAGAGTCTTGTCCATCAGGTTGATGTTTCCGCCGGGCTGACATGTTCCGTAAATAAGATAAAGCGCCGGTATTACTCCTTTTTCGCCGTTAAGGGAATCATATTCCGCTGCCGTTTTTAAAAGCTTGGCAGCCAGATCTTCTTTGGAAAGTCTGCCTACTATTCCCATTATTTTTGATTTTGGATTGCCGTAGTAGGCAAGAACATGATTTTCTGAAAACAGATCAGGAGATGTGAATTTTGCAATTATTTCCTGATCATACTCAGCAAACTCATCAGGCTCTTCCGAAACGGTTTCCGGAATTTGAGCGGGTTCGGGTTCAATTGCCGTATCACCTTCCAGAAAAAGAGCACCAGGAATAAAAAATAGTATTAAAATTGAAAGTGTTAGAATTAATATTTTCAAACGCATGAAGTTCCCCAGTAATGTTCAGATGCAGATTCAATTAATTATCGTCAGCCTCTGATTAGTTAAGTATAAATAAATTTTAATCTTCTATCCGGCAACAATTATTTTAATTTATTATTATTTATCTGAGCATATATTCGGGTGAATTCAATTGAAACGGTTCCGCTATTCAAATGAATTTGCAGAACCGTTAAACTGCAGTTACTGTTTTAGAAAAACCAGATTCTCATTGCAGTTGCCTGAAAATCATAGCCGTAGTCGTCGTTATTTCTTTCTGCATCCCAGCCTACACCGAGTTTAGCAGCAAATTCGATGTCATATGGAAGTTTAAAGGATGTACCAAAAGCTGATCCCTGATAGGTGTCTTTCAGGTCAATATCATGAAATATGTCATGTTTCATGAATACAACCCATGTTCCGGGAAGAATAGAATACATGTAGCTCAGGTTTGCCAGTAATCCGTTTTTAAACGTAAATTCCCCTGAAAAATATCCGTCAAGTTCTGCTTCCGGCTGTGTCATCATTACAGATCCGGCAGTCCACTTTTCAGACTGATAAAAATTACTGCCTGTCATATATTTGATTACTGCGCCGATATTATTTCTTTCGAAAAAAGTTGAAAACCATGCGGCTTCTGTCTCGAATTTGAGCATAGGGTTGCCGTTGTGTTCGAAAGAATATTCAGGATTATATCTGTTTCCCCATGTCTCGTAACCGGGTTTATATGTAAGCTCAGGAGTTAAAGAAATACTGATTCCTTCAGAAAATACAAGTTTTGAAGGAAAACCTTTATCAATTGTTGTAAATACAACGGGTGATGAAATTGAGTATGTAAAGTTATTGGAAGGTACATCTACATCTTTCTCATCTGTTTCCCATATATGGTACTGTATTTTATTATTTATGAAAAACGAAAAACCTATTTCATATTCTTTCCCGATTTCTATTTCGGCAGTATATATGGGTGAATGTACTGCAAAATCATCCACGACTCTGCCTTTTTCATATGATTCTCCGCCGAGACTCAGGACCATCGCGTTAACCTTGGTTTTGACAACAGGTCCGCGGTCTGTAAAAACTCCATTCAGTGTGTAATCAGCCATCAGATACACTCCTGCATACATGACCATTAATTGATTTCCTGAACCGAGAAAATTCTGATCCATATATATGACGGCTGGATATCCGTCATATTCAGGATCCCGGTCATAATCGGGATAGATGTGGAAAAGACCCAGTGCGCCGAAAACTATCATATTGTTTTCCTGGGCTTCAATCTGAAGATCGATTTCTGTTTCTGAAAAAGGAATACTTTTTATGTCAATTCCCTTAATTGAACTTATTTCTTCGGCTGATTCTGTAATAAGATTTTTATTTCCAGAGTCATATACTGTACCTTCGTATTTGGATATTTTTTTCAAAATGCGTTTATTGTCAGTTTTAGCTCCGTCTTTCAGGGTTATTTTCCTGATTTTAAGATTTTTTTTCATCACCAGGAGCTCATTCAACTGGTCTTTGGCGCTTTTATGCGCAGGATTAGCCCTGATAACTTTATTAAGATATTCTTCAGCTTTTTCTCCATTGTCTTTATTAAGATAATACTGGGCAAGTTTATTCAGAACCTCATAGTCTGAAGGTCTTTTCTTTTCAAGATTCAGAAGTATATCCAATCCTTTCTTTTCATCACCGCCCATATTTGAAGGCATATTCAGATAGTCACCTGCCTTCAGGATGTTTCCTCCGATATGTTCCGGATCAGAAGAAAGAACCAACTGAAGGTTTTTATCCTTACTTTTTCCGTATTTCATCCAGGATGATGGGCCGTCAATAAGTCTGTTATACATTCTGGCCATATAATAATGATATGAAATTTTTTCTTCAGGTGATAATTTCTGAATATTGACCATCTGTCCGAAGCGTACAGCCTTTTCAGCATGAACAGTTCCCTGGGGGCCGTGACCGTTTTTGCCGTCTGAAGAGACGGAAAGACCATAACTAAGTTCAAGCAGACTGTATGAATCTCCGGAATTTTCAGCATCATTGTATTCAGATAAAAGTGAATCATAGTCCAAATTATGAATAAGACTTTGAATATCCGTTTTTTGTGCACTTATAACGGATGACATCAGAATACAGGTAATAA
>JAFGJZ010000006.1 GCA_016928815.1 Spirochaetota bacterium
AATTTGATCTTTTTCTTTTGCCATATCATCCTCCGATTTTTATCTTATATGATATGGCTATTTACACAATCTTTTTTACACTCTCTTCTCCTCTGTAAGTTCCCTTGCGATTAATTCAGCCTGTTTCATAATAAAATCTATTACTATCATCTGCATGTCAGGCGGATACTCGTACTTTCTCAAAGTTCGTTTTATAATTACTTATAATTTGGATTTTATGCTTTCCTTAATTGTCCAGTCGATGGATGCATTGGCTTTAACATTTTCAAATAGAACAACTGCAAGTTCACGTAATTTATTTTTACCCATTAATTCCTGTGCACTTTCATTATTTGCAATAGCACAGTAAAATGCATATTCATAATTTGTTAAACCCATTTCTTCAGGTTCTTTATCCATTTTCTGCACGTCTTTTCCGAGTTCGATAAGCTCTTCAATGAATTCCGCTGCACTGATTATTTTATTATGATATTTTTTAATAGAGTTTTCGAGCATTTCCAGCATCAATATTCTTTCTGTGCTTATTTGGTGTAGTATGGAATATAACATCAAAAAATCTTAAATCTTTATTGATTGACATCTTCATTTTTATTATCTTAGAATAAGAAAATTGATGAAAAATGATTTTCAACTTATTTATTATGAAAACATATAAAAGGAGAGGATATTATGACATTTTTAACTATAGATGAATTAAAATTAAAAGATACCCTTGTTCTTGATTCTATGCTGAAAAAAGAGGTTGTTCACATAAAAAAGGATGAAGAGTTTAAATATGTTATAATGACAGAAGATAATTATAAACGCCTTTTGTCTAAAAATTTTGGAGATGAAACTCTTTATTCATTTGAACAGTATGGCAAAAATGAAATTAAGAAAGGATCTGCGGATGATTTATTCGGTGAATTAGGGATTTAAAATGTATAATTTACTTTGGACAGAACATTTTTCTAAAAAATCAAAAATATTCATCCAAAAGCATCCGGAAATAAAAGAAAAATTCCGCCATGTAATACTTCTTCTCGGAAAAGATCCATTTGATAATTCTCTTAGAACACATAAACTTAAAGGTAAATTATCAGGATTATAACTATTGAAATAACAGATAAAAATGTAATACTGATAAATATTGGTACACATGACGATGTATACTGATATTCAGTAATCTTATTCCATATATTTTATTACCCCGAAAAAAACATAAAAAACCTGTCTTTTTTACAAAAAAGCAGAACTTATTTTTAATCCGGCTGTCTTATTTATAAATTATAAAACAGGGGAAATAAAATGAAAAAAATAAGAATTTTTTTAGTGCTCATTTCAGCCGCAGTTATAACAAATCTGACATGTGTAAAGGTAACGGCACAGCAGAAAGACGTAATTCAGATGGCCATACTGCTTGATACAAGCGGAAGTATGGACGGCCTTATTAATCAGGCAAAAAGTCAATTGTGGAAAATTGTCAATGAGCTTGCATCAGCTAAAAAGAACGGCGCTGTTCCGGAGCTGCAGGTAGCTCTTTATGAATACGGAAATGATTCCAACAGTTCTTCTGAAGGTTATGTACGTCAGATTATTCCGTTAACAACCGATCTTGACAGGGTGTCAGAGGAACTTTTCAAGCTGACTACAAACGGCGGTGAGGAATACTGCGGTGAGGTAATTGACAGAGCGGTAAAGGCTTTAAGCTGGAGCAGAAACAGAAATGATCTGAAAATGATATTTATTGCAGGAAATGAACCTTTTTCACAGGGCAGTGTTGATTACAAAAAATCTGTCAGAAATTCTGTTACAAAGGGAATTATTGTAAATACCATTTTCTGCGGTGATGCGAAAGAGGGGATTAATACCTTCTGGAAAGACGGAGCGGATCTGGGCGATGGAAAATACATTACAATAAATCAGGATGAAGAAGTGGCATATATTGAGGCTCCTCAGGATGCTGAAATTGCAAAACTCGGACAGGAGCTTAATTCAACCTATCTTGCATTCGGTGCGGCCGGAGCTTCAGCGAAAAAACGTCAGGAGAAACAGGATGCCAATGCCAGTGAAATAAATGAAGAAGTGGCTGTGCAGAGGTCAATAGCAAAAGCGTCTGTTCAGTATAAAAATTCTACATGGGATATGGTAGATGCAGTTAAAGAAAATGAAGTTAAAATTGAAGATATGAAAGATAGCGAACTTCCTGACGAAATGAAAGGAATGAACGCAAAAGAAAGAAAAGCATATGTTGAGAAAATGGATAAAAAACGGACTGAAATTCAGGCAAGAATTAAAAAACTTTCCGATGAAAGAGAAAAATATATTGCAAAGGAAAGAGCCGCAAATGCTGGAAAAAATACACTTGATGAAGCAGTACTGGGTGCTGTCAGAGAACAGGCGAATAAGAAAAATTACAATTTTTCTAAATAATGAAGGTTTAGGATATTCCGCCGGAGGCTGATTGAACGGCTGCCTCCGGCAAAAAATGAAATCTGTACAGTTTATGAAACTGCAGGAGGACGGAAATGAAAATTTTTAAATATGCGACATCAGTGGGTGCAATTCTTTTTATGTTAAGCGGTGCAGTTTTTGCAGACGGATTTATCGTCGTACCTGACCGGCGTGTAAGCCCTGATCCGTTTCCACTGGAAGTTAAATACCACAGGGTTAATGTGACAATAAATGAAAAGACGGCATTAACTGAGATTGATCAGGAATTCTACAATCCGACGGATAGAAATCTTGAAGGTCAGTACATGTTTCCGATACCTAAGGGCGCCGTAATAGAAAAATTTTCCATGTACATAAACGGAGTTGACACTCCGGCAGAAATGCTTGATTCGGTCAGGGCAAGACAGATATATGAAGACATTGTCAGACAGATGATTGATCCGGCTTTGATGGAATATTCCGACCAGGGTGTTCTGAAGGTGCGTATTTTCCCGATTGAACCGCGTTCGACAAAAAGAGTGAAAATATCCTACCGAGAAATAATTCAGTCTGACGGAAATCTCTACAGTTATACATATCCTCTTAATACTGAAAAGTTTTCTTCGAAACCCCTGAAAGATGTTTCAGTTTCAGTAAACATCCGTAACTCGAAAGCAATTAAGAACATATTCTCACCGACTCATAATATTGATGTTGCAAGGAAAAATTCCTCTTCAGCGATGTTAAGTTATGAAGAGAATAATGTAAAACCTGATACTGATTTTAAAATATTCTATGCAGTACAGCAGTCACCGATGGGAATTTCAAATTTTACCCAGGCTGGTGAAAAAAATGAAGATGGATTTTTCATGATGGATATTGATCCTGGCAATGAATATGACAACATCAGGGTTAGTGAAAAGGATGTTACATTTGTTCTTGAT
This sequence comes from Spirochaetota bacterium, assembly GCA_016928815.1. Classification (GTDB taxonomy): domain Bacteria; phylum Spirochaetota; class UBA4802; order UBA4802; family JAFGJZ01; genus JAFGJZ01. The sequence goes on from JAFGJZ010000006.1 coordinate 3,357, forward strand.
GTTTCAGGGAGCATGCGCGGTGAAAATATGGAACAGGCTAAAAAAGCTCTGACCTACTGTGTTGATAACTTAAACAATGGAGACAGATTCCAGATTATAAGTTTTTCAACGGAAGCGGATACTTTGTTTAATAAACTGACTGAAAAAAATTCAGAATCCCTCAATGATGCAGGGAAATTTATTCAGAATCTCAAGGCAGTGGGCGGAACAAACATGGAAGATGCTTTCAAAAAAATAAATACTGCCGATCTCAGGAATGACAGACCGCATGTGATTATATTTATTACAGACGGAAAACCTACAATCGGAATTACAGAAGATGATGCACTGCTCAGGATAATCGGAAGTTCCTCGGGAAAGAATTTGAAGATATTTACTTTCGGCATCGGCTATGATATAAATACTCATCTCCTTGACAGAATAACGGAGATGAGCGGCACTTTCAGGTCATATATATCTCCCAAAGAGAATATTGACAAAGAAATTGCTGCATTTTTTGATAAGGTATCATCACCGGTAATGACTGATGTTGAAATTAAAGTAACCGGCGGAGTAAGATTAAATAAAATGTATCCGGGAAAAATACCTGATCTTTACAAGGGCTCATCGGTATCCGTACTGGGGCGTTTCAGAAATTTTTCAGATTCTGAAATAATATTAAGCGGTAAAATCAACGGTGTTAAAAAGGAATTCAGATTCAACGGAAATTTCAAAAAAAGCAATAATGAGAATACTTTCATTGCACCATTATGGGCATTAAGAAGAACGGCGTTTCTGCTGGATAATATCCGTCTGCACGGAGAGAACAGGGAACTTGTTGAAGAGATTACGCTTCTTGCCAAGCAGTATGGAATTATAACTCCCTATACAAGTTATCTGATTCTTGAAGATGAAAGGGCTCTGGTGCGTAATAATGTTATCCACAATGAAGATCAGCTGATGCTTAAGGCGGTTCCGGACTATGAATCAATGCCGGCTGAGGCTGTAAAAAAAGAACATAAGCAGATGTTTGATACTACCGGCGAAGGCTCGGTTCGTTCAAGTTCCGAGATTCAGAAAATGAATCAGACTTTCAACAGCAGTCAGAAGGATAATTTTAAATATATAAATGAATCTGACCGGAATTCCGGAAGTGCCAAACTGCAGATGAAAACAGCTGCCGGAAGATCATTTTATTTTAATGGTACTTCGTGGATTGATTCGGATATTCAGAAATCCGGATATAAGAAAACAGTTAAGGTGAAATTTGCCGGAAAAGAATATTTCAGGCTTATAAATGACGGACTGATTGACCGTCAGGCGGCAAGTCTGGGAAGAAATGTGAGTTTTGTAAAAAACGGAGTCCTTTATGAGATTTCAGAGTAAATAAAAATTGACCAATTATTCCAGGTTATTTTCTGCTTGACAAATTGTGATTTGTAGAACCATATAAGTTCAATTAGGTAATTTGAACTTATATGGTTCTTTTTTAAATAATGAACTAATTTAGTTCAAAACAAGGGGCTTCATGAATTATACAGTTGTGATTGCAGATATAATCAATTCAAGAATGATTTTAAATAGAAAGGCATTTCAGAAAAAACTTGAAAAAGATCTGTCAGCTGTTTCAGAAAAATCCGGAACCATCATATCTCCTTATACAGTTACTCTTGGAGATGAATTTCAGGCAGTTTATACTACTCCCGAAAATGTTATTAAGGATTACTTTTGTATCTTAATGAAAATTTTCCCTGTTAAGTTAAGATGTTCAGCCGGTATTGGCAAAATATCTACTGAAATAAAAACTGATTCTTCAATCGGAATGGATGGTCCGGCTTTTTATAATGCACGTAAACAGATGGAGGATATAAAGAAAATAGATTATTCAATTATACAGATAAACTCAGGTGACGCTAATCAACTCAGGTTCATAAATAAAAATCTTAATCTTATGAATAAAATAATGGACAGATGGAAATACAACAGTCTATATATATTCAATTCACTGCTGCATGGAAAAAATTTTGATGATATTGCAGTGGATCTGAAAATTTCAAAACGCGGAGTTTACAAAGTGGCTGAAACAAACTGCATTAGGGAATTTGCCGTGGTCTTTAACGAAATTGAACTGCTCATCAGTAATGGTGATCTTAAAAAATGACCGTGTCGGCTGCATACATTTTCTTTATTCTGCTGCTGATTAGGCTTGTGTTTCAGTGGAATGATAAAACAGCCGGGCTAATTAAAAATCTGATGATGCTGACGATTGAGTTTCTTCTGATTATGCTTTTTGTAAAAGTTAATTTTGTTATTTTCATTTTATTTCTGATTATATACCATTTTATTGTGTACCTGACAGAGAAAAAAATGAGCTTCTCCGGCATCTATTCAGCCAGAATAATACAGGTTTCAGTTATGCTGATTCTTTTCAGTTTTTCCGGTGCATACCAGTCAGGTTTGAATGATTTTTATTGCTATGCTTTTAACTTTCTACAGCGTAATAATGTATTTTTCACAAATATTCATTCCGGAATATCATCCATATTTCTAACTGTTGCCTGCGGATTCTTATTTTCAATTAACGAAATAAATAATTTAATAAGACTGGTTCTTAAAACACTTAACGTTGAGCCGGTTAAAAAGAAAAATTTATCGAAGGGGAAATTTGAAATTGTGCTGAATAAAGTGGAATTCAACCGCGGGAAAATAATCGGTATTCTGGAAAGAGTGCTGATTTACTTTTTTGTAATTACAGGTTATTTTGCATCAATCGGATTTATAATTGCTGCAAAAGCATTTGCCCGTTTTAAGGAACTTGATGATCAGGATTTTGCTGAATATGTCCTGATAGGTACGCTTCTTTCTACATCACTTTCTGTTTTTATCGGATTTTTTATTAATTTATTAATTAACTGAAGTTATTTTTTATCTGCCAGATACATATAAATATCATCTGTTGAAGGAGGGCATCCGGGTATGAAATGTGAGGCTCCTTTGCAGCAGTCGCCGATACCTGTTCCGCTGAATGTTTTCCCTTTGTACGACTGGCCGATATATATATCTTCCCTGAATTCATGATTACCGCTGTTTATTTTCTTTAACGCAGACAGGAGATTTGAATAACAGTTTGAACAGGCGTTTTCCTGATGAATCCTGATATTATTTAAATTTTCATCAGCACGTACTATCGGATCATTACCGGAATTCTCCCGGTAATATGTACCGAAACCGTATTCCCTGCAAAGTTTAAGATATTTTATCTCATCGGGATGAAAGCCAAGTTTAAATGCGGCGAATGAATCCATCATTACCGGATCATCCGAAATTGCGATGATTCCCATTTGCTTTGGATTTCCCCCTTCTTCGAAACCCGGATCTGTGATAAATCCGTCTGCAATGATAAGATTCTGTTTTATCATTCCATTGAGACAGGCAATCGGCCGGTGAAGTCCTTCGGAATGAAATCTCCGCTTTTCACTGTCAGGAATACATCCTTTCAGATTTTTTAACGCGCATGTGATTTTTGTCTGACAGTGTCCTTTAATAAGAGGAAGGTTGATCAGGTAGTCGGCTTCAGAAATTGATTTGAAAATACTTGTTTTGAATCCGTTAAATTCCATTTCAACGGCAGTATCACCCTTCAGATCAAACAGGGGAATTCCGTATTTTTCTGAAAGTTCCACATAGCCGCATACTTTAAATGCCTTTTTGGTATCGTCACCTATCCAGGAACTTTCTCTGATGGAAATGTTACTGAATCCCAGGTCTTTCAGGTATACTATTACAGCTTCCGCTATCCTGGGATCGGTTGTTGCTCCTGAAGAAGAAGGTTTTGAGACAACCAGATTGGGTTTGAGTATAATTTTGCTTTTTCTGGACAGAGCATCAAACGGCTTCATTCTGTTCAGGAGAATCCGGGTAGCCTGAAACGGGTCGTCGGTATTTTCGAAATATAAACAGCTCATTATCGCTTGATGTCAACATAGTTGTCGCTTATTTATGCAATTTTTTTCATTAATTTTTCTTTCGTTTCTTTTCCCGGATTCAGA
>JAFGJZ010000098.1 GCA_016928815.1 Spirochaetota bacterium
AATGTAATAATTGCTATTTGACAGTTTTAAGATAAATAATATATTTATTTAAATCAGAATCAAAATCATTTTTAAAATCTTTATCGATATCCGATAAATCATTTCTGTATGTCCTGAATCCTGAAAACCATGCATTATTAGGAGTGAAATCTTTATATCCTTCAAAAGATTGTTTATTATTAAACGGAAGTTTTGTCAGATTACCTATAATTTCTTTTATAAGAGCCGTTTTTTTTATATTTTTTTCATCTACAGTCATATCGGATGTAAATGAATTATATAAATTATTTAACTGCACAGTTCCTTTCATAATATGATCATAAAATAAATTATCATCATGGATTTCATTTATGTATGTTTTAAGTTCTTTTGATTTCTTTCCATATTTTTTTTCAAGAAAAGCGATTGATCCGTTTTCTCCTATAAAGGTAGCGATATTTTCATTGAATTGAAGATTATTTTTTCTGAAAATTGTTCCATGCGTCATTTCATGAAGTATTACATTTGCCAGTTCACCTTCGGACCAGTTCAGCATTTCTGAAAAAACAGGATCTTTAAAATAACCTAATGTTGACCATGCAGATGGATTTCTGATGGAAACATCATAACCCGCTTTTTTTAATTTATCAGCTTCCTTAAGTGCATCGGATTTTCTGAAATAACCTTTATAGCTGAGACTTCCAACAACCGGGAATTTCCATTTGTGGGGTTCAAGAGAATAGGGAGGGCAGGCCTGAACAAGCCATAATAATGGTTTTCCTTTCTGATCATACATTTTATGATAACTTCCATTATCTTTAAGTCCTAGATCTGATACTGCAAAATTCTGTATTTCACGGATTAAAAGCAGCCGGTTTTTTTTGTCTTCAGGGAAATCCGGTTTCTTCAGATAATAATCAATTTTTCTGGAATTGATTATTAAGGAAGCCTGACCTGTTCCCTGAACTGCAAGATATTTAATAATGTTGTCGGTATAGCTGATTACAGGAATAAATAATATTATAAAAAGAGTTAAAATCAGATATGTAAGTTTCTTCCGTTTTTTCATAGAATAATTTTATAATTTATACTGATAATGTCAATATCTTAAATCAGTTTATAATATATGTTTCCGGTTTTAGGTCATTAGGATTATATTACGCACATGTACTCCATCCGCAATCCGGACAGACAACACATCCGTCTTTAAAAACAAGCTGAGCTGAACAGGATTCACAGAGTTTTTTACCTGATATAACTTCCTCTCCGTCTTTAAGATACTTTTTAAGAACTCTTGACACAACGCGTTCAAAATCGACGAAATTTGAATCCTTATTCAGCTGATTTATAATGAACTGAATAGGAGTACCGTGTCTTAAAGCCATGGATACAAGTCTTGCAAGCGATGCATCCGGAGAATCAAATTGTTTTGTAATATTTTCAATGATGCATTCTTTGCCGTTAATGGAGAATAAAAGATTATAATGTCCGCTTTTTATTTTCTTTACTGTTCCTTTTGTACCGTCAGGTATTGATATTTCCTTTAAGTTGTCATCAATGCAGAATATTTCGTAAAGACTTCCATTGAAAAATCCCGTTATTATTATGTAGTTTTTTACATGATTTTCTATAGTATGAATTTCGCATTCTACTGATTCCGGTCTTTCGGGAGCAAACCGTCTGACAATATTTTTCTTTTCTGCGGAATCATTATATTCAAGAATACCCTTCATGCTTCCTTCCGGATTAAAGGTGGTAAATCCCTTAACTCCTTTCTTATAGGCATACATGTATAATTGCTTGTATTCCTCAAATGTGGTTTTTAAAGGAAGGTTCAGGGTTTTTGAAATTGAATGATCAATGTATTTCTGTACTTCTGCCTGAAAATCAATGGATTTATACGGATCAATATTTAAGGTTGTTGTAAAATAATCAGGTACATCCGCATTATCACCGAATTTTTTCTTATACAGCAGCCATGCATAATCATAAACATTTTCAGTGCGTGTATCATCATTTACGCCTGTACGAATTGTTCTTTTATATTCCAGTGAAAAAATAGGTTCAATTCCTGATGAACAGTTCTGTCCGACAGAAAGTGAAATAGTACCTGTAGGTGCGACAGTATTAAGCTGGATATTCCGTATACCATTTACGGTAATTTTACTGCGTATATCCTGCGGAAGTAATTTTACAAATTCCGCTTCAAGAAATTTATCTTTATCAAATTCCGGAAAAGAACCTTTTTCAGCAGCCAGGTCCGAACTTGCGGAATATGAATAGTCTCTTAAGGCTTTTGCGATTTTACCTGCAGTTTCAATTGATTTTTCACTTCCGTATGGGATTTTCATCATTGCCAGGGCATCGCCGAGACCTGTAAATCCAAGTCCGATTCTACGCCATTTTTTTGAAAACAGTTTTATTTTTTCCAGAGGGTAGTCTGTTTTATCAAGAACATTGTCCAGAAAGCGAACGCCTATTTTGACATATTTTTCAAATTCCAGATAATCAAAATATGCATCATCTTCAAATGCATTTACAATAAATTTTGACAGATTTACGGCTGAAAGGCAGCAGAGTGAATAGGCCGGCATTACGATTTCTCCGCAGGGATTTACTCGATCCAGTTTAAAAGCCCAGTAACCGTTATTGTATTTTTCAATTTTATCGGAATTGAAAATACCCGGCTCGTTATGAATAAATGAATTTTTTGCAAGCAGATCATATAAATACCGGGCTTTTACCGTTTTATATATCTTGCCTTGAAATACAAGATCCCAGTCCTTGTCATTTTCAACTGCGTGAATAAATTCATCAGATATTTTAACAGAAATATTAAATTGAGTTAATTCTTTATTATTTTCTCCCTGTTTAACTGTTATAAATTCCTCAATATCCGGATGCGAAATATCAAGCAGGGCAATATGGGCTGATCTTCTCTGTCCCCCAGTCATTATAGTTTTAGCAGACTGATCAAAAATACGCAGAAAGGAGATTACACCTGAAGATTCACCTCCCATGGAAAGATTTGAATTTTTAGGGCGGAGTTTTGAGATGTCAAAACCCACTCCTCCTCCCATTTTACTGATCATAGCATCTTCTTTAAGTGAATCGAAAATTCCCTCCATAGAATCTTCTATATCAATAGTGAAGCAGTTGTTATAATTTTTCATATTACTGCCGGGACGTGCGTTTGCAAGAATTCTTCCGGCTGGAATTAACTTTCCTGAAATCATAGATTCATAAAAATCAGATTTTATTTTTTCCCTGTTTGATGTTTCAGCTGATGCAATTTCATCGGCGATTTTTTCAAATACTTCTTCAACACTATTTTCTCCATGAAGCATATATTTTGATCTGAATATTTCTTCGGAAATAGTCTGCATCCAGTTATACATAAGAACCTCGAGTTTTATAAATATAAGGTAAGAGACATAATAGTAATATCTTGTTATTTTTACTTATCAAAAAAAAATAAGAAAATATGATAAATTGTGCTGTCTTTCAGGATAAATATTAATTAAAGTAAATTTTAAACAACAAGAATTTAAGGCTTTATAAATTTTTTGACTTAAACTTCTGTTTAATAAAAAGCAAATGCTGAAAAAGAAGGATTTTTATGAAAAAATATTATATAAGGATAATACTAATATTATCTGTAGTAGTTTTATCAATCAAGATATCTTTGATTGCCGAAAATAAGGTAAAAACATGTCACATACTGATTCCATTGTGTGATAACCTTAATCAGGGTATAGTTAAAGTAAATTCCTCTTTGGGAAATGGGCAGAATCCTGCTACTAATTTATATTGGGGAGCCTATTATGGATTTTACAGTTATATAAAACGAAATAGTGGGAACTGGAAAATTATTGCCAACATAAAAAACCCGGAAGTTTACATTCTTAACCGATTAATTCTGAAGCATAAAACAAAAAATTTTTATATTTGTGCAGATGCCTATGACGGGTCTTATATTAATATATGTGTAAATGATTTTTTAAGTTATCTTTCAGGAAAGAAAAAACTTGAGATTCAGAACAGGACGGATCTTTTTTTCGGTAAAGAATCTGATCTTATAATTTATTCAGGCCATAACGGATTAATGGATTTTACTCCGGAAACAAGATTTATTTTCGATAATGAAAAAAGAAAAGCTGTAATTCTTGCATGTTACAGTAAGAATTATTTTATGCCGTATCTGAAAAATACAAAGATTGAACCAATGGTATGGACAAATGGTCTTCTTGCTCCGGAAGGATATTTGCTAAAAGCAGTTCTTGATGGATGGGCTTTAAATGAAAATGCGGTTGTAATCTGGAAAAAAGTGTCTGAAGCATACTCGAAATATCAGAATATTTCGATAAAGTCAAGCAATCGTATTTTTACAACCGGATATTAAATCAGGAAAAATGAGAAATAATGAAAAATGATAATGAAAAAATAAGAGCTTTGAATCAGATAATTTCTATGATCGATTCTCAAGCTTCAATTTATAAAAAAGAGAGATTTCATATGCCGGAAGCAAGGGTATTTGCCGAAAAAAAATTGATAACAGATTTGATAAATGAAGCTGTTTTTTTAGCCGGTTCCATGGAAAAGAAACCGGCAGATGTTCTTAATGATTTGCAAAGACTGAAAAAAAGTTTATGATATCATCTTCTTAAATCAAGTATATAATCATCAATCATTGATTTAACGGCTTCTTTTGAGTAATATTTTGATCTTACATCGGTAAATCCGATAAATTGAACACTGGTATTGTATGGAATTTCAGTGTTTCTGATTCTGCGCCAGATTATTTTTTTATTTTCAATGTCATAAATAATACCGGTAGTATTTAAAAAGAAAAAACCGCCTTTATAGTCAACGTATTTAAAGCCCCAGCTGTCAACCCTGAGAATAAAGATATATTTTTCAGTCAGCCGGTCAGCAAAAGGAGAGAGATCCAATTCCATTTCATTTACCGGCTGTTCAGAATCGGATTGATTTACCATAGTAGTTATATTATCCAGATTTACTGAAACATCGCTGTACCCGTTTTCCTTTACATCAAAGATGATACGTTTGCTCATTCTTCCCAGATTGGCATTTACTGCTTCAATTATGAGATCACGCATATTAATTTTATCAAGATTTTCCTTAACTCTTTTTTCAGTAAAATTCTGTAAAGATAAAAGTGAATCGGTATAACCGTATCTTTTTATCAGAATATATGAGTTATCAGGAACTTCCGGGAAATAAAATTCAACATTAAGAGGCTGTTTTTTATATGCCTTGTCGTATTTGATATTTTTTGATTGTGATGAACATGATATTAGTAATGATATAAGCAAAAATGGAAATAATTTATTCATGATGTTTTCCTTGATTTTGATATGTATTTTAATTATTTGAATTCCTTTATTTTGTCAATATTTAAAATAATGTGGTAAAAGGGACAAAAATTTAATTCTTCTTGACATAACAAAATATATTTTTTTGTATTTAGCATGAAAATTTTATTGGAGAACCTAATGAAAAAAATAACAGGTATTCTGGCAGTTCTATTTATATTATTTTTCTTCTCTACATTATTGTCAGCAGAAACAAAACAGTTTGTATGTATTGTAAAACCGGTTTTGGATAAGGATGTTGTAGATTCAATAGTTCGAATCGGACAGCAGTTTAATAGAAAAGAGATTGAAGAGTATGCAAAAGGCGGATGGGGGTCTGGTTTTATATATATAGCAGGTAACGGCGCTAATTATGTTATTACAAACCGGCATGTTGTGGCAATGGCTCAAAAGGCGGAATTGGAATTTATCAATGAAGATGGAACATCCACCGTAATAAAAGACTGTCCTGTACTTTATACTGATGATGAATTTGACCTTGCAGTACTTGGTATTGCTGATAATAAAAAACCGTTCAAAACCGGACTTTCAATATCAAACAGCGGTGTAAAGGACGGAGATGAAGTCTGGGCAGCCGGATTTCCTGGACTTTTAGGAAAACCTTCATGGCAGCTTTCAAAAGGCAATGTTTCAAATAATAAGGTAGTTGTGCCTGAAATTGCGAATACTGATAAGGAATGGTTTATTCAGCATACAGCATCAATTGATCCGGGTAATTCAGGCGGACCGCTGCTTGTAAAAGGAAAAAATGATGTTTATTCTGTAGTAGGAATAAATACCTGGACTGTAAGCGGAAGAAATAATGTATTTTTTTCAATTCCTGCTTCATCAATTTCCGAAGTTATTAAAAATACGGAAAAGACGTTGGCAAAAGATGAGAAAAGTAAAAAGGATGATCTGATTAATACAGCGAAAAGTTTTGCAAATTCATTAAGCCGGGAAAAATCAAGTAAAAATGATTTCCGGTTCATTTCATACAGTTACGGTGTTAGTAATGGAGCTGCGGATCTGGAATTTGTTGATCAGGCGTATGATGAAAAAGAAATTCAGCCTCTGGTTGATAAACTGGAAAAAGGGGTTTTTATAGAATTCTGGCGTCATGTTAAATGGGAACGTATTAAAATATTATTAAAAAAACAGATGTCAAAAAATTCTTTACAATTTAAAAATTTAATCGGTGAGCCGGTGAAAGATGAAACAGGCATGACAGCCCGGACATTATTTCTAATTAATAAAAATGAATATATTGTTACATGGAAATGGGAAGACGGTCATTGGCGTGTTTATGATACAGATTTTGATTCCAGACTGGAACAGCGTAAAACAAATTATGAAAATGCTCAATGCTGTGCCAATGCTTCCAATACCTGTCTAACAGGCGGAATTATCGGAATAACACTCATGGTTTTATTGGGATTTCTGGCGTTATAATTTTAAAATGTTTACGGCAGATATGTATGATTTCTGTTGAAATAATACATATCTGTTTTCAGTTATATTTCTTCCATCTGCTTACAAAATATTCTTCAACCGTTTTTTCCTTGTAAGGTTTACCGAGGAAAGTATCACGGCATCCCATATATGCTCCGCATTCAAAAGGTTTAACTTTATGAATTTCACATAGTCCGGCATTATTTAGAAAAATACATGTTCCGGGTTGTTTTACATAGAAATCCGGAACTGAATTTCCCGGTTCACAGATGAAATTTTTACCTTTCTTTTTTGCCGGTGCAAAAGCAAAAATCTTTCTGTCTTTTGAAAGATATATTTTTACCAGGTATTTCTGTATCAATTCATTACTGGTAATGTTTAAAAAAGCAGAAATTTTTTTAATATCTTCAGGAATCAGTCTTCCTGCATCATTTCTGCATGCACTTTTACAGATTTCACAACTGCAGCTTTCCATTTTCTATCTCCACTTAAGCATCTGAAAATTTCCCGAAAAAGTGTCAATTAAATTTTCGGGAAAAAATCCGGATTATAAGGAATTATAAAAATATCTTTTGAAATAAGGATATAAAAAAATATACTTTTTTTATTAAAAAGGAAGTATAATATGGCCTATACTGAGGTTATAATAATGAATCCTGATCTGAAAGAAAGATATTCCGGGTTTTTTTTCATGAGTATTTACGTCGTTATATTTTTTATTTACATCTTTTTTGATGGGTGGCTATACGAATGGATTATATACGGATATAAAGGCGCTAATCAGCATTGGGATCTAAATATTTTAGGGGATATGATCTGGAGTATTAAAGACGGTCATCCGGTTTATCAGTCAACGAATAATCTGCACAATCTGGTTTATATATGTTATTGGACAGGAGCTATTTCTTATTCGGCTTTAATAACAGATAATAAATGGCTTAGACAGGGAGCAATTGCTACAGTTGGATTTCCAATTATGAGTTTTTTCAGTACTATTAATCCGGTTGTTGCTTCAGATATTTTCACTACAGATATATTTCATTATCATAGTTATCTTCTTCAGGTGGTTTATGATATAAATCATCTCTGTGGAATTACAATGGGACTTTATCTTTTTTATTCCGCGGCAAGAAATAAAGAAGAAATTAACATGAAATTAATTACACCGGCGATATTTTTTACATGGATACTTTTTTTTGCGACAAGAATTCTGCTCCAGAAATGGCCGTTTTGGGCGGCCGGGCATGAAAAAGGTTTAATCAGTACCAATCAGATCAATGATATGCCTTTTGTTTTTTATGGTTTTGAATACGGAATAATCGTGATTCCCCTGTTATATGCAATAAATGTGACGATTAAAAAATTTACCGGATATATAAAAGATCCGGTAAAAAAGACTGCAGCAGTTTTTATTTTTTTTTCAGTTCTTACTATGATTTTTGTTTTATTGGGATTTATAAAACTGCAGGTAATACCTATTGAATTTTTTATTCAATAGGTATGTCTTTATTTCTTTTTTCTGAAAATACGTTTGTTATTTCCTGATACCACGGCTGTTTCTTTTGCAAAAAGTTTCCTTTTCGCTTTTGGAAATGTTTTAAAATTAAACTGGTGAACGATATCTGCTGTATCAAGAAGGTCTTTATGTACAGTGTTTTCATCAGAGTACCATAATGAAACAGTGGCTCCGGATTCTTTTGTCGCTTCAATAGCCGGAATAAAATCACTATCACCCGCAAGAAGTATAACATGCTGAATGTGTCCTGCGGCTGAATGACGTGTCATATCGACCGATAGAAGAACATCCACTCGTTTCTGTTCAAAATATTCTTTATGTCCATCCCAGCGTTTTTGAAGTTTTCCGAGCCTGACAGCCCATCTGTCAAGCTTTCCAAGTTCATCCATAAAAATCTCATGTTCTTCCATTCTGCGTTTTTCATTTGTTGTCGGATGTTCTGATACCCAAGGTGCACAATAATAAAAATAACATCTTAGTAAATCCAGCGGAACTGATTTACGGATAGGTTTCAGCAGATAATCGGCAATTTCCGAATAATCGGGCGTAATGTTGTGTTTTTTCAACATTGACAGGAAATAACCCCCGTCTATAAAAATGGCTGCTCTCAATTTATTTCTCCCTATAATAATTTATAATATAAAATATTATCGGAAGGAGAGAGTGTCAAACAGTATTTATGTTGAAAATATTCAGATATAATATATCGTGAATTGAAGTAAATATTAGCCGGGAGATCATTAAAACAGAAAAATATGAAAAATTTAGTTATTATTTGTTTTTTTATAATTACAGGCTGTGCCGGGTTTTCAGGCAGCTCAAATCCGGTTCATGATGACATAATAATATATGGAACCGCCCGTTGCGGATTGTGCACGGATCTTAAAAATTCTTTAGTGGAAGAACAAATAGACTTTCATTTCAAAGATGTTTCAGAGGATGCGGAAGCAAATAAGGAAATGTTTAAAAAGCTGGAAAAAACTGATAAATTTGACGGATATGCATATTATCCGGTTGTTGATGTTAAAGGTATAATTTTAGTCCGTCCTGACCTGCAAAAAATAAAGGATGTCATGAAATAATCAGATTTTGAAATGTCTGCAGGTATTTTCTATTATATTACCTGATATTTCAAGACCACCGGAATGTGAAGAATCTTCAGCTACTATATTGCCTGTTTTATCTTTAAGAGTAAATGATATCCTGCTGTTTATGCTTTCTTTAACAATCCTGTCCATTTTCCCGTTAATCGGAGCTGCAAGATTCCTGCCTGCTTCGCATAGAACATCTATTTCAAGAAGATATTTATTATTCTTAAGATGTACGGTCAGCATGCTATTTTTATAACCAAGTTTTCTGATTCTGCTGAAATTATATGTCATAAATCTGTATAATTTTCCATTTAAATATAGAAAACATAAAAATCCGTAAAATGAAGACCCAAGCCAGGGTATTTTTGCAATTGAAGCCATGATACAGATGTCCGGTATTTTAAAATTATTTGCCTGGAGCCAAATCCATTCTTCAGGGAAGGAAGAACCCCAGTCTTTTTCAATGTAGCCGGCATCATTATTCAGTAGATATTCATGGTCATTATATTTAAGATGACCGGATGTTTTATGATTAATTGATACAATGCCGTGGTTGCATTCCATAAATGGGATAAATGAAAAAGGTCCCATTATCCCTGGACTGATTATTCGGCCGGGGTAAAAAATATTATCTGTATATACTGCATATCCTTTCAAAGTTAGGTTTCTCTGACATATATCGATGTAAAAACCATTCCGACTGAATTGATTATTATCTATATTTATGCTGTAAGTCCGTCTGTCATAATTGAATTTTTCCAGATTAAATCTGAAATAAGCTGTTTCTCCGGATTTATTGTCAATAAATTGGATGAAACAATGGGAATCATCTCCCAGGGAAATACCTGGAATTATTGAAAATACTGATTTTCCGTCCCTGGAGGAATGTTTATGATACCAGCCTTCAAAATAGCCCTTTTTATTAAGCGTTCCCTGGAAAACATGAGGATTAAACAGTTGATGTAGTGTTTTCATTATAACCTCTATTTTATTTGCTCATAAAATTTTTACGTAAAGATAAAATTAGTAGTTCTTGACAAATTACCATTATATTTTAATAAATTATTATTTGCGAGAGGTATTTTATGAAAAGAATTTTTATTGCAGGTATGTTTTTTCTTGTAGTCGGATGTACTTCTGCTTCAACAAAATTCAATAGTGATCCACAGAAATTGTCTTTTTATTCATATGATTTTAATTCAGAATTAGCTGATAGGATTAAAATATGTCCGGATTCCATGTTAAATTCCCTAATGCAATTTGACAGGAAAACAAATTATTTTAATTATACTCTCTCACCTGAAGAAAAACAGACAGTAACTGATTATATTGAACTTCTTCCTGAATTATATAAAAAAATATTAAAAGAAAAACTGATTGGAATCTATTTTGTTGAAAATTTTACCGGGAATGGATTAACAAATAATATATATAATGATAAGGGAGAACAGTTTTATTATATTGTTTTTAACAAAACCACAGTAGGGACCAATTTATCACAACTTCTTACAGAAAAAGAAAATACATGCTTTATGGATATTGACGGGAAAAACAGGATTGAAATTGACTGTGGTACCGCTTACAGCGGATTTTTATATATTCTTTTTCACGAAGTCAGTCATATAGCTGATTTTGAGAAACATTTTACACCAGGTCTTCCCGAGGATGAATCTTATAAACCCGTTTCTAATGAAACTGAATTTACTAAAGGAGTATGGAAAGGATATACAGTTTTTAAAATTATATATAACCATGCATACCGCAGTAAAATCTCCTTTTATGGAATGAATAACGGACCGTTTATTCATCTCTATGAAGCGGAAGAGCTCTATAAAATTCAGAAAAACTCTCCGTTTACATCTCTTTATTCGAATTTTAACTGGGCAGAGGATTTTGCTGATTTTGCTTCATTTTATCATATTACCCAGAAATTAAAGCAGCCTTATGTTATTTCTGTCATTAAGGATTCGAAAACAATTTTCAAATATGAACCTATGAAATGTGAAAACGTATTACCGCGTTTTAATGCGGTTGAAAAAATATATAATGAGGAATCTGTTAAATAAAAATTAATACTCATATTTCTCAATATGTATGATTTTAAAAAAATTTTCTGTAATTATTAAATTAGAGTATTTTATTGAAAAGGATTCTTGACAATTTTTATGATAAAATAATAGATCAGGAAAAACGAATGAGGTAAAATAAAATGATAAAATTATCGGAATGGCTTGAAAATCATATAACTCTTCATACGCATGATAATCCGCAGCAGGAATTTTATAATTTTCTGACACATTTTGCAGGTGCTGTATTATCTATAATAGCTCTAATACTGATGATTATCAAATCAATTTCAAATAATGGAAATAATCTTGCGGGCGTTGTCATATTCGGTCTTTCCATGACTTTATTATACAGTGCATCATCCGTTTATCACCGGGTAAAGCATTCTAATCTGAAAAGGATTCTTCGCATTATGGACCACTCAAACATATATTTTTTAATTGCCGGTACATATACACCAATAGCACTTTTCATGAATAATGAAGCAGGTAACAGGATAGCAATAACAATCTGGTCGATAGCTTTTTCCGGTATAGTGTTTACGCTTGTTTTCTGGGGTAAGCTTAAGCCTCTTCATGTAGCAATTTATTTGTTTATGGGATGGATTGCCGTTTTTTTCTGGAAAGATTTAAAGCAGATATTACCGTTTAATTTTATAAAATGGACTATTGCAGGCGGAATTACCTATACAATCGGAGTTATTTTTTATGCTCTTAAAAAGCTTCCTTTCTATCACCCGATCTGGCATGTTTTTGTTGTTGGAGGAAGCGCCTGTTTCTTTTTCGGTGTTTATAACTTTTTAATCTGAAAATTCAGAGGAATATATGAGACGTAAGGATAAGGAAATTGCATCGCACGATGAGATTTCAGAGATTCTTCTCAGCAATAATATGTGCCGTCTGGCATATTCAGACCGAAATGTTCCGTATATTACAGTAATGAGTTACGGGTATTCCGATAACTGTCTGTTTTTTCATTGTGCAAAAGAGGGCAGAAAGCTTGATATTATAGCTGAAAATAATAATGTATGTTTTGAGATTACTGATTCAATTAAACAGATCAGTGCTGAAAAAGCCTGTGACTTTTCCGTAAGTTTCCGTACATTGATCGGTTATGGAAAAATTGAACAAATAACCGGAGTGATGGAAAAAAAACAGGCGCTGGATATATTAATGCGGCATCATTCGCCGGAGAAGAACTGGGAATACAGCGATAAAATGGTCGATGCAGTGAACATTCTTGTTTTAAAAATAGACAGCATTACCGGAAAGAAAAACAGAATTTCATTATAGAATTCCGCTTAATCAAGATAGCATGAAAGGCCTATTTCAGGAAATTTCAGATCAGATGTTTCATAATTACGGAATTTTATTTTTTTCGAGAGTAAAGATTTCATTATACTGTCCGGACTGCTTTTATATTTTTCGGGAGGACTTAAAATAAAAGTATTGTAATGAACGGGTAGAATACCTGCCGCGTTAATCATTTGTCCGATTTTAACCGCCTGAGCAGGGCTTGTATGATTGTCATAGTAATAATCGCCAATTGGTATTATTGCAAGATCCGGATTCCGGTTGCCGGTTTGTTTTTTCCAGTCAACGGATTCAGGTGATTTTAGTCTTATCCCATCCCTGTTTCTTAATTTTTTGAAAGACGTGTCTCCGAAAAACATTATTGTTTTTCCGTTCTTAATAAAGGAATATCCGTTAAATCCGGATTTTTTATTTCTTACTGTATTTGCAACTGTGCCGTAATGCTCGACTTTAAACGGGATAATGGTAATTTCTGAATTGCTCAGTTTTTTATTCCAGGGAAGTTCCATCAGCCGAAGATCAGACATGGATTTGAAAATATATGATGTTTCTGACGGTATAATTATCAGGGGCGGATTTTTTTTCTGTTTTTTTATGAGTGCTTTTATGGACGGGAGATCAAGATGATCATAATGCGCATGAGAAATAACTATGTATGAAATAGGGGGTAATTTCCTGACTTCAACCGGGCATGCTGTAATTCGACGTATTCCGAACAGATTATTCATAAATTCAGGCGGACCTATTCTTTTGAAAAGAACCGGATCGGTAATAATATATACTCCGTAAAAATTAATCAGAACAGTGGAATGACCAAGCAGACAGAATGATATTTTATTATTATCCCATTTTGAAAAATCCGGTTTGAAGTCAGGATGAAAATAAGGCTGATGTTTCAGTTTATTCTCTTTAATCATGAATCCGGTATAGCCTGATAATTTAAAATTAATTGGCAGCTTGGGATAAATCTGTACAGATAGTAATATTATAATAATGATTATTGATGTACCAGACAATAATTTTAGAAATTTTTGTTTATTCATGAAGCATTTTCTGCCAATAACCGACATCCACCCCATTTAATAAATTTATATCCGGCCTTTAAAAAAATGTGCAGCTTTGATGAATCCGAAAGATTCCTCTTCGGTAATTTCAGACTCTTCAAATGTAAAAACTGTATAGCTTATATAATAATTATAAAGTTGGTAAATATAAGTACAGTCAGCGGTTTCAGCGTTTCTAATCATACTGAGGCCTTTTGTCTGTTTAAAAGTCGCAGTTCTGCAGTTTCAAGATGTTCAACATCACGGTGCCTGGCAGCTTCTGTTTGTAGAAAGAAAGTCTGTAGAATCTGAAGAGCATCTCCATGAGAAACCAGGATAATGTTCATGTTGGAAAATCTGCTTTCCAGTGTTATAATTAATTCACTTGTTCTGGAAAGAACTGAATTGACACTTTCAACTTTCCAAAGATTATGGTCGGGATTTTTTCTGTCTTCTGACCAGACTTTATCATAGTTCTTATTGGATGTTTTTTCGAATTCTCCGAAAAATCGTTCTCTAAGAAGATGGGAAATATTTATTTCAGAAACATTCAGTATGGATTTAATAATTTCTGCAGTTTCTACGGCGCGTTTAAAATCAGATGAATATATCTTTGTATCTGAATCCGGTAATATGGAATTTTCAATGGAATTTTGAACCTGTTTCCTACCGTTCGATGAAAGTCCGTATTCGTATATTCCGGTTTCAGGATTGCTTATGATAATACCTTCAGTATTTGCCTCACTTTCACCATGCCGGAAAGCGAAATATCTGTTTTTTAGCTCTGCCGGAAGTTGGAAATTAATCACTGTATGCTCCTGTACTTTAAAATAAAGATTAGTCATGAAATAGAAAGTTTGGGTGGAATTAAAAGCTGAAAATTATAAAAAGAATGCTGATTTATATTCAGCATTCTTTCGAAATTATAAAAATCAGCCTTCCTTATATAAACCGTTATTATCTGCGGCGAGTGCTTTCATGAAATCCTCGTCTTTATCATCACCAAGACCAATGGAATGAATGCGAATTTTTTTATTTTTATTCAGTTTTTCAACTTCTTTTAAAATAGAGTCCTTATTTCCATCAGACGGATATCCATCAGAAAGAAAAAATATTGTATCTACACCACTGACAGAAAATGCAGCCGTTAAGCCTTTCAGGGCTGCTGTTCCTCCCTGTGAAGATAATCGGTCAACAAACGTGTATGCCAGGGCCTTTTTACCTTTCTCTGCCGGTTGCAGATCTTTATTCCAGAATTCAGCCTTATCTGAAAAAGTAATAACAGTAAATTTTGTATTTTCAGAAAGTCCTGTTATTGCAGGTTTAAGTTCACGTTTTGCACTACCAAGTTTTGTAGCTTGTTTTTCTATGCTTGATGCGACAAGGTTTCCGGCAATATTATTACCGAGAATATTTCTGCTTTTATCTGCAGCTTTGGAAATAGCCTGAGCTCTTAATTTGTCAGTAATATTTCCTTCATTTTTTCCTTCCATACTCCCGGAAATGTCCAATAAAAAGACAATGTTTTTACCGTTTGTTTCAATACCGTAATACTTATCTGATTTAATTGCGGATTTACATGAAATCAGAAGTAATGAAGAGCAGAAAAAGATTAAAAGAAAGGTTTTTTTCATATGTTTCTCCTTAATTACATGCACCAGAATTTATAAAAGTATATTTTAAAGGTCAAGTAAAATTGATTATCCACTAATCTTCAAATTCGATTTCTTTCAATTCAAATTTATTTTCTTCTGATTTGATTTCAGAAACAGCATTTTTAACATCAGTAAGTGTATAAATATCCCTTAAAATGACTGGAGTAGATATATTTTTCTTCGTAAAAACAGCAGCAAAAGGAATTGATCTGCTGCCAAGACTGTTTAAAAGTAACTCGGCATCAGGGTTGCTTTCCGATAAATCTGCTGAGATGATTTTAATTTTTGTGTCTGAAGAAAAGCTTTTGAATTTTTCTGTATTGTACAGTGTACTGTCAATTACTCTGCAGTTAATACACCAGTCAGCAGTAAATTTTATAAGATAAATGCCATCTTCCTGCATGGAGGAAAATAAATCTGGTGAATATTGTTCCGTATTTTTCCGGATTTCTGACTGCTTCATAAAAATTTTCTGCGGTATATAATATCCGGCAGCTATTAAGATAAAAAGAACTGCCGACGAGATGATTCTTTTTAAAAAGCTTTTATCAATTGATCCGAATTTTCCAAATTGGATGAATGCAAGATAAATAATAAATAATGACCATATAGCCGCTTTAAGGTTATTTAAATTTAAAAGTGTTAAAAAATATATTACTGCCGCAATAATGAAAATTCCGATTATTTTTTCAAAAGTAATCATCCATTTTCCCGGCTTAGGAATAAATTTAATCAGTCGCGGATTAAAGGATATTATCAGATACGGAAGGCTCATTCCTATTCCAATACTGATAAATACGGAATATATTATAATTACCGGCTGTGTAAGTGTCCATGTCAGTGTAGCACCGAGAAACGGTCCGCTGCATGGAGTTGCAAGAAGAGTTGCAAGAAATCCGTGAAGAAAGGCTTCAGTGTAAATACTGCCGGATTTGATCTGACTTCCTTTAGCTGCAAGTGCAGGTATTTTGAAAGAATAAATACCGAATAATGATAAAGACATTATAAACATGACGATTATGATAATATAAATAAATGAGGAACTCTGGAATAAAGCCCCCCAGTTCAGACCGAAAAAAGTTATTATTGAAGAAAGAATAAGAAATGAAATAATAATGCCTGCAGTAAAAACCAGACCAGTTTTTTTAAGCACACTGGAATTATGATCGGCATTTCTGATAAATGAAAGAATTTTTAAAGAAATTACAGGAAGAACACATGGCATGAAGTTTAATATTAAGCCGGCAATAAGACCGAAAAGTATTGCAGAAAAAATTCCGGATATATTGTTTTTTTTTAGCTCCACCGGTTTAAACTCAATTTGAATCCGGTTTGTCTCTGCTTTATCAGCGATGGAATTGACTGTTTTTATGGAAACTGTATCTGAAGGCAGAGATTTCAGAATATTGGGTGAACTATTCTGTGATTTCCTTAAAATAAATTCATCGGTCTGCACAACCGGGGAACAGCTTTCATTTGTACAGAATAATGCATCAATTTTGACGGTGATTTTATTTTCATTTTTAATATCCTGAACTTTTAAAGGGATATATATCTGGAAATTGTTTTTATAAATGTTAACCCATTCAGGAGATGAATCAGCGTAGTATTTCTGAGGGGTTGAAATGAAAATTTCATTGATATTAACTGAGTTTAAACCAGCTGAAATCATTGTTTCCCTGCCGATTCCGGGTCCTTTCGGATTTCCGTAAATATAACCGTTTTTTTCCAGAATGACATCGAGTTTGAGGAATGACTGCTGATTATCTGAAATAAAGAAAGTACCTTCAGGCAAAATACTAATTAATTTGCTTTCAGCATGAATAGATATACAATTAAGAATTAAATATATAATAATGATTTTTTTCATGA
>JAFGJZ010000099.1 GCA_016928815.1 Spirochaetota bacterium
AATAAAATTTCAGGAAAATATCCGGATATAGTTTTTCAAATAAACGGTTTTAATGTTACAGATGTAGCACCTCTTATATATGAAGAAAATTATGATAGCAAAGTAATAATGCATTTTATAGATAAAAATAGTATTTGGTTTGAAAATGATATGGGGCCATATTTAACTCATTATATAGAAAACTCAGCTGATATACGTATTTTTAAATTCGGCAAAGAAAATATTTATGTCCGAGCCGAGACACTAAAATAATGAATGAGCATCATTTTTTCTAAAAAAAACCATAATTCTCTTGACTAAACGTATAGTAACTATACGTTTAGCATATGAACGGTAATACTTCCTCACAAATTATTTATCAGCTGCGGAGAATCGCCAGAAAAATGTCCGATCTGGACAGGGCTGCTCATGAGTTCGGTACCGGAATTCTGCTGCAGCACGCGGAAATGTATCTCATTGAAATTATCGGCGCCCATGAAGGAACAAGCATGACAGGGATTGCGGATATAATGCAGATTACAAAAGGAGCGGTGTCTCAGACTTTCAAGAAACTTGAAAGAAAAGGTCTGGTGAAAAAATATACAGACCCGGAAAACGCCACACGCGTACTGCTGCATCTGAGCGCAGACGGAAAAAAGGTTCTGCAAATGCATGAAAAATGGCATAAGGAAAAAGACGGCGGATTTACTGAATTTCTGCAGGGACTGGAACAGGATGATGTATCTGTCATTAAAAACTTTCTGACCCGATATGAATTTTTTCTTGATAAGAGGAAAGAGTAAAATTTTTTAAAATAAACGTTTAGCTGCTAAACGTTTAAAGTATATTTATCCAAGGAGAGTAATATGTTAAATGATGTATTGATTAATCTGCCGGAGACATCGGAAGTCCTTTTTCTGGCAGGACTGTTTTTTTCGGGAATGACTGCAAGTTTCGTCAACATACTCGCAGGAGGCGGATCGCTTCTTGTTCTGGGATTCATGATGCTGTGCGGAATCGAACCTTCAGTCGCAAATGCAACAAACCGTATCGGAGTGCTGATCGCATGTACTTCAGGAGCTGCTGCATATAAAAGTGAAAAATTCACAGATTTAAAACAGAGTTTTAAACTCAGTTTCTGGGCATTGCCCGGAGCTGTTGCCGGAGCCTTCTTTTCAGTAAGCATAGGTAATGAACTGTTTGAAAAGCTGATAGCTCTGGTAATGATCTTTATTCTGGCAACAATGTTTGTTCCCCAAAAAAAACAACAGGAAAAATCGGCAGAATGGGGCGGAATTTTTCTCTATCCGGCAATGATTGCAGTCGGATTTTACGGGGGATTCATTCAGGTCGGCGTTGGATTTCTGATAGCCGCAGCATTGCGTCATTTTGGAAATATGTCACTGATGAAAATGAATATGCACAAGTTATTTGTTGTTCTGATATTTACAGTTCCGGTAATAATCGTTTTTCTGTTCAGCGGTAAAATCAACTGGATTTATGCAGCCGTACTTTCATGCGGCAATGCACTCGGTTCATGGCTAACGGTAAAACTTGCTCTTAAAAAAGGCGAGATTGTCGTCAAGACCGGAATGGTGATAGCAATTGTATTGATGGTTATCAGGTTTTTTTAACTTTCATTTGTGATGATAAAGATACATTTTTTATCATAAAAAAAAATAATTTAATGACCATTTTGCATCTTAATTGTGTTACATCAGTTGAATCAGTTTCATTTTTTGAAAGTAATACCGGATCCATTCAAAAATGTGATTGAAATTTTCAGCAATATTTTATCTGCTATAATCTGTGAGGTAAACGATTTTGAACATAGCTATTTTTACTGATGCTTTTTATCCGCAGATCAATGGGGTTGTCACATCCATCATGAGTATTGCGGAAAATATGACCAAAAGGGGCCATAAAGTGGTTGTTGTTGCCCCGAAATACGGCAGAATTGAAGTATTCTGGCATCCGAAGATTAAAATAAAACGAGTTCCTTCAATTCCTGCCAAGTTTTATGACGATTTCAGGTGGACGGCTCTTGTCAGTAAATCGACATATAAAATGATGAAAAAAGAGGAAATTGATATTGTTCATTTCATGACACCTGTTACCGTTTCCTACCTTGGAATAAAAATGGCTAGAAAACTTAATCTTCCCGTTGTAGGGACTTTTCATACCTTCATTACAGATCCTGCATATTATGAGCAGCTTTTCAGCGGTATCATCAAAGCAACTGAAGAAGGGGCATGGAATTACACAAATCTTTATTATAATGCTGCCGACTATGTGACTGCACCAACTCAAAAAGCGGTTGATATAATCAAAAAGCACAAATGTACCGTTCCAATCGAGGCAATTTCCAACGGAATAGATATCTCAACATTTAAAAATGCAAAACATTCCAAATTCAGCAAAAAATATAATCTGAAAGATAAAGTAATTTTATATGTCGGACGTGTTTCTCAGGAAAAAAACATATTTCTGCTGATTGAAAGTTTCTTCATGGTACAGCATAAACATCCTGACGCTCAGCTGCTTATAGTGGGAACCGGTCCGCAGATTAAGGAAGTGGAAAAATTTGTCTCCCAGAAATCAGATAAAAAAAGCATCATTATTACAGGAGCAATTCCTCATAATGAATTGATAAAAAGCGGAGTTTTCAGGTCGGCTGCATTATTCGCAACCGCATCTGAAACAGAAACACAGGGAATTACGGTACTGGAAGCACAGGCAAACGGTTTGATTTGTGTAGGAGTTAAAGCCGGCGGTCTGCCGGACCTTATTGAACATAATGTAACCGGCTACATGTGCAAACCCGGTGACGTAAAACAGATTGCAAAATCAATTATCAGGGTTCTTGACGGCGGAAAAGAACATGCAAAAATGAAGGAAAACATCAGGGATGCCCTGAAAAAACACGACATGAAACTGGTAATTAACCGCTGGGAAGAACTGTACAGTACTCTTATCCGGGATAAGAAATCCGGGAAAATTCCGCATAAGGATTATCTTCATCTGAAACAGATTCTATATCTGTCAAGACAGCTTAAGATTGATTTTTCGACACCTAAAAACAGAATAAAAAAAATAGCAAAATTTCCATTTATTTTTTTAACAGGACGTAAATAAAAAAAGGCTGACCTGTTAAGTCAGCCTTTTCAGTCAGTTTTCAAATACCGCGCCGCGGTCAGCAGAAGATACCTGAAGAGCATACCGTCTCATGTAGCCTTCGCTGATTTTCGGCGAATATTCCGGAAGTTCTGATAGTCTTTTTTTAATTTCATCATCCGTCAGTTTAACGTTGATTGTGTTTTCCTTAATATTGATTTCAATAATGTCACCGTTGCGTACAACAGCAACCGGTCCTCCGGATGCAGCTTCGGGAGAGATATGTCCGATACTCGCTCCTCGTGTAGCTCCGGAAAAACGGCCGTCCGTAATAAGCGCTACTTCCTTATCAAGTCCCATACCTGCAATAACAGAAGTAGGAGTAAGCATTTCCGGCATACCCGGACCTCCTTTAGGTCCTTCGTAAATTATTACAACAACGTCGCCTTTTACGATTTTATTGTTCATTATTGCATTTACCGCATCCTCTTCACAGGTAAATACTTTTGCTGGTCCTGAATGAACAAGCATTTCTTCTGCAACAGCGGCTTTTTTCACAATACATCCGTCAGGAGCGATGTTGCCTGTAAGTACGGCAAGACCTCCGTCAGCATGTACCGGATTGGAAATTTCACGTATTATTTTTCTGTCAATATTACTGATTGATTTGACATTGTTATAAATTGTATCACCGGTAACAGTCATACAGTCTTTGTGTAACAGTCCGCTGTCGGCAAGACTTTTGATTACAGCTGAAATTCCGCCTGAATAGTGCAGATCTATCATGTGATGAGGACCTGCCGGTGCGATGGTGCACAAATGCGGTACTTTTGCGGCAATAGGGTTAATGTCTTTCAGCGTCAGAGGAACACCTGCATAATGGGAAATTGCCGGAATGTGAAGAGCCGTATTTGATGACCCGCCGATTGCCATATCCACCGCAAGAGCGTTTTCAAGTGATTTTTTGTTAATGATATCTTTCGGTTTAATGTCATTTTCTACAAGATCCATTATTTTTGCACCTGCAAGTTTTGCGAGTCTGATACGGTCAGCATCCACCGCAGGAATTGTTCCGTTAAAAGGAAGCGCGATTCCTAAAGCTTCACTCAGGCAGTTCATCGAATTGGCTGTGAATAGCCCTGAGCATGAACCCGCACCCGGGCATGCTTTACATTCCAGTTCATAAAGTTCATCTTCAGACATCAGGCCTTTTGCGGTTTTACCGACAGCCTCAAATACTTTATCCAGACCTACAGGTGAATTTTTAAACATTCCCGGATTCATCGGTCCGCCGCTGATGACTATGGAAGGTATGTTAACCTTTAAGGCTCCGATAATCATTCCCGGAACAATCTTATCGCAGTTTGGTATGAGTACAAGACCGTCAAAAGGGTGGGCTGTTGCCATGATTTCAATGGAGTCGGCAATCAATTCCCTTGATCCGAGCGAATATTTCATTCCTTTATGATTCATCGCAATTCCGTCACAGACGCCTATAGTGCTGAACTCGATTGGAGTTCCTCCTGCGGCGATTATTCCTTTTTTAACTGCATCACTGATTTTATCAAGATGTATGTGTCCCGGAATCACCTCATTCGCAGAATTGGCAATACCGATTATGGGTTTTCTGATTTCAGAATCATTCAGTCCTGTTGCTTTCATCAGAGATCTGTGAGGAGCTTTTTCGATCCCTTTTTTCATTAAATCACTTCTCATTGCATCCTCCATAGGGGTTTTTTATATTTTTTTGAAACAGTCGAATATTTTCAATAACAAATTATGAATTTCAGGATTTATATCAGAATTAATGTAAATTTTAGCTTCATGTCTGAAATGCACAATCAATTTTCATGTAAACGGTTTTTTTTTTGCCATATCAGACAATATAAAAAAATCATATTGACAGCATATTTTCGATGTTTAAGATTACATAAGGTTAAATTACAAAATTAAGGATTTCTAATTGCAATTTCTTTTCAAATACTGTTTCATTATTTCTATTATTGTTTCACTGAATCTTTCCGCACAGCCGAGCAAACCCGGTGACTTTCGTATAAAATCCCTTGATAACAGCAGTGCCGGCTCCATTATAAAAGCGGTTCTTAAACTTAAAACGGTTGATTATAACTTCATGTTTATTGAATTTTATGATACTGAAAATATTGATATCAGATTTGATCTTACGGATTATTATAAAAAAAGAAAGTATAAGACATATCGCAGACTTGAAAATATTCATCCGGGTGCCGAATACGAGGTTGAGTTTAAATTATTAAATGTAGATGAAAAAACCGGCTACATTGATGCGGAAATTATCGAGTATCTGCCGTTGTTTATTGAAAAATTACCATGAACTAAGAGAAGGCAGAATAGCTGGGCGGCTATTCTGCCTTCTGCACAGTTTGGACGCGCAGTGCAAAGAAACTACAGGTTAATTTCGGGAGGGAAACACCTTACAGTTTCCTGCATTAATATTATCGATCTGTTTGCAGAAAACTTTAATCTTTTTTTTGATTGACACCGGAAAAATGCTAAAGTTAGTAACAGTCGATTCTGAGTCAGAATTAAAAAATTAAGGAGAATATATTATGAAAAAAGCAATTGTAATGTCAATTCTGTTATCGCTTGCTCTTGCAGCTTGTGATTCCGGACAGAAAAAAGACGAACCTGTTGTGGCGACATCCGCTGTGGGAAGTGAAGATGCTGTTGTAAAACAGGCAAACAGTCAACTGGCTAAGGTTCCATATGACGGATTTGAATATAAAAGCTCTTCAGTTCCGGCTCAGAAGTATGATAAATGGGCGACAGCGGCAGCTCCTGTCATAAAAAGCGTAATTGACAATCTTCCAAACGGTTATGTGCTAATGATCAAAGGACATTCGGATTCAACTGTTGCTGAAAATCCTAAGGGTAAACTTGTAACCAATCAGACTCTTTCAGAAATGAGAGCCAAAGCTGTATATGATGCTCTTAGAAATAAAGGAATTACTTCACCGAAACTGAAATATATGGGCGTTGGTGATTCTGAACCAATTAGCGGAGTACCTTCTACTGATGGAAAAAATAGAAGGGTGACTTTTGAAGTTGTCAAAGGTAATTAATAAAGGAATTGTCACAAAAGTATTCGGACTCTACTACTGCGTTAAACACAGTGGTGGAGTTACGAATTGTTTTCTTCAGGGAAAACTTAAGAGAAATCCTGATTCAAAAGGATTTACCAATCCCGTTGCAGTAGGTGATTTTGTTGAATTTGAATTTTCACAGGACGGTCAGGGTACAATAAGCAGCATTGTTGACAGACGTAATTTTTTTTCAAGAAAGGAAAAGGGCCGTAATACAAAAGAGGATATTATTGCCTCCAATCTTGACCAGGTTGTGGTTATCCAGGCTGTTGCTGAACCTCAGCTTAACCTCCGGTTTGTAGACAGAATAGCGGTAAGAGCCCGGAAAGACAACATTGATGTTCTGCTGTGTATCAATAAAACCGATCTCGCTTCCAGAGAGCATATATCATATATAAAGGATTATTATAAAAATTCGCATCTGGATTATATACTTGTTTCGGCTCTTGAAAATAAGAAAATAAATGAACTTGAAAAAAGAATCAGAGGCAGAAGGTCTCTGCTGATCGGGTATTCCGGTGTTGGCAAAACATCCCTGATTAATTCAATATTCCCGGATCTTGATCTGAAAACCAGTCAGGTTTCTGAAAGTTCTGGTAAAGGAAGGCATACGACCACTAATGTTATAATGCATCATATTGATGATACTGAACTGATTGATACTCCCGGTGTAAGGGAATTCGGTATTACCGGAATTGAACCTCACATGCTTGATAAGTATTTCTATGAATTTTCAGACTATCTGCCTGAATGCAGTTTTAAGACATGCACTCATGATCATGAACCCGGCTGCCATGTTAAAAAGATGGTTGACGAGGGTGTTATTTATGAAGGAAGATATATCTCATATTTGAATATTCTTGAGTCAATCAGGGACCAGAAGCATTACTGAAATGATAAAAGCAGAAAAAATCAATGTCAGATTCGGAAATAATCATATTATCCGGGATATCAGTCTCGAAATCAAACCTGTTAAAAATCTGGTAATTTTGGGAAAAAACGGTTCCGGAAAATCAGTATTACTGAAATGTCTTTCCGGACTGTATGAGTTTTACGACGGCATGATTGAAATTGACGGTATCCGCGCTGATAATAACCTTTATTACAGGATTAAAAATACCGTCGTTTCCTATGTTTTTCAGAAAGGCGGGCTTTTTGATTCCTTTAATGTATTTGACAATATTGCGTTCGGTCTTCGCAGAAAAAATCTGCCGGAAAGTGAAATTGAAAAAATGGTCACAGATGCCCTGTCCTCCGTAGGACTTTCGGGTAATGAGAACAAGTTTCCTTCTGAACTGAGCGGAGGCATGCAGAAAAGGGTGGGGCTTGCCAGAGCCATATGCATGAATCCGAAGGTTATTATGTATGATGATCCTGCTGCAGGTCTGGATCCGGTACTGACCGACCAGATAGCGGATTTGATGATGAACATTCAAAAAAATCTGAATATTACATCAGTTATTGTAACACATGATTTAAAACTTGCACATAAAATAGCAGATGATATAATGCTTATTTACGGTGGAAAAGCTGTTTTTTACGGATCAAACGATGATTTTTTCGCCATGCAGAATGAATATGCAAAACAGTTTATTACGGGTGATATTGAAGGCCCGATTGATATTTATTAAAGGTGAATTTTTTGCTGAAAAATGACAAGAGATCAAATAACCGGCATAATTGCGCCGGAGATTATTTTTACAGTACACACAGTGCCGGAAACAGGCTGGACTGTGTCTTAAAAAACATATCGGCGACCGGTGCCTGCATAAGAACCAATGCATCCCTGAAAAACAATGAGAGTGTAATTCTGCATATATGCAGAGGAAAAGATATGTCATTTAACGGTAAAGTTGTCTGGCAGGAAAATGACACTTTCGGAATCGTATTTGACATGAATAATTCGGAGGAATTTGAAAATATCAGTTTCATACTGAATAATATCACCATTCTTCAATAATATTTTGTGTACTGTTTGAACCGGATATTTCCTGCATCCGCAGTTTGTATTTTCACTTGACAATTAAAATTAAATTTTAAAAATTATCTGATTACCGGAGGATAATATGAGACAGACAGCTGACCTGGATTGGTCCAATTTACCGTTCAGTTATGTAAAAACGGATTTTAACATCAGATATTTTTATCGTGACGGTAAGTGGTCCCAGGGGGAACTTTTCAGTGATGATAATGTTTCATTAAGCATAGCCGCACCGTCCCTTCATTATGGACAGCAGGCCTTTGAAGGTCTGAAGGTTTTTGAGACTGTGGATAAAAAAATCGTCTGTTTCCGTCCTGGTGAAAATTCAAGCCGTATGAATCATACAAATTCCCGCATACTAATGCCGCAAATACCTGAAAAAATGTTTCTTGAAGCAATAGATAAAGTTGTAAAGGCAAATCTGAAATTTGTTCCTCCTTACGGAACAGGCGCAAGTCTGTACATACGTCCGCTTATTATCGGTGCAGGTCCGAAAGTGGGTTTGGGACCTGCTGAGGAATATATTTTCATTGTATTTGTCACTCCGGTTGGCCCTTATTACAAAGGAGGGTTCAAACCGGTTGATGCCCTTGTTCTGGAATCATACGATAGGGCAGCACCGCAGGGTGTTGGTGACTGCAAAGTCGGCGGAAATTATGCGGCCGGTCTTCCAGGCAGTAATTTCGGTAAGGAGAAGGGTTTCCCTGTTGTTCTATATCTTGATCCGAGAGAAAAAAAATATATTGATGAGTTTGCGACATCCAATTTTATTGCAATAAAGGATAATACCTATATTACTCCAGTTTCTGAGAGCATTTTACCCAGTATTACGAATAAAACACTTGCTGAAATTGCAGCCGATTCTGGAATGAAAGTTGAAAAAAGACCGGTGGAAATCAGCGAAATAAAGAATTTTCAGGAAATAGGTGCGGTTGGCACTGCAGCTGTTTTAACTCCTGTAAGAAATATCGTATATCGTGATCAGGAATATAATTTCGCCCCTGACGGTAAACCGGGACCGGTTTTAACTTCATTATATGAAAAATATACCGGAATACAGCTGGGTAACATTGAAGATAAATTCGGCTGGCTGCATGAAATAAAATAAAAATATCAGCATACACTGTAAAATATGCTGATAATGTTTGTTCATATTTCAGAATTATATAATTGAGTTCATAAAGATAAATCCGGATACGGATCAATCTGACTGAACTACGCGTTCTGCCTGAATGGCCAGATATTTTACAAGAGACTGTTCGCTAAGATGACCAAGATTGACAAGTATGATACCTATAAGTCCGCCTTCATCCTTCTGAATTTTAAGTGCCTCATCAAGCTGTTCTCTTGTAATTTCACCGTTATCAAGCAGGATATCTCCTAAAAGCTGTTTAGCCATTATTCCTCCAAATGTCATTAAAACAATAATTATATTATGCACAGTATTGTGCAACATTCAACTTTTTTTTAAATAAAATCAGCCGCATGCCGTAAGCATTGTAACTGCATTTTTCCATTTCTTAAGTTCACTTTCTCTTACGGCTTTTGTCATTGAAGGATAGTATGTATGTCTTATGCTGTTAAGTTTTGCAACTTCATCTATGTTGTTATAGATGCGTGCCGTGATTCCCGCCAGGTAAGCGGCGCCTAATGCGGTTGATTCCGTTACATCAGGTATAAGCACGGGTTTATTAAGAAGATCAGCCTGAAACTGCATCAGAAATTTGTTGGCGGTAGCTCCTCCGTCGACTCTTAATTCATGAATTATTTTTCCGGAGTCATTCTGCATGGCTTCAATAACATCCATGGATTGAAATGCGATTGATTTCAGTGCGGCTCTTATTATCTGTTCCTGACCTGTATCCCGCGTAATCCCGAAAAGAGCGCCCCGTACGTCTGATCTCCAGTATGGAGCTCCCAGGCCTGCAAATGCAGGTATCATTACAAGATCGTCATCTTTTCCTTCAATTTTTTTAATAAGATTTTCACTGTCACTGCTCTCTTTGAAAAATTTCATGTAATCACGCAGCCATTGAACTACAGCGCCGCCTATAAAAATGGAACCTTCAAACCCGTAAACAGGTTTGCCGAAATTATCACAAATCAATGTTGTCAGAAGTCCGTTTTTGGAGTAAATGATGTCTTTACCGATGTTCTGCAGTAAAAAACAGCCGGTTCCGTATGTGTTTTTAGAGGTACCTTCAAATACGCAGTTCTGTCCGACCATTGCAGCCTGCTGATCGCCCGCAAGACCCCCGATTATTATGCCGTCAGGCATACCCGGAACGTTATGTGTTTCGCCGAAGTAGGATGCTGAATCTCGAACTTCAGGCAGGATATTTTTTGGGATGTCCAGAATATTTAAAAGTTCCAGGTCCCATCTTTTTTCAACAATATTATAGATAAGTGTTCTGCAGGCATTTGTATAGTCGGTTTTGTGGGATTTTCCGTTAGTCAGTTTCCACAATATCCAGCAGTCGACTGTTCCGAATAAAAGTTTGCCAGATTTTGCATTTTCACGGACATTTTGTACATTATCAAGAAGCCATTTGATTTTTGTACCTGAAAAATAGGCGTCGATTACCAGTCCTGTCTTTTCCCTGAACAGCTTTTCATGTCCCTTTTCTTTAAGACTATCACAGATGTCTGTTGTACGTCTGCATTGCCACACAATTGCATTATAAACCGGTTTTCCTGTGTCCTTATTCCATATCACGGTAGTTTCACGCTGTGAAGTTATCCCGATTGAGACAGCGTCCGCAGGGTTGAGATTTCCTCCACTGACGGCATCATTTAAAAGCTTAACGACAGAATTCCAGATCTCTTCAGGATCATGTTCCACCCATCCTGCTCTGGGGAAAATCTGCGTAAATTCCGCATAGGAACTGGAAATGGGAAAACCTGCTTCATTAAAACAGAAAACTCTGTTTCCTGTAGTTCCGAGATCAATTGAAATGATAAATTTCTGACCCATTTTATACCTCTGAAAGTCCTGATTAAAAATTGATATAATGCGATTTTTTTGATATGTCAATAATAAAAAGATTTTACAATAATGACATATAATTATATTCTGATCCATGCGGGGAAAATATGAAACTTGATGACATTTTTAAGAAGGATGAAGTTAAAATAATTGCCGAAATCGGCATTAATCATAATGGAAATTTTGAAACTGCTGAAAAAATGATTGTTGAAGCGGCAAAGGCCGGCGCTCATGCTGTAAAATTTCAGACATTTGATGCTTCAGTACTGTATTCCCCATTTGCTGATTCTCTTTTAAAAAAGAAGCCCCCGGTTAAGGATGATTCATTATCAGATTTTTTTTCCAGATTTATGTTTTCGGAAGAACAGATTAAAAAGCTGAAATCGGTCAGTGATAATAACGGAATAGAATTTTTCAGCTCCCCGTTTGATATTCAATCTGTTGATATACTCGAGCGGACTGGAGTCAGGGTATATAAAATCGCTTCTTCTGAAATATCAAATATTCCGCTTTTAAAAAAAATAGCATCGACAGGAAAGCCTGTGCTGATTTCAACCGGAATTTCCTTTGAAGAGGAGATTGACGGGGCGGTTGAAATATTCAGTAATAGTAATACTGATTTTGCACTGCTTCACTGTGTTTCACTGTATCCGGTTTCAAAAGAGGATGTAAATCTAAGCAGAATAAATACATTACGGAAAAAATACAAATGCGCAGCCGGATATTCCGATCACAGCAGTTCTATTGATTATTGCGTCGGTGCCGTCTATCTTGGTGCGGAGTACATAGAGAAACATTTCATGCTGGAAGGACTTGAATGTCCTGATGCAAATGTTTCCATCACTCCCGCTGTAATAAGAAATCTTATTACACAGATTTCCAAGATTAAAACAATTTTGGGTGACGGTCAGCTTAATTATAATAAAAATGAAGAAGTTGTTGCAAATTCCGCAAGAAGAAGTTTATATGCAGCTTCGGATATGAATGCCGGCGATGTCATAAAAGTTAACGATATATGCGTGAAACGTCCCGGATTGGGGATTTCTCCGCTGAACATTGATAATATTACCGGTAAAAAATTAAAAAATCCGGTTAAAAAAGACATGCCGTTTAAATTTGAGGATATTGAATAAATTGAAAGGAAGTAATATGAAAAAAATCTGTTTATTATTAATAAGCGTACTTATATTCAGCTGCTCCGGGTTTCAGTTCAAGCAGAAAACATTTTTTACGCGGACTGAAAATGAAATACTCGAAAAAACTACAAAAGAAATAGGTTTCCGTAAAGGTTATAACAGTAAAATTGATATTAATTATGTTTTTATTTTAAGCGGTGAGAAGCAGCAGAATAAAAACTTTAACAGTATTTTAAAAGAATATGATGATAAAACGCTGTTTGCATACTATCTGAAAATTTATCAGCTTTTTGAAATGACTAATTACCTTACCGATCATTACAAAAAGACTAAAAGCTGGAAGAATTATAATATGATGAGACTTGAATTACAGCCGGCAATGCTGATGTATTATGAACTTCTGGATGCATATTACAAATCAAACAGAACAGCGATCTATAATGATCTTCAGCTGCAGAAACCGGACATAATAATCACATCAATACTTTATTATCAGGAAAAAAATAACATAGTCGGTGAATATTAAAAATAAATATCCGGAATCCGTGATGATTTTAAAAAACATTAATTCCATTCAGATATAATGAAAATGAAGTCTGAACAGGATTCCGGTAAATTTATTTGTTTTGATGAAAAATTTATTACGGATTTTCTACTAAAACAGCCGGCTCCAGTAATGGAATCGGTTCTTCTGAATGCCGTCTGTAATCAGCACAAACTGACTTATATAAAAAAGGATTTGTTTTATCTGCATTTCAGTCTGTTTCATGCATTGTATAAAATCAAATTATCATACGGTGCCTTCGGTTATTTCCTCAACATTGATACAATGCGCATTAGACTTTTAAAACTGCCTGAATCAGGCTGTCTGTTTTACCATCCGGAAAAAGGAACCTACTGCGGAAATGACATTTATGCCGGCAATTCCTGTAAAAAGCACGGGACTGCCGGGAATGCGGATTTATACTTTGACATATTACAGGAATTCTATCTCAATCCTGAAAATATTAATTTTGACAATGACAGAGTCTTTCAGAAAATACTGCGCGGCTATACATTCTATTCATTTAACAGCGGAAAAGTGAATGATGCTCTGGCGTTTTTTAACATTAAAAAAACTGAAATTTCGAAAATAAAGAAAATTTACCATGATCTTGCAAAAAAGCATCATCCTGACGTATCTTCAGATAATGGTGAAATGATGAAAAAAATTAATTATCATTACCAGATTCTGAATGAATTAGTCTCCTTGTAGCGACTATTAATTTTTTTCAGGGTTGAAAAACATGTGAAGGTGGCATTTAATTTTGCCGTTATACAGCTTTCTGTTTTTATCCGACCTTCTGAATATTTTTGAAAAATTTTCAAAACCCGTAAGTATATAAATACGCCAGCCGTGAAGAGTTTTGAATTTTTCAGACATTACCGTATATACTTCCGCAATGTCCCCAGTCAGTCTTTCTCCGTAGGGAGGGTTTGTTATGATAAAAGCTTTTTTATGGCTTTCACTGAAATTTTTTATGTCACGGCATGCAAATGTGATACAGTCGCCGACACCCGCTTTTGAAGCGTTCTTTTTTGCTATTGCTATTACCTCGGCGTCCTTATCATAGCCGTAAAGATGAAGTTCATCATTATTTATCTTATTTTTAGCGGCATTTCTGGCTGAATCCCAGAATTTCTGAGGTATTAAATCCCATTTTTCAGAATCAAATTCCGATTTAAGTCCCGGAGCGGTATTTCTGCCCTTCAGGGCGGCTTCAATCAGAATGGTTCCTGATCCGCAGAAAGGATCAATTAAAACTTCATCATTTCTCCAGCGGCTTAAGTCTATTAATGATGCTGCAAGAGTTTCCCTTAGCGGCGCTTCACCATGATGAGCCCGGTAACCTCGGCGGTTCAGTCCATGACCAGATGTATCGAGAAGAATTTCCGCCATGTCATTCTGTAAGGAAACGAGAATTTTATAATCAGCCCCGGTTTCTGTAAACCAGTCTTTTTTATATCTTTTTTTCAGTGTTTCAATTATTGCTTTTTTTGAAATTCCCTGAGAATTGGAAATGCTCTTTATTGCAGATTTAACGCTCTTGAAATTAACGATAATTTTTCCATCTTCGTTTATTATGTCAGCCCAGCTGATTTTCAGAAGATTGTCATAAAGATCGTCAAAATCAAGACATTTAAAAACCGCAAGTCTGATGAATATCCGTTCTGCAGTTCTGAGGTTTATATTCAGTTCGGGGATTTTTGATAACTCAGTATTGAGAATGATCCTGCCATTTTCTTTTACAAAACTCTCATACCCCATATTTTTTAATTCAAAACCCAGAACTGTTTCAAGTCCGAATGAAGTAGTTGCGATAACGCTGATATCAGTCATGATTTAATCCTGTGATATTAAAATTAGTGCTTTTCCGCTTTCAATTGATATGCTAAATGAATCTGAAACGGTTTTATTGCTGATGCTTAAAGAGGAACCGAACGATAATTTTAAGCCGGTAAGGTCATATAAGAGTCCCTCAGATTTGATAATTCCAACCTCCGGAGTTAAAGGAAGTACGGAAATATATGAATTTTTGTCAGATTTCAGTGTTATTTCCTTATCTGCAAGGTAAATAAAATTTTTTTCATCAATGAGCCGGACACAGATTCCGGAAGGAATTTTTGACAGAAGAAAAATATTGCATAAGAAATGATCTGTCCGTGTGCCGTTGTATCCGATAACTGTTATGGAATCTGCATTGTTGTTGATGGCATAGTCCAGAGCAAGTTCCATATCTGTTGAATTCTTTTCGACAGGATACTGAATAATTTCAGTTTTGTCGGGAAATGACCGTAAATCATATCCGCCAAGCGAATCAAAATCACCGATAGCAACATCAGGAATGATTTCCATTTCAGCCAGATGTCTGATACCGCCGTCAACAGAAATACATCTGTTAAAGGAAGGAATTTTCCTTCTAATTTCAGAATAATCAGTAATACTTCCGTTTGCGGAAATTAAATAAGATAATTTTTTTACTAACATGATGCAATCATCATTCCGGCATAGTTAATTGTCAATCAGGAATGGTAATATTTAAAAATACTGTTAAGTAAAAAAAAGCTTGTTTTTGAGGAAAATTGGTGTAAAATCTTAATTTATTAACCAATGATTAGAGGAAAAATGTATTCGATTTTACACCTGGAAACCAGCAGTTTATACAGAAAAATATTAAGTGATATTTCGGAAGAACTTAATTGTAAATACATTGCAGTCGACAGCTGTGAAGAGGCTTTAAAAATTGTTGCTACAGAAAATATTGACCTGATTCTTACCGCAATGGAACTGGAAGACGGTAATTCAATAAGTTTTATAAAAAAAATAAATGAGAGTGAATCAACTTCAATACCTATAGTTGTTTTCACGGGAAATGATTCCGCTGAAGACCGAAGAATCATGTTTGATCTTGGAATTATTGATTACATAAGCAAGAAATCCACACCTGAAGAAATTAAAAAAAGCATTATCGCATATAAATCTGAAGATGAAATATCTCAGAAGCTTGATAAATTGAAAATTGCGGTATGTGATGACAGTTCAATGGACAGGTTTATTCTTGAACGTATTTTTAAAATGTACAGCATAAAAACTGCAGATTTTTATGAATCCGGCGAGGAGCTGTTTACATCGGGTAAAGAATATGACATTTATATTGTTGATCTCATTTTGAGAAAAATGTCAGGAAAGTCAATAATTATGAAACTGCGAAGTTCAGGCTCTGAAAGCGTAATCATTACCATTTCAGGTATTGACCATTTTAAAACAGTGTCAAACGTACTGATGATAGGAGCAGATGATTATATAACAAAACCATTTAATAATGAACTTTTTATGGCCAGGCTGAAAACAAACGTTCGCAGCTATCTTCTGGTAAAACAGCTTGAAAGACAGTCTGAAGAGCTGAAAAAAATGTCAGTTACCGATGGATTGACTCAGGTTTACAATCATAAGTTTATTCTTGAAAGACTTGATCAGGAAATTCACAAAACCCGCAGACATGCGCATAAACTTTCAATAATAATGTTTGATATTGATCATTTTAAAAGCGTTAACGATACATACGGTCACCAGTTCGGGGATGTTATTCTCAGGAAGGTAGCTGAAATTTTAATGAATTCGGTTCGCGACATTGACATAGTGGGACGTTATGGTGGTGAGGAGTTTCTGGTAATTTTACCCGAATCTTCTTCTGAGGAAGCTATGGTTGTTGCTGAAAGAATCCGTTTAAGGGTACTGAAAGTAAAATCCAATAAAACCGAATTCAGTCTTTCAATAAGCGGAGGTCTTGTAGAGTTTGACAATCATACTTCCGCAACTTTTGTAAAAGACGCGGATATGCTTCTTTATAAAGCAAAGCAGAACGGAAGAAACAGAATTGAGATTATGTGAAATCTTAAATTACAGGAAGTTTAATTCCTGAAAGTCTCTGGAAAAGTTCTATAGCATATCTGTCAGTCATTCCCGCAATAAAATCCGTAACAGAAAGAATACGTGAATAAGGAGAAAGTTTTTCTATCATTTTTTCCGCGTTTGTTTTTGTCTGGCATGTTTCTGTTCTGTAAAAATGCTTGTCAGGAATGATTTTAACGTTCAGTATTTCTTCACGGTTGGGATTTAATGAAAGAATTGATGGAACGAAAAAATCAAGCAGTCCACCGATTGCTCGGAATCCGGCACATTCTATCTCAATTACTTTTTCAGAAGAATAAATATTTTCATAAGAGAAATCAACAATATCAGAATAAATTTTCTGTGATTTTATTGCGGAAATGATGCTTCTGTTGAAGCTCCCTTCTGAAATGCTGTCAAAATTGTCCTTGAATATTTCAATGGCCTCACTGATAAGCTGGTTAATTGCGTAGGAGCGCATTCTGCTGACTTTAATCTCGTTATCATATTCATCATGAACGTCGTATCTTGCATCTAGCGATGAAATAGGCTGAATTAAATCACATACCTGTTCAAATGAAATGAGACCGAGATGATATGCATCTTCCACGTCAATTACTGCGTAGCATATATCGTCCGCAGCTTCCGCCAGCCAGGCAAGGGGGGATCTTCTGAAAAACCCGCCGCTTTTAAGATTCAGTCTGTTAAAGACATAGGAGAAACTTTCGAAGTCCTCCTTGAAATAACCGAATTTTTTTCTTGAAATGATACCTGCATCCATTTTGTCTGACGGACACGTATACTTTGAGGATGCTGCAAGTGTGGCGAGAGTTGAACGCATTCCGCCTTTTCTCTGCCAGTTGTCAAGTCGCGTCAAAATTCGGAATCCCTGCGCATTTCCTTCAAAATTAAGAATATCATTTTTTTCCTGTTCATCCGTCAGAATACCTTCAAGATTTTTTGATGCCCAGACTCTTATGGCATCTTCTCCGGAATGACCGAAAGGAGGATTACCGATATCATGTGCAAGACATGCTGACGCAACTATGGAACCGATATCATAGGGATTTATGTATATCCCCTTGGAAAGAAGGTACTGGCCTGCATAATTGCCGAGTGACCGGCCAACACAGCTGACTTCGAGACTGTGAGAAAGTCTTGAACGCGCCTGACTGGAATTGGAAAGAGGGGCATATGGAAATACCTGCGTTTTGTCATGCATTCTGCGGAAGTAGTGTGAGTAAATGATTCTGTCATGATCCATGTCAAAAGGGGATCTGTTGTCTTCCGATTTCAGCTGAGTTTCCTGTTCAAAAAGACGGTTTTCGCAGTAAAAAAGATCTTTAATTTCATTTTTATTCATGATGTACTTTAATGCGGTAATGATAATTTTTGCAATAAAAAAATCATTTATACTTTCTGTGATTTTTTAGAACTTAAAATTATCTGGAAAGTTTTAAGTCATTTATATTGTGATAA
>JAFGJZ010000100.1 GCA_016928815.1 Spirochaetota bacterium
AAATTTACGCCGATTTTTCATTTTAATTTTCTCCTTGTTATTTTAATCGGCTTAACTTACTGTCTACATTATCGGGGTAAGGTCAACCTTCTTCTTTTTGACTTAAATGTATGAATTTCCCAGTTTTTTCATCGTAATAATCATCAAATTTTTGTCCGTTATCACCATTTTTGGCATCAACACCTGTCATACGTTTAGAAGCATCCATTTCAGGATCGCTGGGTATTGTGTGAGAACGTATATTTTTCAGAAACATTATCATATTTTTTAACCGATCCACCAGATGTTATCAAATATTTTGGAAATAATAAAGCCGAATAAAACTATTAAATAATTATATTTATTTCCCCTTTGTTGCATCTTGACCTGCTTGCCTGAAATTTTACTTTCATTCCGCACCAATACATCTCTAAATATTAAGATCAATTATTAACTTTTGAACTTCGTGACTCAGAATTCTATTAAAGCTATTAATACTGTTTTCCTCTTTATGAAGCAGCATTTCCTCAAAATTAAAAAAATCATATGGAAAAGATTCATTGTGATAAGGGCCTTCATCATGATCTGCCTTCTCACAGCCTGACCTGATATTCATAAGTTTTTTCAGAAGAACGGGATTGTTTTGTGATTCGAGGTAAGCGGCATAATCATTCAGAATATAATGTTTCCGCTTTTCCGAATTCAGCAGAAATACCTCTTCAGCC
The DNA here is from genome assembly GCA_016928815.1 of Spirochaetota bacterium. Lineage (GTDB taxonomy): Bacteria > Spirochaetota > UBA4802 > UBA4802 > JAFGJZ01 > JAFGJZ01. The sequence continues at coordinate 705 of JAFGJZ010000100.1, forward strand.
ATATCCATAATTGATTTTATGCACTGTTTATCATTAAAAACTTCAGCTAACAGTTTTTGATTCAGAATATCAATCAGGTTTGTAATCTGAACCCATCCTTCCCATGCTTTCTGCGTATACCACAATCTATTAAATCTTAAAAATTCATAATTCAGCATATAGGATTCATACAGACTTAAGGAACCGTTCCGGAGACCGTCACAGATAAATAATGATATGTTAAAGGCGGTACTGCCGGGATTTTCAGATTCATTATAACCTGAGAGTATTTTATTGATCATTATTCCCCGTATAACCAGAATTTATACTTTTTTTACTCTATGGTAATGCACTCATCATAACGTTTCTCATGCTGATTTAAATCCTTTTACTTTCTTTCGTCAATAATTTTTCATGATCCGGGCGGACGGATCATCAGATGTTCTGTCTGAAAAATCTTTTGCAAAAACTTTTAAATCATGCTTGATATTTTCCTAATTGCTGCAATAATTTTATCGGTCACAACAGATTTCCATCCGGGTTTAATAGTCGGAACGGGACTAATCACCGGATTGATAATTTCCATTTGACGTTTTTTAAAAAAAGCGCGGAAAAATTCAGACTCTATCAGGATTACGGAGAATTAATATGAAATACATTTCACTGTTAAGGGGAATAAATGTCGGCGGCAACAGGAAAGTTGAAATGAAAAGACTGAAATCGCTTTTTGAATCAATGGGCTTTGCCGATGTGAATACATATCTAAATTCGGGCAATGTATTTTTTTCGACCGGGGAAAAAAGGAACAGCCTTCAAAAGGAAATTAATTTAAAGCTGAAAGATGAATTCGGATTTGAAATTCAGACTCTTGTCAAATCACAGGCGGAAATTATAAACATTGTGAAAGCTGTTCCGGATACATGGCAGAATGACTCTGATCAGAAAACGGATGTGGCTTTTCTGTTTGATGAAATAGATTCGGCAGAAACTATCGATGTACTTCCGGTAAAAAAGGAGTTTATTGATATCCGGTACGTAAAAGGAGCGATTTTCTGGAACATCGACAGAAAGCTTTACAACAGATCGCAAATGAATAAACTTGCATCCCACAGAATTTATCAGCTTATGACTGTCAGAAACATAAATACGGCAAGATATCTTGCTGAAAACTGATTAAAAATAAAAGGCAAATCCCAGAGAACCGCAGCTTGCAATCATATTATTTCCTTCATAAATAAAATCCATCACCCCGCAGTCAAATACCAGCCCGACTCCTTCCGCCAGGAGAATTTCAAAATTCAGTCCTGCCGCCAGTATTTCAAACATCCTGCTGTCGGTTTTTTCGTCATTAATTCCGGCATCATAATAATGAAGATAGGAGTAGGCATATCCTGCTGAAACAACAGGAGCGAATCTAAGCCGTTTTGAAACATTAATATAGTAGCCGGTACTTATCAGTACAGGAAAAAACTGAATTTTACTGAAACTTAATCCGTTTATTTTTTCACCTTCCCCTGCGCCGTCCATATCAATATAGCCGACAGACAGACCAAGTGAAAGATTATTCATGAATAAATTGTCATAACCGAGTCTTAGCTGCAATAAGGGGGAATTAATATTTACCAGACGGTCAAAACTGTCATGAGGCGACATGAAAGTAACGAAAGTCTGAAATGTCCACTGGCCTGAAACCAGACTTGATTTTTTCAAATCAGTCTTTATTTTTTCTGCAACACGGATGATTTCAGGTTTCAGTTCATTTATATCTTCAAAGTCTTCTGTCACTATTGCATAGACATCGCCTTCCTTAACACGGACCGCACGGACAGTTATATAATATTTTTCTAGATAATCAATACTGCATATCAGTGCGAAATCGGCCGAGACAACCTGTCCAATTTCAACAGCAGTTTTTGTATCATCGTTTCCATAATTTGCAATTCTGTTTTCCTTTGCAACAAGCTCAATCTGATCTCTTTCAAGAACAATAAAAGCCCCTGTTTTATACAGCTCTGTTTCAAGCATGTTTCTGGCAATAGTTGCATAATGTTCTTCGAGATTATTTGCACTGAAACTTGTTACGGCAATGCGTTTCTGATCCTTGAATACTCGGGCGGCAAAAAGGCTTTGTGCACAGCAAAATATAATTACTGCTGAAAATAATAATTTACGCATTTTACGCTCCATTTTCCAGATAACTGATCATTCTATTTTTTCCTTAACCTGTTTTGCAAGTTCACCCGCATAACTCTTTACACTTTCAACTGAATCACATTCTTTTGAAGAGATAAACACGACTCTGGTTGTTTTAGTATCAATAACTTTTACAGAGAAAAAGAAAGTACTGCCTAGTTTTTCTATTGAACCGTGGACAGCATAAGGTGATTTCGAAGCCTTTTCCATGCTCACAAAAGAAACATATTTATTTGTACTGTCACTCAGGCTGTTAAGAAAAAGAGTATTAATACTGTCCACATCTTTTCTATCAACCGTTTTGCTTGCAAATCTCACAATTGCAATCACCGGCGGATTAAAAACCTCCAGACCGGATTCCTCATCAGCATTCTTTTTATTTTCCGTAACATTTGCATTTACAGCCTCAATCCCGCTTTTTCCATCATCTTCCGGTCCGGCATTTTCTATCTGTTTAATCTCCTTAGCCTCACCTGCCCTGTTTTCAGAAAAATATTTATCGGCAAAAAAATATCCGCCGGCTCCGATAAGAAGAGCGACTGAGGCTGCAGTAACCGCTTTTACTGTCACAATCATTACGACATTGTTTTTACAGGTGAAGTAAACATACATGAAAACCGCGTATGGAATGGAATATTTTGCAGTTCTTTTAAGGACATTTCTGTAAATCTGTCTTTTTGAATTGCGCGAAAACTGCTTGAATTCAGGACTCTGATGATTCGTTAAATCATTTTTCTTTAAAAGCCTTTCAAGCTTATTTATATCATCAGGGATTTTTTTAGTCATAACAAATCTCCAATATTACCGATACCTCGATGTCTCAAGTCTTCCATTATTCTCTTTGCAATCTGATTATATTTGTAACCGATCTGCCTCTTGCTCAAACCAAGCTCCCGGCCTGCCTCATGATAGCTGTAACCGTATATCGCTATCAGATTAAAAATGATTTTCTCCGTATCCGATTCAAAGTTTTTTTCATTTTCAACAGCTTCCTCCAGAATCATTTTCAGTTCAGCATCCTGCGGTTTAACCGCGGTTATCTGTTCAAGGTCACTTTCATTTTCCGTCAGATCGTCCGCTTTCTGGGATTTTTTATTTAAATAGTTTGATATTTCAAATTTTAATGCCGTTTTCAGCCAGCCTCCGTGCTTTCCTTCTTCAATTTTATCAAGATTATCATAAAACCGGACAAAAACCTCCTGACAGATATCTTCTGCAGTCAGCTGATTGTTTACACGTGAATATATTGCAGCAAGCACATAGGTATAATACTGCTCATATAACTTCCTGAATATTTTGCGATTGTTCTTCTTCATGCTCTATGTACATATTCTCAAAAACTGAAAAAATTTAAACCTCATATTTCCAATATCGGACCAATTCTTTTCAATTAATCGCTCTTACAATAATAAAAATGCAAAAATTTTGTAACGGTACAATATTTTTGCATTTTTAATCACTGAAAACAAAAAAATATTACGGAGTGAAAAAATGGTACAATTCAGAAAGCGGAATGTTTTATTGGCAATAACAGTAATAACGGGAATCACAATTCTGGCCGGATGCGATGCATCAGATTCAGGCAGCGGATCAGACGGCGGCACCGGTAACATTCTTGAAACATATGTTTCAAAAATGAAACAATGTACGCCAAGCCTGGAGCAGTCAATTTCACCAGCCATAAAATCGCGTATAAACGCTTCCATTACATCAGTTCAATCTGCATGGAAAAACGGCGATAACGGATGGAATCCGACCGCTGAATACGGTGTTTTAAACAAGCATTTAAATCCGGAGAGCGGGTCGGAAAGTGTCTATGGTGCTGCAAACCTGCTCGACCGTGTCATTGAAAACATAAATGAGGTCTATGAAAGATTAGGAAATTCAGGTACGTCATCAGAGGGTTCATGGACTGTAACTATTGAAAAGCCGGATGGAGGAATCAGACCCGGTTTACCGGCTATTCTCGGAATTTCAACCCAGCCTGTTTTTGATTACAGATTCACCATGACCGACTCGGATTCAGGCCAGTCAGTAAAAGTTGTTTTTACATCACACACAAATGACCAGACTATCTTGTTTTACACCGATAGCCCGATAAAACTTCCACAGAATGAACATCATGAATCATATCTGATATATGCATATATGAACAAATCAACAGGCGAACTGTCAATAAGAAGCGCAAATGTAAAAATGGACGGTGCCGCCCCTTCATCAGGAAGTGCGCATATTGATGACATCTTCAGAATGAAAGTCATTTATGACGGAAATTACTTTACAAAAGATTTTAAATTTTCAATTAAAACAGATGCAAGTCAGGGATGGGGAATAATCAGCGGCGGCAGTCTGCTGAATGGAAGCAGTAAATTTGCAATGGCACGCAGTGAATATTTTGATTCGGAAACATATGCAAATGACGCTGCCGGTCTTTCCGGCGGCAGTGTACCTTCACAGGATGGCTATGTAATTATCAGTGTCAATCAAATGCTAAATGCCGGCTCTCCCGGCGGGCTGGATGAAGACAGTCTCGGCTGGCCGAAAGACCTGGATGAAATAAACACGTCAGAAACATTGCCGGAAAAGAGATTCATTGATGTAAACGACTCCGAGTGTGCTCCGATTGTCTATTACTATCCTGAAAATCATAGTGAACTTATTGTGAATGGACTTTAAAATCAGGATGAGAACTGCCTGTTAAATGCAGGCAGTTCTTTTATCAGAACATCAGGGTTACAAATTGTCTTTCCTCCTGCAAAGTTATTACCATGATATGCAGCCGCTCAAATCATATTTCCGGCAATTTATAATCTGCTTGACTGCTTCAATAAAAAATCCTCCTGTATTTTAAAATAATTTTTTTAAAAAAACGGCCTTTTGTCCAGGCAAAGCACTTATTGCAAAGACAGAACGGTTACTCTGATGTAATTTACAGTCATGGAGAGCAGATGGATTGGATAAAACGGATGCAGACGGCACTTGAATTCATTGAAGAAAATATTCTGGATGATATTGATTCAATGATCGTTGCGGATAAAATTGATACTACACAATTTCATTTTCAACGGATGTTTCATGCAGTAACAGGTGTAACCTTCGGAGAATACGTCAGGCGGAGGAGATTGACTCTTGCAGCTCAGGAGATAATGTCCTCCGGAGCAACAATACTTGAAATTGCGCTAAAATATCATTATGAATCGCATGCTGCATTTACAAAAGCCTTTACAAAGCTGCATAACATCACACCTGTCAATGCCCGGGAGGCAGGAGTAAAAATACAGGCTTATCCGCCGATTGCTTTCCAAATGTCAATTACAGGAGATAAAAAAATGGAGTACAAAATTAAGGATCTCAGGCAGATGAAATTTGCCGGCAGGATTATCCGAACAACTTCTTTAAATGAAGAGAATCTTGAATCAATTCCGGCATTCTGGAAAGAATCGATCAAAAACGGTTTCATCGGAGAAGCGGCTGGAGCGGCTGATAAAATCGGACAGCTGAACGGAGCGCTTGTCGGAGCCTGCACGGGATATCTTGAAGATGAAGAGCATTATGAATACATGATTGGAGTTGAATGCAGCCTGCAGGATATTCCTGAAACATTTGATGTCAGAACAATTCCGGCCGGCACGTATGCCGTTTTCAATGCGGATGGTCCCGCTCCGGACGCAATTCAAAGTACATGGAAAAGAATCTTTGCAGAATGGTTTCCTGCAACAAAATATCAGCATGCCCAAGCGCCTGATTTTGAAGCCTATCCGCAGGGCACAATGGATAGATGTGATATTTATATTCCGATTGTAATTGAAAAATAAGTCAAATAAAACCGGCTTCCGTTTAATAGAAGCCGGCTTTATTTATAAAGAACCTGATCAGCAGATGAAACTTTTATTTTTTAAGTTTCATATTTGCGTACAAGAAAATAATCACCCTGCACTTTTTTTAACTTACAGTATCTGCTGAAGGAATTCCCTGATGGAATAATAATTTCCATTTCCTGCCAACCGGTTTCCATAAGGGACTTCACAGTGTGTGTTTTTCATTTTCATCGATCCCGTTGTGTTTAATGGATTTATATGTCGCTAAAATCAATATTTTAATATTTAAATACTTCAGAATTCACTTACGGAACAAATTGCTTTCACTGCTGAGATGTTCCATGGAATTAATCCGCTCGTTTATCATGAGTTTTTATGTTTTTTATTTCCCCTGTGTGAAATGAAATATTTGTTTGCAGCACCGCAATTCATGCAATTATCTCTATGGACACATAACAGCTTACCGCATTGAGTACATGTCCATTTTTCTTTTTCTGTTTTTATAAATTTTTCCAGTCCGTCTCCTGAAATTGAAATCAGGTTTTGAACCGGGCTTTCATTATATTTCGTTCTATATCTGTCATCAAGATGTTTAATCAGTCTGCATGGAAAATCATTGCAGTAAATACAGAATTTTTCTTTTACTTTTACCTTTTCTTCACAACACAGTTTAATACGGCAATCGTTACAGTGACCCGGTTTAAAACCGTCATTATTACACCCGACACATTTATTTTTATCCCTTTGAAAGCCGAAACAAATATCACAAATTATTCCGCAGGGAGCGATATTATACATAATTTTATTCTCTCAAATGATCTTCATGTGCAAACTGGCATTAAATACAGCAGTTTCAAAATCTTGATCAATAATCATACTTAATATTTTTCAGATCCCTCAGCTGAGATGAGACTTACTGAAAGTCATATCAGCCGTAAATTTTCATGCGAAAGGATCTTCTTCACTGTCATTGTTCCAAACATACTCCAGTGCATGAGATATTTTATCCGCAGCTCCCCCACCGATCATATCATTTATGAAACCCAATGCCATATCAATTCCGGCTGTGATGCCTGATGATGAATAATACTTTCCGTCTGCTACCCACCTCGCCTTTCTGATCCATTTGACATCAGAATCCTGTCCGGTCACCCAGTCATAAGACATTTTATTGCTGGTGGCTTTAATATTTTTTAACAACCCGGTTTTAGCCAGCAGTGCCGAACCTGTGCACACAGTCATGACTTTTTCTGATTTTTCAGCAATATTTTTGAGATCTGAAATAAATTTACTGTCGTAAACCAGTTTCCTTGTTCCGAATCCGCCTGGAATCATTAATATATCAAAACCGCTGATATCATTGAATGACTTTGTTTCAATCTCAAAATTCGGCTTTGTCTTAACTTTCCCGCCGTTGTGTGAATAATAATCAATCCGATAATGACTGTCCATCCGGCTAAACACATCGACCGGACCAAATACATCCAGAAGAGTAAAGTCATCAAATAAAATCACATTTACATTTTTCATAATTTTATAACCTCAAATGATCTCCATGTGAGAAAAGAATTCAGCCATTATAAAAATATAAACAACTTACCGTACGATAATTTTAACTTATACTCTGATATCATCAAAAGCCTTTATCCAGTTATCATTTGCTTCACCATTTCTGCTTATATTCAGCAGCAGGTTAAGTTCGCCAATATGATACTCCATATGACGAAGCAGAAACAGTACTACACTTATTTTATTTTCACCTGTCCATTCAAATTTCGTGTTACTGTCTTCAAAATTCATTTCCTGAATCCATTTCTCTGTCCAGACTTTATACTTACCTATCAGGTCCTTAATGTCTTCTCTTGTCGGCTGATTTTCAATTTCACCCTTTTCCCAATTCCAGTCATTATTCTTTCCTGATTGCAGTTCCACTGGCTGTTCGTTTTCAATGTAGTAATTGACTCCGCCTATTATATGATATGAAATTCTTGCCGGAATGATGTAAGAACAGCCGGTATTTGTCCATGAAACATCATCAAAATCACTGACCATACAGAAAAACATTTTCCAGGTGTGACTGTACTGATTTAAAAGTTCTTCTTTCATTTATCCTCTCAAATATTTATAGAATATGCACACCATAATCGGTATGCATGCAGTGCATTTATATCCTATAATGTTTTATAAACTTATAATTTCAATATTTTTATCATTTATGTAAACTGCCTGTTTGTCAGTTAAGTCTTTTACCATACCGGAAGTTACATTGATTAGTCCGGAATGTGAGCCTCTGTCACAATGAACGTTTAATTTAATATTCAATTTTACTTTAATTTAAAAATACTATATTGTGCATCCACTATGATTAAACGGGATTTACTTCCGATTAATTTCCGTTTGTCTGAAACATAGTTACATACGTTTCATTCTTTCGGCAACTCATCATAATGCGGAATGTTCTCAAGATTACTGTCCCAGTTGGCTTTTTCATTTAAATAGATATGACCGGAAGGAACAATTTCTATATCCGTATCAAGACTTCCGGCGGGAACAACAAGCAGTTTGCCGTCCATTTGCAGATTAGGAAGCGCTGAACCGCAATTGGGACAAAAACTCTTTATGTGTCCTGAATTGTTATGGTCATACGTTTTTACATTCTCCTCTCCCTTCAGCCATATCAATTCTGCAGTTGCTGAAAAAAGATTTGAAGCATGAACAGACCCGGTATCCTTACGGCAGGATTTACAGTGACATAAAAAGAAGGTTTCAAAATTTCCAATTACTTCATATCTGATATTTCCGCAAAGACAGGAACCTGAGTGTTTCATTTCTCCTCCAAACCTGACTGCCGGGCTGCAGTTTATTTATTTCATATTTAAACCAAAACGCTAACCGCCCGCAAGTCAAGCGTTTTTAAACACCGGCCTGTCCGGAAATCAGCGTTGCTGCCATTCGGAACAGTGAATATTTCATTTCCTCCTTGTTTCACTAAATTCTGATAAATAATATATTTAACAGACATTTTGCATACAACAGTCAGGCACTTCTTTTTTTAAGTATTGCCTCAGTATACCTTACTGTTATGTCGTTAATATGTTCCTCTATTTTAACATTTTGGTAATTAGCCGGATTACCCATATAGCCCATAGCAGACAGTTTTTCCGTTTTCCCGCCAAGAACCCATTCCATTTCCCGTTCAGGTTCAATTACAAGGGATGGAAGATTCTCCGCAGCGGCCGGATCAGCAAAGGCGGGATAATACCTGTTAATAATTGCAGTCTCAATATCTCCGGCATGGATATCCCTGGCATCTGAGTTACTAACTTCAATCTGCTGCGGCAAAACAGGGCAGATGTACTGTTCTTCACCGGTTAATCCATAGAAGTGCATCACTTCAGAACGGAAACAGCATCTTGCTGCAATACCGGTTGTTTCTGCTGCTTCCTTAAAAGAGTTCATTAAAAGAATATTCTGTTCAATATCACCATGAGCATTAATACCATACACTTCCCTGAATCCGAACTCATACAGCGAGGCAAGTATGTCCATAATCAGGCTTTTCGCGGTATCCATTTTTATCGTGAAAGATCCGATAAACCCTTTTGTTGACTGGCAGATACCCCAGTAAAACGGCGGTGCAATTATGGAATTTATGCCGTGTTTATGCAGCTCTTTCTGAATGTTTGAACACAGAATTTCTGCTGTATAAATATCGGTACCGAGACATAAATGAGGGCCATGTTCTTCAATGACACCGATCGGGAACAATACAATGGAATCTTTCTGCACAGCATCTTTTACGTCCGTCCATTTCAGATTCATCATATTCATATTATTACTCCAGTAAAGACCATTATTCAAAAATACAATCCTGCAAGCATAAATCATACAGGTTTCATGCTGTCCGCAGGAACAGCGTACATTACATCATTATCCTGTCATAGACATGTTCAATTCTTTTATCTTATGTCATGGTATAAATCAGATTGTAACCGCCTGCAGCAGCGTCACTGAAGAATGAAACAAACTGCCTGAATGATTCCAGTAATATTTCCCTGTTTTCATTTAATTCCCATCCTCCGGGGTATATCTGCAGTGTATTCATAAGTTCAGAATCGTATCTGCTGATAAAATCATCTTCTGTAATTTCTGAAAGATCTTTCCGGATTTCCATGATTCTTTCCCTGGTAAGCAATTTTGCCGGTCCATATCCCAAATCATCACCGACAGCAGTTTCGCCAAAAACCGATTTCCCGAGTAATGATATTTCATCATAGGCTTCTCCTGTTAACAGAAAAGCAATGCCATGCCAGTTTTTTTCAAGAGAAATGGATCTGTTTCTTATTTCTTCCACCAGTTTTAATTCCCTCTTTTTTAAATCCTTTGCGAACCGGACTTTGAGTTCAGCTTCATCAACGCTTTTTCTGTATTGCAATTTAAATTCCTCCGGAATATTCTCCGGAATATTTGTCAACCCGTCTTTCATCATTTTAAAAACCTGCATGCCATCGTCTTCCGATTCGATAAATGACAGACAGGACAGAATTTTATCGTTATTTTTTACGGTTTCCAGTGAAGCATCACTGAATTTGTAAATCCTCAGTATCATACTCATAATAATTCATCCATCCCTTTTTTCCAGAATAGCCAGATCCTGCTCTGACAACAATTCATACAGATTTTTTTGTTCAACAAGTTCATTTAACCAGTATACATGTCAACCGCTTCCTGCTGCAATTCATGCGGAACATTTCCCTCAAAGGATTTATTGAGATTCTGAATGTATTTATCTGTTTCGTTTTCCACTTTCAAAATTACTCCCTGATGCTTTTCAAATATTCAATACCTGTTTTCTCCGCATTGGATAATCTGGTAATGTTACCGGTAAACAGTATATTCTGCAATTCCTTATATATATCAATGATATTAAAAATTGAAGCTCTTATTGAATCAAAGGAATACGACGGAACCGTATTCCGTAATTTATTAAGATCGTCACTGTTTAATATGAATTCAAGTTTGCGTACACCTCTGGGAAGACTGTCATACCTGATGTGATATAAGGGACCCAGTACATTTGTTCTCAAAAATGAAATAAAATCAATTGTTTCAAAATATTCACCTCTGCCGAGCTTTGTTGCTGCATAATGAATCCAGACCCAGAACCTGTCTTCAATCCATTGAAGATCAGGAAAAGGCCATTCAGCAGACGTTTTATTTAAAGCTTCCGTTACAACATTATCTCTTTCCCATATTATCACCGGATTTTCAACTCTGACATACAAATCTTCAATTTTAACAAATTTAAGATCAACGTGCAGAACCGGATTTTCATACAGACATATCAGAAGGCGGTTTTCTCCCACATGTTCTCCAGTAAAACCCGAACATAACGAACCAAGAGAAGACGCTATCCTGATCATTTCATTTTTAGAGCCGGATATATCCGTTTCTGTTACAATTACCAGATCCAGATCTGAAAAGGAATCTGTTTCACCTGTTATCCATGATCCTCCTGCGCAAAGAGCCCTGATTCTTTCATCTTTAGACAGGATTTCAGATGAATGCTTTAAAAATGCCTTAATTTCAGTCATAATATTATTCCTCTCCGACAGATTTTACGCTAAACTTTTCAGAAACATACGAAGTGATGAAACCGATCTGCAAACCATATATTGCTACCGGTTGATGAACAGGTATTATAATTTCCATTACTAAAAACCTGGAATGATCTTATGTGATATAAACTATTTAAATCACATTAATATCTCAATAGATGATTACCGCATTAAAGCTATTTGGCATATGTGTAAACCATCCATTTGCTTTTTTTCGTATCTAAAGAGTCATAGAGCTTTTGAGCAGGCTCATTATCTTCGGCAGTGAGCCATTGTAATCTGACAGCTCCCTTGCTTAATGCAAATTGAAGACAATGGTTTATTAAATCCCGGCCTATGCCCTTTCCTCTATATTGAGGCAAAGTATAGAGATCATTCATAACACCAACTCTGGCAGGAATACTTGATACAAATGTAAAATAAACCGTTGCAAAGGCAGCCGGATTTCCTTTATCATCCCTGTAAAGGAAAAGACATCCGTCATTTCCGCTCTCATCGAACTGTGAAAAGAAAATTCTGTTCCTATCATCATCAATGGAAGATATTTTATAAAACTCCTGATATTTTCTGATTAATGGCAGCACTTCATCGATACTTTTTTTTGAAACAGCTTCAATCATTTGACACCTCTTTTACAGTATTTTTTCTTTCCAACGAATCCACCATGATAGCGGATATTCCATATTGTCAATAAAACATCAAGGTATTTTTTTCCAATAATATTCCATTAACATGAGCAATTGGAAGATTCCTGCACAGAACCGCATGTATGATATTATGTCTGGTGTGCGGCCAGCCCTGTTTAAATTTTCTGAAAATCGATGTACATATATTTGGAAATTATTACATTTCTTTAATAATGTCCATTTTATTTTTTTTAAACTTCGAATTGCATAAATATAATTAACGACAGTGAGCAATAATGTTAACTCTGTTATGTAAAAGTGAGCAGACTAAAAACTGTCAGCAAATATATACCTCATAAATTATTAATACATTTAAGTTCGCTTATGATGCCATCATTTATGACAGTAAAGAGAATTATTTTTTTTATTGATTGGTTATCAGAATATTTTATTGAAGTTTTATACCGACTTTTTTTTATTTCCATAATATTCTCTTTAGGGACAAACAGATTATTACCAATAATTGGAATAATGAATATACCATGATAGTTGATAAATGTTGTAAGTACTGCCATGGAATAGTGAATTAACCCGATACGACCACCATCTCTGGATTGAAAGATGATTGGTTCACTTTCCAGATATTTCTGATATTCAGAATTATATTTATAATTTTTATTAATACAATCAGAAACATAATCAAATAAATTAATATATTTTGACTCAGTATTTTTTTTAATTTCATTTATTTGATCGTAAAGAATAAAATTTGAGCTTACCAGATAATTTAAAAGAATTAGTCCGAAGAAAAAAATTATAAAAAATATACCAAAAAAGGCGAGATTAAAATCTATTAAATTATTATAATCGGTTACTCCATTTGCAATCCAATCAGGATCCAATAAAAATGACAAACTCACTCCTATTGTTAAAAATAAACCAAAAGAAAATAATAGTTTAAAAACAATACTGCCTAAATACAATAAAGAAAGATGACTTCTAACACCAAATTGAATATATATTTTAAATATATTTTTCTTTTTTTTTCGAATTTCCTTTATAAGCAAATTCTCCTTAAATAGTGTTTCAACCCCTTTGTAAATGTATTTATTTTCTCCATACTTAATCAGCTCCAAGAATGGGAACATATGCAAATTACATTCTTTTTCTGATTTAAGTTTTTTATAGATAAATTTCATTTTTTTCCATTTGTATCAATTTGTAAATTGATTTTTTTATAATATACAGGAAGAATTTAATCACTTCCACACGAAACAACACAACCCCACCCATCGCAATCCATACAGCTATCATTTGAGATTATGATAAACCAGTATTTCCATAAAATGTCAAGTATGTAATAAAGAAGGGACTAACCGACATGTTCGGATGCACGGATGCTCAGATAAATGCATATCAAAGAAACATTCCGGATGATAAGAAGTTACTCGAAGCAAAGAAAAAAATAAACCGGTGATTTGACCAAACGAAACGAACAGGCCGTGTTGACTTTTGACTCTTTCGATCAATCATTTTCACAAATTTTTTTCAATTCTTCATTCATCAGCATAAAACCTTTTCTGGTGTTATTGTCCAGCATTTTAGAAAACAATGGAACCAGAATACCTTTAAAAACCTCTTTCTGATAAAAGGTTACTGTGCCGTTACCGTTATCAACAATATTGAAAATATGCCTTCCGTCGAATAACCCTGGAATAAGCAAATGTCCCAGCCATTGCAGTTCCTGATGTTCTTTATAAACAAGTATAGTCGGTTTGAAAATCATTTCATTTGAATCAGGCGGTGCTAACTTTATTTTAATCATGTTTCCTGATAAAACCTGCCCCTCCACTGATTTAATGAATGGATTCCACGTGGAATATTCCGAAAAGTTTGTGAAAACAGACCATACCTTTTCAACGGAAGCATTGATAATAATTTTTGTACTTATTTCTTTCATCAGTATCACTCCTAATTAAATATTAAATGAGCATTAGCAAAACGTTCCAGGTTTATATGACGTTGCCTTAGACAATTTAGGTGAAGCGAAGCGGAACCGCCTATTCTCGGTTATAGGAAGTTGCACTCATTGCGATAGCGCAACCAAGTCACCTTCTTCATATTTATTATGACCAGGTAATGATTTCTTATATTTCCAACATTTTATTGCACCATCTCATTTGGCCTTCGGATTTGCATTAAAAAAATCCCTTGTATATTGATTATATTGGAATTGAGAAGATATTTGTGTTTTCTTTTCTTGTTTCTTTTCAGAATTTATTCTGTTCCATTCTGCAATAGCTTCTTTATAGGTTCGATCTGAATTTTCTTTCATCCAGTTCATAAATGGAACATTGAACTTAAAATGCTCACCTATTTCAGATTTAAAGAACGCTTGATGTCTTTCATCATTTTTGTATCCTTCAGAGATTTTTACATCCAAACTTAGCGATGAGTTGATTGCCTTTTTATTTATACTTTTCTTTTTGGTGATAGGAACGACTTTTCCCGTTTTCAAATATTCATATATCCTTTGAGTCAAATCATCTTTACTGCCACTTGTTGGCAAAGAATAACTTTTACCAAAAGAAAATAATTCTTCTTTAAGCCAATAAAAGTCTATAAAAGTATCTGCTTTTGTATTTTTATATAATTTCTGTCTCATTTATAAATCTCCAATAAGTGCAATTTCCTATAACGTTCCGCGGGTATGCGAAGTGCCTGTGTTGCGCCTGCGGCAGGCATTTTGTATAGCGGCTGTTGTGTGATGTGCATGGGCGGCGTCTTTGGGCTTCCGTCTTTTATACATGTGCGTCTTATATTGTATTAAAAAATTGCCCGTTTCTTCAGCCTGTAGCCAGGACGGCGTAAGGCTGATCATTTTGATTGTTTCCTTAATGCTTCAATCGCACTTGAAATAACATCTTTCGTTGAATCTTTTTGCCATTCATCCCAAAAATCAATAGTTGCACTATTCGGTTTTAGCTTAGGCTCTTTTATTTTGATTCTACTGGGTAGCAAAGAGGCATCACCAACAACCAATGCTTCACCTACATCCAGAATAGGCAATAATTCAGCAAAATTTCCTAAGCTGTCAGGGAGAAGCCGTTTAATAACGGCCTGATCTTCAGCATTTGTTAAACGCATAGCTATAAAGTTATTGCTCTGGCTTAGTATTGTGCGATTTACCTCAGCTGGTCGTTGGCTAATCACTATTAAACCAATACCGTACTTGCGTCCTTCTTTTGCAATTCGTTCAAAATTTTCAAGTCCAGCTGCTTCAACTGAACTATTTGTATTGGAAGGTAGATAAAG
Source organism: Spirochaetota bacterium (assembly GCA_016928815.1). Classification (GTDB taxonomy): domain Bacteria; phylum Spirochaetota; class UBA4802; order UBA4802; family JAFGJZ01; genus JAFGJZ01. The sequence goes on from JAFGJZ010000100.1 coordinate 16,254, forward strand.
ATGTGCCTCATCACAAAACAATGCCAATGGGTGAATATCTTCTTTTGGTATCCATTGTTGAATTGAAAATAGCAGTCTGGCCACGAGGCTTACCATAAGAGGTAAAACATCCGATGGAACTTCAGAAAAATCAATAATTTTTACCCCTTGATCTTTCTGTAAACTATTTGAATGCATCAGTTTTTTGCAGATTGTCTCTACATAACCATAAGCAAGAACTTCTGAAGTACTGTTGAACAAAAAGTTTAATCGCTTGTCGTTTGTTTTCGATTCTAATCTTTGTATAAACCTCGTCAGCTTACCATTCAGAGGGCCTTGCTTTTCAGTTCTAGCTCCGGGAACCATTTCTGTATCTTTGTGTTTAAAATCATTAAGGATATCTTCAATCTTATATGGTACAGGACTATCAATTGTAAAACTTGCAAGCACGTCAGTTTTATTAAGGTTTTCTAATTCTTTCCGTTTTTGTTCAATAACCGCATTTGAAAAAGCCATTGCCTGATTTGGTGCATTATTATCACTACGGTCTAACATCAAAGAAATCATCTCATTGTATGTTAGCAACCAGTGTGGTAGGAAAATTATATTCTCTTTTGATTTGTCATTTGGCCCAGCAATTTTATAGTGCTTAAATCCTTTTTCTTTTAAAGGTGCATATTCCCCATGAATATCAAATAGAATAGCATTCGCAGAGGGTAAATCTGCAACTTGTTCAAGTAGTTTTGCCACAGTCCAAGATTTCCCAGAACCTGTACTACCAACGATTACAGCATGTCGCTGAAAAAACTTATTACCGTCAAGCCAAGCTTCTGCTTTTTCATCAAGAGTATAATTGCCAAGGGTTAATGGATTCTTTGCATCTATTGCGAGTTGTGAAATTGCTTTCATAAAACTTGTCAGGCGTTCGCCTTCAAGCATATAACAGTCAGAGTTAATTTCTGGAACAGATTCAAGAGTTCGTTTGAAAATATTTGTCTTAGTGCCCTCTTTGTCTACATGCGTTCCTATCAATGTTGCTTTTACAACATTTTCAATCTTGTATAACGGTTGATTGTCGGTATCCATTGCTTCAATTGATGAATTCCGCATTATCTTATTAACAAGAGCAATAAGGTGCTTGCCGACCTTTGAACTTTGAACGACAATGAGGTGATTTACCTGCATTTTTTTCAAAAGGTCTTCGTTGTCAATCTTGATAATAATGTTTGCAGTGTCAACGCTTTCTACTGTTCCAATTTTTTCTGCTGTGCTTTCTTGGTAATCAAAAATTCCCATTTTATCCTCCATTTATTCAAACCAAAGTTTGTAAAAGTCGTTTATTCGCCAGTAGTTTTCAGTAAATGTAGCCTGTTCGCCATTAGGATAATTTACCAAACTTCCATTGCCACTGTTCGATGAAATCACCATACAGTTTCCTGTTCCGTTGGAAAGAAAAAGCTCAGTAATTTTAGGGGTAATATCCTTAGTAATAATCACTATAGGCTTTATTCTGCTCCGATTTTCATCAATGATGGTTGGCTGGATGTGTTCATCATTAAAACCATAACCGATACATAAATATCCACACGAACTCCTCAAGGCTTCATCGGCTTTAACGATTACAGTTCTGAACGGATCATTATGTGTTTCTCTGTGCTTGGAATTACCAGGGGTTACAATTAGAGGAACATATAGATCTTTCAAAACAGCCTCATCGAAAAATCTATATGAATGTAAAGTTTGTTCGGTTTTCCTCTTAAACCAATCAATAGAACCATGGACTTTGAATAAATTCACTGTTCTTTTGCATGATGGACTTTGGAATTGCTTGAATCGTCGAATATATCCATCAGAAAAACCGGTACAACACTTACCATCTACTGAATCTATCGCGTATTCAATAATCCTGTCATAATTTGTGGTAATGATATTTGTCGTCCCAGTATGCTGGATGAATTTACTGAGGATGTTTGAAAAATCAGGGTTCGTATTATTAGTTAAGAATGAATTTTGTGCTGTTAAGTCTTTTTCCGTTACAATTTTCCAGACGCACCATCTTATATCAATGAGCATTTCTTCAGTCAGAACTATTTTTTCAAGAGATGTTTCAAGGTTTTTTGTCGACTCTAATTCTGTGAGAAAATCTTGCCAAGTTACATTACTTGCATATTTAGGGTTTAATTGCGTTTGAATTTCTGTAGATAAATCATTCATTGATGGCAAGCCGTAGGGAATTGACCCGCCACAGCCCAATAGAATAGCAGGACTCCCGTCCAACATTCTTTGAACGGCTGAAGCAAGCTTTTCTAACTTTTCATCTCTCCCAGATTTCAATCTATACTCCTACTAAAACACAATTAATTTCTCACCAAGTAAGTGTTTCAGATTCCATTTCATTGTCGTATCAAGCGACCGTTCAAGACAGATAAAAATTGATTCCTTATGCGCTTCCAAATCTTTCAACGTCTGTTTTTCAATAGTCATATCCATGCAGATAAGACATTCCTTGAAATTGTCTTTTATACGGAAAACATTGTTCTTTGAAAAAGAAACTTCCTGCGTTTTGAAATAGTTAAGCATGAAGCCGTTCTTTAAAAGCACTTCATCAAAGATGTTTTTCTCGTCTATCATTGCCAGAAACATTGCTTCTTTTTCTTCGATGTATTTATTCAGAAGAGCAAGGTTTTCTTCTTCTGTTTTTACCGGGTCGGGAGCAAAGTCTATTCGTGGGAAATTAGATTTTGCAAGTTTGTATACTTTGAAGCCAGTTATGAATGAAGGTTTGTCTTGAGTCAACAAATCAGGCTGCTTCTCTGATTCTTCTTTTTCAATCTTTTGAATTACACGTTTGTTACGTTCGATGGTGATGTCTGAGATTTTATTAAAACCTGCCTGATAAGCTTCTTTTTCTTCACTGATTTTTTCAGGAACCTGAATTAAAACAAATCTTCTTTGTACACCATCAGCCTTATTAACATTTAAGCAAGCATGTGCAGTAGTACCAGAACCAGCAAAAAAATCCAATATTATATCACTGTTTTCAAAGGGAACTAACTGAATAATACGTCTTATTAAATCAACTGGCTTTGGGGAATCAAAAACTTTTTTTGTATCAAATAAGTCACGAATATCTCTTGTTGCCTTTTTATTACCCTCTAAATCATCCCATAAATTAGAAGGCTGCTTGGTACGCCCATCTAAATAAAATTTTTGATAAACTTGCCATTTTTCATCGCCATTTTTTTTAACTTTTTTCCATTCGATAAGTTTATTATCCAATAACTCCTTGTACTTATCCTTACCACAAATCCATCTGCTTTCATATCCAGTAGGACCTAATGGAACAATTTTATCTCCATTTGGTGCTTCTACTTCAAAAAACATAGATGGTCTATCTTCTCTTCTGTCTTCACCACCAGTTCTTCTAAGTGGTCGAGTTAAATATTTTCCATTTTCATCTTCTTGATCGTAAATAACTTCATCATTTTCGTTAAATGGTAGCCCTTTTATTTTAACTAACTCACTTTTTGAATAAACCAGTAAGTAATCAATTTCATTTACCAGAATTTCAAAACCTCCACCAGTTGGCGTACCCGTTGAGCGAGAAATACAACCAATAAAATTTGTTTCACCAAAAACTTCATCACAAACTTTTCTTAAATGATGAACTTCGTTTGAATCAATCGAAATAAATATTATTCCAGTGTCACATAGTAATTGACGAGCGATTAATAATCTTGAAAATATTAGATTAAGCCAATTTGAGTGGAAGCGGCCGTTTGTTTCCCCATTTGAATCAACACGTATACCTTCAGAAGTGATGCCAATATGTTCCCAATATGTTTCAATACTTTCATTCCATTTATCAGAATATACAAAATCCTTACCTGTGTTATATGGAGGATCGATATAAATACATTTAACCTGTTCTCTATATGCTGAAAGCAAGCATTTCAAACTTTCAAGGTTTTCCCCCTCAATAATCATATTACCATCAGCATATTCAGGATTCACGCTTCTTTCTTCATCATAAACAAGCGTAGCTTTACTCGGTGTAAAAGCATTCCTCTTGGCTTCACTTTTGCCAAACCATTTAAATTCAAAGCGTTCTGTCTCTTTCACCAAATCAGGGTCGATTATTTTTTTGAGTTCTTCAGGATTCAATTTTCCTTCAACTGTAAACA
>JAFGJZ010000101.1 GCA_016928815.1 Spirochaetota bacterium
AAATTTACGCCGATTTTTCATTTTAATTTTCTCCTTGTTATTTTAATCGGCTTAACTTACTGTCTACATTATCGGGGTAAGGTCAAAAAAGATTTTAAAAGGGAAGACAAAGAATACTGGGCGAAGGCAACTAACGAAGAAAAGTTTAAAACAATTTCATATTTAAGAGAGTGTTTCTATGGGCCAGAGGCCACTACAGGAAGACTTCAAAGACTTTATACATTTTCTAAACGAAAATAAAGTTGAATATGAACCATTTTAAAGAAATTGGTAATTTTTTTAGAATGGGACGAACACCTATTCAAATTGATATTATTACTGAAGCATCAGGAATTGATATTAAAGATTGTTATGGAAGAAAAAATGAAATTAATAATCGAAGGTCTGCCAATTTCAGTTATTTGCAAAGAAGACCTGATAAAAAACAAAAAAGCTTCAGGTAGATTACAAGACCTTGCCGATGCAGAATATTTAGAAAATGATTAAATATAAATTAATACAGCTTATGACGTTATTTCACATTTCCGATAAAACATTAAGTAAAAACTCCAAACCACTTGACATTTGCTATCAAATGTATTACATTGTATTACTGAAAGAGGTACTAATATGTCAAAAATTGTGACGATGCGAATTGATGAATCCATTCTTGAAAAGTTTAATCAATTTGCCGAAATTGAGAATAGATCTTTATCAAATTTTATTGAAACTGCCACATTAAAATACATTAATGATATTGAATTTGCTGATGATTTTGAAATGAATGATATTGTTCAGGACAAAAAATTATTATCCAAACTTAATAAGGGCAGTAAAGATGCAAAAAATCTAAGAGGCCGTTTTGTCGAAATATAAAATATTTGAAACTGACCAGTTCATTTCTGACCTTCATTCCGTGCCTAAACAATTTCGAAATACAATCGAAAAGAAAATTCATCAATATATGTATAAACAAATAGTTGATAATCCATTTTACGGGAAAAATATTAAAAAACTGAAAGGTTTTAAACCGGAAACATGGAGATATCGTATAGGAAATTATAGATTATTTTATGAAATAGATAATTCCCGGAAAATTATATTCATAATTGCCATAGATGATAGATAAGATGCATATTGAAATGCAGCCGCCTATTTCCCGGGAGAGAAAACCGTACAGACCTTTGAAGTACGGGAAATTCCATATTCGCTTTGTATTAATGTTCTGCCCCATGGACTTAGATTTTCCGGATTCCAGTCGGTGATGATATCAAGGTCCGCAACTTCCTTGCTGTTGCCCGACCATGACCAGCCGAGATAGCCGGTTTTGTATATTTCACATAATTCAAGAATGGAGGCTTCATCTACCGGATGTCCCTGATGGTCTGCTCCGAATTCACCGACTATCAGACAAAGCCGGTTTTTAACGAAAGTGCTCAGATACCTGTCAATTTTTGCCCGCTTGCCGTATTTCTGATACATGTGAACGCTGAACATGACGTTTTTAAGAGGATCAGACGTAAATACTTTCGGGGCATTCTTCAGCATGATTTTTCTGCTGTCCTGTCCCCAGTCCGGTGCATCAATCATGATTGTATGACACAGACCTGCCTCCCGCATTTTTTTCACAGCATCACTGTTTTCCCTCACCCATCTTCTGCCTGAAATAATCCCGCCGTTCGGTTCATTTCCGATATTAATTATCACATAATCTTCAGCACCTATCAGTGATTCCTTAACGGAAATCCAGTAACTCACGGCTTCCTCAAGAGTACACGCCTCCTTTTCCCAGCCGTAACCGGTCGTATCATGAACTTCCAGTACAGCGATCAGTCTGTTTTTTCTGCATTCGGAGATTATCTCCCGTATTTCAGATTCCCCAGTTCTATTCCAGCGTACTCCGTTGCTCAGCACCACGCGTACTGTATTTGCGCCATATGAGCTTATCTGTTTCAACGAAGAGGTAAGTTTCGATTGAAACCATGCATGTGGATAATTAATTCCTCTCATGATAAAAGGATTTCCCATGCCGTCGGTAAGTACTCCCCCGCTTATGCTGAAACCTTTCAATAGACCGTCCTGTGCAGACGAATCTGCTGCATCCGTGAATGAAGGGTCCATCATGATGAAGAAAAAACTAAAAAGAGCGCATACAGGGTACAGCGGTTTCTTAATATGCCGGATCATTATGATTCTCCTGAAAAATTGCAGATTTCATATACCGCAAAGAATGTGTAAAACACATGTATTTCCTGACGGTAAAGTTAACCGTTTTAAAGAACCTGCAGATTTAATTTAAATAATATATTCTACCAATAACCTTTATATGTAAAATAATTAATTTTTTGAATCAGAAAATATAATAAAAGTTCCTCCAAAAAATCAGGATTACAATAAAATCGCCGGAAATTCCATATATCAGTTATAAATGAATGAAAATAAAAAATGATTTGAAAAAATTATGCACCATTTTACATACTATTCAAAGTACTCTTTAAAGGATTATTTATGAAACGTTTAACAAAAAAAAGTATTCTGCATTTTCTTTTAATCATGTTTGTAATAACACTTCTGTTTGAATTAATTGACATTCCTGTTGCGGAAAAAGGCAATCCCGACAGTTTCATAAAATATCTTGATACTAAAGTGCCCGTTTATCTGAAAAAATATACAACTGCCGGACTGTCAGTTGGTTTGATCCATGACGGAAAAATTATTTTTTTAAAAGGATACGGTTATGCCGATCTCGATAAAAAGATTTCTGTTACTGAAAAAACGCTTTTTCAGGCTGCATCTGTTTCAAAACCGGTTGCCGCTGTCGGCATAATGAGACTTGTTGAAAAGGGCAACATCAGCCTTGATTCACCGGTACAGAATTATTTAACAAGGTGGCACTTTCCCGAAGGGGAATATGATTCAAGTGAAGTAACAATCCGCAGGTTACTCAGCCATTCTGCAGGTCTTGCAAATCCGGCTTACGGGTATGACGGTTCGGAATCGCCCGACAGCCTGAGATCAATTGAAGAATCTCTTTCTCATCAGCGGGAGGGCGTAAAAATTGAATATAAACCAGGTACACAATATCTGTATTCAGGTGTAGGATATACGCTTCTGCAGTTGTTAATTGAAGAACAAACCGGTCTTAGATTCAATGATTATATGAAGAAGGCGGTATTATCCCCTTTAAAAATGGACAGCAGTACTTATGAATCAGGAGAGGTTGATCAGAAAAACCTTGCAATTGTATACAGTGACGAAGGAAATGCACTTCCAAATCTCTATTTCACGGAAAAGGCCGCTGCAGGACTTTATTCAAATACTGAAGATTTATCTGAATTTGTTTTATCAATGATACCTGCAGATACATCCGACCGTCACACAAATTTATTAAAACCTGAGACACTTAAGGAAATTAATCTTCCGCAGAAAGACATAAAAGACCGGCAGCCTTTCGGACTGGGGTTTGCATTGCAGAAACCGTTATTCAGAGACTATTATGAAGTCTATCATTACGGAACTCAGGGTCCTGGCTGGATTTCATATATCGCATTTTTTCCTGATAAAAAAGAAGGCATAGTAATGCTGTCAAATTCCCCGGGCGGACAGGCAATCCGTTACCAGATAAGAACATCATGGCTGCAATGGGTAACCGGCAGCACAAACTACATGATGAAAATTCAGAAGCTGGTAAACATTCTGAAAATTATAATACCGGTCACATTTTTTGGATTAATATTGTTATCAATTCTATTGTTTATCAAATCGAGAATGAAGCTGAAAAACTAAGCGCGTACTAACTCTTTCTCTATGTACTGTATAACATTATATAAAGAAAAAATAATTATAAATTACCGGCTTGAGGTTTTTTAAACATACTATAACCTTTGTTGCTGATATTTAAATTCTTGTTGTATCATCAAATGGTTATGCGAATCTTAGACGGAATTAATTCAATTTAGGCAATGATAATGAAAAAATGGCCGTTTGATCAGAATGAAAACGTTGCAGCTCTTACAACGAAAAATGTAATGCAGAATAATTATCCGGTTCTGGCAGTTACACATTATTATGATGATGACTCCTGGGGCTTTTACTGCGGAACAACAGATGACCCGGAGGATTACATGGTTGTATCAATGAAAGAGATAACTGATCTTGATTCTACACTATTCACAATTTCGTATTTAAAACCCGGAATGGGTGCCGGCCGGAAGAACCTAGAATCAGAATGGGAGACATTTAAAGAAGAACAGGATGCCGACTAAAGCATGACTAACCACCTGTAAAACGTATCTAAAGATTCAACTGTCTCAATATAGTTTATGATAAATACAAAAAATTAAACATACTTTAATTATAAAAATATTATTGCAAATAAATAATGACTGCCGTTTTATATATTTAATAAA
>JAFGJZ010000102.1 GCA_016928815.1 Spirochaetota bacterium
ACATCTCTATTCTCTCTTCTGTACTGAAGAGAGGTTCCTTACTGTTGTTGACGGCGACTGCAATAATTAATTTATCGCAAAGTCCGCCTGCACGCTTAATTATATCCAAATGACCGTTTGTGACAGGATCAAAAGAACCTGGATATATAGCAATTTTCATCTTTCCTCATTATTGTAGTTCAGACATATATTACTTATTTTAATTTTCCTTTATTGTCAAGAAAAATTAATATTATTCTTAATTAATGAATGAAACGTAACCTGCAACCCGGGTTGAATAGTAAAAAGAGTCAATTTCCGTAATTTGAACCGATTTTCCGGTACTTGGAGCATGAATAAATCTGTTATTCCCGATATAAATTCCTACATGAGTAATAGAAGTACCTTTATCACTGAAAAAAACAAGATCACCGGGTTCAGCCTGACTGTTTTTAATATGATGACCTGATTTATACTGATTTCTTGCAGATCTGGGCAGATTTATGCCGTTTTGTTTATAGACATACAGGGCAAAGCCGGAGCAGTCAAATCCGTTAGGAGATGAACCTCCGTATCTGTATTTGACCCCGATATATTTCTCTGCAGTTTTAATGATATTTTCCCTTAAAAGCCTTTCATTTTGCGGCAAACCGGAAAATAGCATGCTGTTTTCATCTTCTCGTTTAACGGAAGCGTATTTTTTATAATAATAATTACTTTCATTGGAATTATTTCCCGGTTTTACCGAAGATTTAACACCTGAATAAATTCTCTTTTTTGTTTCAGAGGAAGGATATGTCTGTATGCCGACATATTTAACGTTATTTTCAGCTGTCAGACAGCCGGTTAAAAGCGACAAAAGTATAATATTAAGTAAATAATATTTCAGCATCATATCTCCGTTATTTAATATATTCGGATATATGATGCCTTAATTTTAATATTATTCCTTAGGACAACCTACGACTACTTTGCTGCCGTCGCTTTCTTTTTTTATCTGTTTTTCTTCGCGGTCGATTTTAAATCCGCATAAGACCACTTCGTTTATCACACAGATATGATGATTACAGGATTTACACTGTTTCAACTCCATATACAACCTCGGAACTTTTCTTTATATGAGACATAAAACAACTATATGTTACTTCGTGTCAATATTTTATTGATAAATTTCTTCAATTATCAATTTATATTTTTCTTCGATTACTTTTCTCTTTATTTTGAGTGAAGGAGTAAGTTCACCGGTTTCAACACTCCACTCATCTGAAATAAGTCTGAATTTTTTTATCTGTTCAACCCTTGAGAAATCCTTAACAAGATTTAAAAGTATCTGCTCAAAAAGGTTAACTACATCACTGTTTTCAGTAACAGATTTACGGTCATTAAAATCCAGATTTTTTTTATTCTTCACCGCCCATTGCCTTATCGCCTCAAAATCAGGTACTACCAGACAGGATAGAAATTTGCGCCTGTCTCCGATAATGGCGATCTGTTCGATATAAGGCGATCTTTTAAGGTAACCTTCAATATTCTGCGGTGAAATATTTTTCCCTCCGGCCGTGACGATAATATCCTTTATCCTTCCGGTAATAATTAAAAATCCATCCTCATCTATGAGACCTATATCCCCGCTTTTCAGCCAGCCGTCTTTTGTAAAAGCTTCTTTTGTAGCGGACGGATTTTTATAATAACCTTTCATTATATTAGGACCGTTAAAAAGCACTTCACCTTCATCGGATATTTTCATTTCAGTAAAACACATCGAAGGACCTACAGTTCCCGGTTTAATTTTTCCAGGACGGTTAACGTTGGTAACTGGCGAGGCTTCTGTAAGACCGAATCCTTCATAAATCATAATGTTCATTCCCAGGAAAAAATTCAGATCTGATACAGTTAAAGGCCCTCCACCCGAAACGGATATTTTGAGCCGGTTTAAACCGATAGCAGCTTTAATTTTAGAAAAAATAAGAGATTCTGCGAAGTCAGTAAGAAATGAATCAATTCCTGAAGGTTTTTTGAAATCAATTACATATCTGACGCGCCTTCTGCCTATGAATAAAGATGCTTTAAAAAGCATCTGTTTGAAAAATGAAAATTTTTTGCTTGAAGCAAGAACACCTGAATGAATTTTTTCATAAAGCCGAGGCACACTGATAAGTACTGTCGGCCGGACGAGCTTCATATCTTCCAAAACTGTAGTAAAACCCTCTGCAAAAGCCACCTGACATCCCAGTGCAATCGGTGCATAATATCCGGCAGTCCTTTCAAGAGCATGAGACAGGGGAAGGAAAGAAAGGAAAATATCATCCGGATTTATCTGATCTGCAAAAACGTCAACCAGCTGGACAACATCACTATATATATTCCTATGGGTCAGAACTACTCCTTTCGGGTCACCTGTTGTTCCGGATGTATATATTATTGTGGCAATATTTTTTTCAGATATTGATTTTTTTCTTGAATTGAGAATTTTCAGTTTTCGGCTGCTGCTACCGTCTTTAACAGCCTTTGAAAAATTTATACATCCTGGTTTTTTCGGCAGGTCGTCAAATGAAATTATCCGGGCAATTTTTTTATATTTTTTTGAGCATTGTATTACTTTATCTCTCTGGATATCATCACCGGTAAAAACATATTTTGTTTCCGAGTTTTTCAGAATATAAAGCACTTCTTCCTGTGAATTGGTGGAATAAACGGGTACAACCACCGCCCCCACTGAAAGTGAAGCCATGTCGGCAATCCACCATTCAAACCTGTTGAAAGCGAAAATAGCTACTTTATCACCTTTTTTCACTCCGCTTTCGATCAGAAACAGAGAAATATTTTCAACAAGTTCTTTTATCCGGTTCCATGTCATGTCATGAAATTTTTCACCGGATTTATATTTAATCAGTGTATTATCCGCATATTTATCACACTGATAATAGAACATGCCGATTACATTATCAATTTTACTTAAATAACTTTTATCCATAATTAAACACCATCCTGTCCTTAAAAAATGATGGCAATATCTTATTATTTATTTGTCAATAATTTTAAACTTGAGAACAAATTCCGTAAATTCCCTGTTTTTCAGATTTACATACAGATAGCCTCCGTATTTTTTTGCGATTGAATAGCTTATTGACAGTCCCAGACCTGTTCCGTCTCCTTTTTTTGTAGTAAAAAAAGGAAGAAATATTTTTTCAATATTATCCTTTGATATACCTTCTCCATTATCAAGAATGGAAATAACAATGTTTTCAGATTCATCATTATATAAACGGATAATAATCGTTTTCGATTCTCTGCCTGCCGATTCCAGTGCTTCACATGCATTAGTCAGAAGATTCATGACTATCTGAATTATCCTTATTTTTGGGATTTGAACAAATGCTTTTTCTGAAAAATTTTCAATTTTAACTTCGATATTTTTCTTTTTTAGACTTTTCAGAAGTATCTTGACCGGATACTGATAAAACAACTGCGAGATATCATTAATCTCTTCAGGAACAACTTCATTATCAGGTCTTGCATATTCTTTAAGCTGCCTGACAAGAAAAGAAATGCGGTCAATTTCCTCCTGCAGTGAATTCAGCACGTCTGCGGTTTCCTTATCCGCTTTCCCAGTTATGCAGCGCAATCTTAAATCATCAAGATCAAGCTGAATTATAGAAAGGGGGTTATTTATTTCATGCGCCACTCCTGCGATAATATTACCCATGCTTATCAGCTTTTCTTTCTGGCCTAAATGATTTTCATAATTCTTATGCTCATTTTTAGTATGAATTTTTTCCAGAGTTATGCATCCAAGACCTGCAATTCCTGTAAAAAATATTTTATCAAAATTTCTGTCTGATATAACCGGGTCACTGAAAGAAAGAATAATAAGGTTTTTAAGATCAATGGACTGAAAAACCGGAATTATAAAAATTGAATTTTTACCTTTCAAACCCGGAAATGCTTCATAGTCGATATCCGTGATTTCAGCATTTAAATTTTCAAGCAGAAGCGGCAGTTTGGTTGTCTGCAATGAATTTATGAACCATTTTATTGAATTTTCATTCACTTTTTCTATGTTGAAAAAAATTGAATTACGGGAAAAATTTACTTCAAAATAATCACCGCTTTTATTCAGAAAGTCAAACGAATCAGGCTGCAGAATTTCGCTGAAGATATTATCAAGTACGAAAAAAACATGTTCGTCTGTTTCACAATCAGACAGTTTTATTGACAGCTGATTATATATATTAACCAAGTCCGCAGCACCCGGACCCGGTCTGTTATGAACGTCCTGATCTGCCGTACCTGATGTCAGATCAGGAATAATACTCCTGTTGAAAATCAGCTGCTCAATATCTTTTAGATTTTCATATATGAGAAATTCAAATACCAGTGTTCTCCAGCCGGATTTGAAAACTTTAAGAATTAATTCATATTCCGGATAATTAAGAAACAGAAAATCAGTCTTATTTCCAGCTTTTATAAATTTCCTGATTTTAAACTTGTCTTCCTCATTAAACC
>JAFGJZ010000103.1 GCA_016928815.1 Spirochaetota bacterium
AATTTTTTTAATTTTCAATATTTAGCACCTTTATCACCTTTACTGCATCTTCATTAATCACATGGTAAAAAATTTCCTTTCCGTCCCGTTTTCCTTCTATTATACCTGCTGATTTCAGAAGCTGAAGATGCTGGGAAATAGTCGGCTGAGGGACATTCAGGCAGTTTACCATTGCATTCACATTACTGCTGTTATTAATAAGCTGTTCAACAATACAGTATCTTATGGGATGTCCCAAAGCGTGAAGTAATGCTGAATTCTGTTCTATTAACTTTGTAGTATTCATATATTAGAATATATGAATACGTATCGTTTTTGTCAACACATTTATTGGGTATTCGCTTATTTTTTACAGTTTTATGTGTGAATTTGATTTTTAACTATATTAATATCCGTATTGTCAGATTAGAATTTTTTAAAAAAACCATTTGATTTTACCGGCAGCTTATTTATTTTGTTTTAAGGAATTTTTACATATTGGAGTCATTTTGAAAAAAAATCATTTATATCTCATTTCCGGAATTTTGTTATCTGCCATTTTGATTTTTTCCTTTTTTTTATTCATCAATCATACAGGACTTCCTGAGGTCGGATGTTTTGCCGGGACCGTAAACAGGATTGAAATTACCTCCGGTAATGATAAAATATCCATTCTAAAGAATAATGAGTTATGGCTGATAAATAAGAATATGTATCTTGCAGATTCCGGTTTAGTAAATAGAATAATCAGTGCTTTGAATACTTTTACTCTGACTGATAAATTATCGCAGGATGAAATTGCAGCTGATGTGAATTCACCGGGTTGTAATTTCAGAATACGCCTGTTTTCAGATGATCTTATTCTCCGGGATGTGAATTTAATCAGAAAACCGGAATCTGTTAACGAAACATATGTGATTTTCGGAGACAGTGAGAAAATAAAAGGATGCTTTTCAGCGGAAGGAATTTCCGCAGCGGATTTCAGTCTGAATCCTCAGGATTACCGTGAGAAAAAAATACTGACCATACTTCCGGAAATAATTGAACGGGTTGACGCATCGGTAAATTTAAATACATACTCCATTGAAAAGGTGACTGTGAATGATTCCGGTACTGTGTGGCGGGATAAAATGCTGCATAAAAAACTTGATACTTCGGCTGTTGATTCGTTATTAAACGGATTCCTGAATGTTACGGCTTCCGGTTTTCATGAAGGTGAAATTACCGGACGTCAGGTTGCATTTTATAAAATCTTTGCCGGAAACAACATAATATCATTTCACATTTATGAAGCAGACGCCAATAATGACTATCTATGCAGTACAAGTGAATCTCCCTATGATTTTTACTGGTCTGCCGAATATGCATCAAATGTTCTTAAAACTTTTTCAGATTTGATCGAAAGAAAGGAGTAGCATATTTTAAACAGGACTGCTGCATTTATTTTTATTCTGATTATTTATATTGCGGCTCATTATCCGGTATATAATCTGTATTCGTCTGTTTTTAAAATGAAACTTAACAGAATTATATTTCTTCTGATTATGTATCTTCTGGCATTTTTATATGTATTAGTAAGAATATTTGATAATTATCTGCCGTCAGGTCTGCAGATTTTCCTGAATTTTGCAGGCGGTTTGTGGTTTGCCGTCATATCCTATTTACTTCTTTTTACACTTATATTTTACATTCTTTATTTGCTGCATGTTATCAGTAAGAAATTTTTTGAAACTTCCGCGGATATCAAAAGGATTAAATTTTACTATATCATGTCATCGCTGTTATTTATTCTCGTTATTCTGATGTACGGGTTCTACAATGCGGTAACTCCGAGAATAAGGACTTTTGAAATAGCAACTGATAAGAAACTTCCTTCCGGAGAAATGACTCTGGTCGTTGTTTCGGATATTCACCTCGGGTATCTCATCGGCAGGGAGGAAGCGGATTTTTTAAAAGACAGTATTAATTCACTTAAACCTGATATGGTTCTTATTCCCGGAGATATTGTGGACGGAGAAATAGGTTATATAATTGAAAACGACAGCGGCAGACCGTTAGCAGGAATAAAATCACGATACGGGGTTTTTGCATCAATGGGTAATCATGATTATTTCGGAGGTCCGGAAGTTACTATAAAATATATTACCGGTCTTGGAATCAGAATGGTTATCGAGGAGTCGGTTACCGTTGCCGATGTAATAACAGTGATAGGAAGAAATGATGTTTCTGCCGCAAGACGCAACGGTTTTGAAAGAAAACCGCTTAAGGATATCATGAGTCATCCGGCTATTGACGGATCCCGTTTCACCATACTCATGGATCATCAGCCGGCTGATCTGAATGATGCCTTTTCTGAAAAGATAGATCTTCAGCTTTCAGGTCATACTCATAACGGACAGTTCTGGCCGTACAATCTGGTAGTGAATATGATTTTTGAACTGCCTTGGGGATACCTCCGGAAAGGAACTACTTCATATTTTGTTTCATGCGGATACGGTACATGGGGACCGCGCATAAGAATCGGTTCCCAATCTGAAATTATAGTTCTCAAGATCAGGCAGAAATAGAATTACATATCCTGAGAAATTTAATATGCAAAATTAAAAATCATCATTGCATGATACAGTATTTCTAAACTGTAATCGCCTGCTGATTTTTTACTCCCGCCCTGAATTCAACATTCCATTGCAACAGATAAAAATAACTCATTTGGAGTTTTAAATCCTAATGAACGTCTCGGTCTATTATTTAAT
>JAFGJZ010000104.1 GCA_016928815.1 Spirochaetota bacterium
GATTTTTTTAATTATTATGTACTTTGTTGACAGAAAAATCAATCAAATGTAAATATGATAAAATCCGAAGTAAAAAAGGTACTGAAAATGAAAAATATTAAATCTGTCAGAATTATATTCTCATTATGCATATCCTTAATTATATTGTATCAGTTTACGAAAATCAGAACCAATTTTTATTCGATAGAATACAATAACAGGGTCAGAAATCAGACAATTTCCATCACAAAATATGCAGATTCCCTTTTTACTTCAAGTGATGTTACCAACGCTCATATCAAGCAGTTCCATGACACCATTACAGAAAAATATAAATCAATAGCAGGCATATTATTCTTTGAAACCGGAAATAATATTTTTTCTGCAAAAAAGGATTCTCTTTTCTATGATAAGAATGATTTTGAAAAATTTAAAAATTTATACAGCCAGGGAGATTTACAGACAGGCAAAACGGAATTAAAATCAATATCAGGAAAAAACTATCAATATTGTCTGTTAAAAAGCGGAAATTTTGATATTATCATCATTTTTTCATACAGGTTCCCTTTTATTATAATTGCAAAAATTATTTCCGAATATACCGCACTGTTCGCGATACTTGCTGTTTTTATAATAATTTTCTATAACCGGGAAAGCATTTTCATTAAAATCAGAAACAGGAAACTTACAGTAAAAAAAAGCAAAGATGATCAGAAAATACTTTCAGAAAATAAAAGTTTGGAATCTGAAAAAAAACCGGAATTTAATCCTGAGATTAACAATGTTTCCCTGCATACTAAGGAAATTAATGTAAAATCATTGGAATCATTTACTTTTGAATTTTTCAGAAAAACTTCCATAAACTTCAGGTTATTACGCATTTCACTGAATATTTATGACATTCAGAAAGATATTACATTGAAAACCTATGAAACAAAAGGTGAAACTTTTACAAAATTTTCGCAAGAAAACAAATCCAAAGAAATACAGGCTCTTCTTAAAGAACTTAAAAAAGGAGCATATATTCTGAAAAATACTTCCCGTTCCATTTATATTCCATTAATCCATAATGGAAAATTTCTGGGGTATATTGATATTGATAAAAATACTCCTTTTACAGGAAATGAATGCAGCAGCCTGTCAGATGAAATGAAAACGCTTGTAATTAAACTTAATGACCATCTGGAGAAAAAATGAATTTTTTAGAAACATTAAAAAAACGAATTATGATTCTGGATGGAGGAATCGGTTCCCAATTTTTCAAAAAACTGCCTGACTATAACGGTTGTATTGAAATGCTGAATTTTTCACATCCGGAAATCGTTAAACAGGTTCATTCCGAATATATACAGGCAGGTGCTGATATAATTGAAACAAATACATTCGGAGGCTCCGTTATAAAGCTTTCAGAATATAATGACGGTGACAAATGTTATGAAATAAATAAACAGGCCGCTGAAATTGCCATATCTGCAGTTACTTCAAATCAGTACGTAGCTGGTTCGATAGGACCATCCGGAATTCTGATGGAACCAATGGGTGAGTATACTTACGACCAGGTTTATGGAAGTTTCAGGGAACAGGCAGTCGGATTGATGGAAGGCGGAGTTGATTTAATCGTAATTGAAACAATGAGCGATCTTCAGGAAGCAAAAACTGCAATAAATGCGGTAAAGCAGAATACCGGTCTTCCTGTTATTTGCAACATGACATTTGATAAAAACGGAAAAACTCTCTCCGGAACAGGTCTTGTTGCGGCACTTTCGGCTTTAAAACAGCACGGAGCTGATATTGTCGGAACAAACTGCGGTCTTGGGCCGGATGAGATTTACGAACTGCTTGAAAGACATGCATCTGAAATTCTTGATCTTGAAATACCTCTTGCCGTCTGGGCTAATGCCGGTCTTCCGGAAATTAAGGACGGCAAAACGGTTTACAGCCAGACTCCGGATCATTTTGCTGAAACAAATCTCAAACTGGCAAAACTGGGCATAAACGTAATCGGGGGGTGCTGCGGAACAAATCCGGACCATATTCGTGCACTTAAATCAGTGCTGGCGGAAACAATACCGGTTGAAAGAAAATATTCAAAAGAATTCAAGTATTCGGTAAGTAATCTGAAAAATGTCAAAATGGACGGTGCATCGTTTTTAAAAATCGGCGAAAGACTTAATCCGACCGCACGTAAAGCTTTTGCGGCAGAACTTAAAGAAGGAAATTCATATTTCCTGCGAAAGGAATCAGTCCTTCAGCAGAACGAAGGTGCGGATATTCTTGATATTAATGTCGGAGTACCGGGAATTGATGAAATCTCATCGATGAAAAAATCAGTAATGACGCTGACTTCTCTCGTAAATACTCCATTGATGATTGATTCAGACAACCCTGATGTAATTGAGGAAGCACTTAAATTATATCCCGGAATACCTGTCGTTAACTCTATTAACGGAAAAGAATCGAGCATCAGAAAAATTCTTCCAATTATACAAAAATACGGATGTTATATTCTTGCCCTGTGTCTTGATGAAACCGGAATACATATTGATTCAAACATACGTATTTCAATAGGAGACATTCTTATAAAGAAACTTACATCTGCCGGAATAGACAGAACCAGAATTATTATTGACCCCCTGATGCTGACAGAGAGTGCGGAACCGGGTGCCGCGTTTGAAACTTTAAAAGTAATAAGGCATTTCAGTTCTGAAAACATTAAAACTTCAATAGGATTGAGCAATATATCCTTCGGTCTGCCTGAACGCAGACATGTAAATAACGTTTTTCTGAAACTGGCTATTGAAAACGGTTTAACAATGGGAATAGTGAATACAAATACTCTCGAATTTATAAATGAATACTCAACTGTTGAGCAACTTGCCTATAATTTCCTTGCTGGAAAAGATCAGATGGCTACGGAATACATCAAATACTGTACCTCACGGAGCAACACCAAACAGCCGGCTGAGAATACACAGAAACTTCCCGATAAAACCTCACCTCTTGAAAAAATCAGGGATCTTATCATTCACGGAAACACGGATGAAATTGAGGAAGCTGTTAAGATAAACCTGGATTCCTTCCCTGCTGAAAGCATCATGAATGACGCTCTTCTCAAGGGTCTTGAAACAGTCGGTGATTATTACTCATGCGGAAAATATTTTCTTCCTCAAATGATAGCCTCAGCTAATGCAATGAAAAAGGGATTTACCATACTTAAACCGTTTCTGACGGCAAAATCAGAAAAAGTTACCGGAACAGTTGTAATATGTACTGTCGAAGGAGATGTTCATGATATAGGCAAGAATATTGTTGCCATGATGTTTGAAAACCATGGCTTTCGTGTCTATGATTTGGGGAAGGACGTTAAGAATTCCGATATCTTAAAAAAAGCGCAGGAAGTAGAAGCGCAAATAGTCTGCTTAAGTTCGCTGCTCACGACTACAATGCCTAAAATGAAAGACTTTTCAGAACTTCTAAAAACTGAAAATTCACATATGAAACTTATGGTAGGCGGTGCGGTCGTAACAGAGGAGTATGCAAGATCAATTAATGCATTCTACAGCAAAGATGCTGTTGAAGCCGTATCCAAAGCAAAAACTATTTTATCTGCATAGAATATCAGTGCGGATAAAACTGTTATCCTGGAATACATCCATTAAAATTTACCGTAAATTTCGTTCCCGCAGACGGAACAGCTTCCGTCTTTTAATGATTTCACTTTAACATCATAATTATTTCGTTTAATAAGAAGTTCCCCGCATGCCGGACAGAAAGTGTCTGAAAACCTGTTTTCAAGAAGATTTCCGCAGTACACATAATCAAGTTTTGTATTTGCGATATCATAAAACCTGTGCATTATTTCCGGATCAGTGGCGGGAGCAGAATAATTATATGCCGGGAAATACCGGGTAACATGCAGGGGAATTCTCTTATCTATCGAAGCAATAAAATCTACAATCCCGGTGAAATCATTTAAATTGTCATTTATTCCTGTAACAATAAGTGCAGTTATCTCTACATGAGCTTTACCGGACAGGTAACTGATTGTGTGCATAACAGTATCGAGATGACCTTTATGTACTTTACTGAAAACTTTCCGGTCAGAAGTTTTCAGATCTATGTTCCATGCATCTATATAGGATGAAATTTCCTTCAGAGGATCGGGATTTATCATCCCGTTTGTAATCATCACATTCTTTATTCCCGCTTTAATTGCCGAAATGGAGGTTTGTTTAACATACTCATACCAGACAATCGGCTCGGAGTAAGTATATGCAAGCAGATTTACATCATTACCGAGTGCAGTTTCAATAAGATCTTCAGACGACATTTCTCTGTAATTACCTGAAACTGATTGTGAAATCTGCCAGTTCTGACAATACGGGCACTTAAGATTGCATCCGAATGTCCCGGCGGAAAGAATCCGTGAGCCGGGATAATAATGATATAAAGGTTTTTTTTCCACGGGATCAAACGCAAGTGAGCTGATTTTGTTAAAATTATCAGTTATGATGACATTGTCTTTATTTTTTCTAACCCCGCAGATTCCGCTTTTTCCGGGAGAGATTTTACAATGATGAGGACACAGCATGCAGGCATGAGTATTGTCAGCGCTGTACTCAGCCTTTACCATTTAAACCGTTTCCGGCGTCTTCTTCTTCTGAATTTCAGCCTTCTTGCGGACACCGTCTTTAATCATTTCACAATTACCTTCAAATACAACCCCGTCGGCAATTTTAAGTTTAGAAGTCCGTATATTTCCGTACAATTTACCTGTTGTCTCGATTTCAAGCTTTGTCAATGCTTCAACATTTCCATAAATTGTTCCTTTAACGATTACAGTTCTTGCTTTAATGTTAGCTTTAACTTCAGCACCTTCTCCGACAACAAGATATCCGTCTGAAATTATTTCTCCTTCAAAAAGACCGTTAATCTGCAGAGATTTTTTAAATGATAAATCGCCGTAAAACTCGGTATCTTTTCCAAAAACCGTTGTAACCATTCCAATTTCATATACCGGATTATTATTTATCTGAATAATTTTTTTTGCCATCAGGCACTCCTATTTCGTAGTCATTATAAAAACACCATCCCAATCTTCAGGCGGAGGATTCTTGACGAATTCAGACGCTCTGGATAAATATAATTTGGATGGTCCGTCAGCCGGATCTATTTTAAGTGCTTCCTGAAAACTCTGTACTGCAAGATCAAATTTACGCTGCTTATAATAAACAAGACCCTTATTGTATGTTTCAACAACTTTTCTTTTTTCTTCTGTAACCATAAATCCTCCGGAAATTATATCGCATTATTTCCTTATTATTATATATCAAACCGAAAAAGTCAAGTTTGGAAAAACAGGTAAATCTCAAATATCAGTCAAATGCGTTATTACACTCGCGTTGAGATTCATAAATTTCAAAAACCTTATCAAGCATGGTAGTCTGAAAAAGTTTCATAAGATTATCATTGCTGATTACCAGCTTAATATCTCCGTCTTTGTCCTTGATTTTCCTCTTTATTGCGACAAGTACACCTAATGCGGAACTGCATATATGCTTAACGTTTATCATATCGATGCAAATATTGCCTACATCTCCTTTAATGCAATCTTCCAGTATTGATTCAAGCTCTTCTGACGCCTCCTGATCGATACGCCCTTCCAATTGAATAATTTCCATATTATCTGCAGAAATTCTTTTCATTGAAACGCTCCATTAATTTTATTTTATTATATTAGATATTGAATTACTAAAAAGTAAAGATTTTTATTTTTTATCGTTTGTTATTCCTACGGTCAACGAAAATACATTTTTTACCCCATTTTTTTTAAAAATTCTTGCACATTCATTTAGGGTTGCACCGGTTGTAAAAACATCATCAACCAGCAGTATGGACACATCCTTTAATAAATGCGCTTTTGATCTAAAAATCGAATAACTTCCAATCGCATTAATATGTCTGTCTGCAAAATTTACATCTTTTTGAGCCTTTGTTGTACGGTTTTTTATTAAAAAATTAACGTTTTCAACATTCAAAATCAATCCCAATTTTTTCGCAATAAGCTGTGACTGATTAAAACCTCTCTTTATTTTTTTTGTCCAATGAAGCGGTACAAATGAAATGAAATCAATATCGTATAGACTGAAGTCAATTTGCTTTAGAATCTGATCAAGAAAATAGTCTGCGACATGTTTTTTCCCCATGCTTTTATATTGATAAAAAAGTTTTCTGATATGTTTATCATAAATAAAAACAGCATTCATCCTGTCAATAAAAACGGGCATTGATTCATCCCGATGAGCAGACATTCCAATAGAATTATCAAAATAATGAAGATTCTGTCCGCATTCTCCGCATACAACAAAATCATCAGTTTTGTCCCGCCCGCAGATATAACAGAACTCAGGAAACAGCAGTCTTTCAATAGTTTTCAGCATAAAAAAACCTCTTTCTTATATAACGATATAAAAAAGAATTTTGTAAAAAAATTTCAGTATTTTTTATAAATTTTAAAAACCGGATTTTTTTGTCTGAATAGACATCAATAAACCCAAACCGATCATTGACATCATCATATTCGATCCGCCGTAAGAGACAAAAACCAGAGGAATACCGGTAACCGGGATCAAACCCACAGTAATTCCGACATTAATAAGAATATGAAAAAAGTATACACAGGTAATGCCTGTAGCAAGAAGACTACCGAATTTATCAGCTGAATCAAGAGCAGTTTTCATAGATCTGAATATTATAAAAAATAGAACCATAAGCAGTATAAAAACTCCGATAAAACCCCATTCTTCCGAAATAACGGAGAAAATAAAATCCGAAGTGGTCTCAGGAAGAAAACCCAGCTGTGTCTGCGTGCCTTTAAGAAGACCCTTTCCAATCAGCCCGCCCGATCCGATCGCTATTTTCGACTGAATGACATTATAGCCAAGGTCATGAGGATACTGGTCCGGCTTTAAAAAAGCAAGAATCCTGTTTTTTTGATATCCCTGCAGTAGACGTTTTACAATAGGAGCAAAAATCAGTCCAAGGGAAAAAACAAATGAAGGCATATAAATATACCGGAACATTTTCTTAATAAAAAAAACATGAAGGAGATAAAACAAAGTAGCAACAAAAAGGAAAAATCCAGCAACTATAAAAACGTCCATTCCTTTGTTGAAGAAATCGGAAATTACACTTACTCTTCCAAGATCCTCTGCATACAAAAGCGTTAGAGGAATAACAAATGTAATAAAAGCTATGGATAGGATTGAAACAATATGTGAAATATCAGCTCCTCCTATGAACAGCATTGCAAACAGAATTGGAACAAAAATCATCGCTGTCCCGAAATCCGACTGCAGAATAATAAAAAGAACCGGAAAAAGAATAATGATGGCGGGAATGAAAAGTTCCCTGAAATTATGAAGATCCCGTTCCCTGAATTCAATATATTTGGCAAGTAGTATAACAGTTGAAAGCTTCATGAATTCAGACGGCTGAATTGAAAACAAACCGAAATCTATCCATGCACGGCTTCCCCGGATAACAGGTGCGAAGAATGTAGTCAGTATCAGAATAAAAAGATTAATTGCATATATATAGGGTGCAAATTCACCTATAAATTTATAGTCAACGATCGATACACCGATCATCATAATAAAACCGATTACAAACCACATGATCTGACGCTTATACATTCCTGTATTCAGTTTATCAATAGGATCAAAACCGGCACTGTAAATAGTCAAAATACCGAATGATACGACTATGATCACCGCAATAAGAAGTTTAATGTCAAATTTACTGATGCTGCTGTTTTTCATCATCAAAATAACCCATAGACTGCATTGTATAGAACATTTTTTCAGCAACCGGCACTGCTGTTGCGGCACCTGCAACTCCGCGTTCTATCAGTACCGCCACTACATATTTTTCATTAATAATATCTGAATAAGGAGCAAATCCGACAAACCAGGCGTGCTGGGTTGATTCATCCTTTCGGGAAGAACGTGTCTGAGCAGACCCTGTTTTTCCGGCAATGGGAACTTTTAAATAATTCAATCTCACAGAGGTTCCGGACGTAACTGACATGCGCATCCCGGTTTTCACCGTATTTAACGTCATACCCGATAGCGGTATTTCCTTAATCTTTTCCCTTTTCTGTTCCTGAATTATCTGCATATTATCCTGGGATCTGATTTCCTTAATCAGATACGGTTTATAGATAACTCCATTATTGGCTATACCTGAAACAAAACTTGCCATCTCGACCGGAGTAACAGAAATAAATCCCTGACCTATTGCAAGATTCACGGTATCACCGTCATACCAGCTTTGACCGAAAATACGGCGTTTCCATTTTTGAGAAGGAACAAATCCCGTAACCTCTCCCGGCAGATCAATCCCGGTTTTTTCATTAAGTCCGAAATATTCAGCATATTTCATAATTGGCGTAGGACCGATTTTATAACCGACATTATAAAAATAAACATTGCATGACTCACCAATGGCCTGATACATATTTATGACACCATGCGCAGTGCCCTTATAGCACTGCTTAACAGTATCAACGAATCCCTTAAGTATGTAGTAACCCGGACAGTAATTAAGTGTATTCGGATTCCATTTACCTTCTTCAAGAGCGGCAATCGCGGTTACAAGTTTGAATGTTGACGCAGGCGGATAACGTGTCTGGATAGCTCTGTTTAAAAAAGGTTTATTCTTGTCATTCTGGAGTTCCTGAAATACCTGATCATTATTTTTAGCAATTATTACATTGGGATTAAAGCCGGGATTGCTCGCGAGAGAAATAATCTCACCGGTATCAGCACGCATTACAATTACGGTTCCAACATAATCCTGAAGAGCCTCGTAAGCGGCTTTTTGTATATTATAATCGATGGTAAGAACCAGGTTATTTC
Source organism: Spirochaetota bacterium (assembly GCA_016928815.1). GTDB lineage: Bacteria > Spirochaetota > UBA4802 > UBA4802 > JAFGJZ01 > JAFGJZ01. The sequence goes on from JAFGJZ010000104.1 coordinate 8,898, forward strand.
CGGCAACCGGCTCTTTCCCGATTTCTTCACCCTCTGTTCTGTTCTTTACATCTACAATCCTTCTGACATTTCCGTCGACACCGCGCAACAGGGCGTCGTACTGTTTTTCAAGACCGTATTTCCCGAGTTTATGGTAATATTTATATCCCTTGTTTTTATACTCGTTATACTCGTCTTTATTTATGCTTCCGATATAACCGACAACATGGGAAAACATTTCAGAATAATTATATACACGGACCGGAACATCCTCCCATTTTATATGAGGATATAAATGCTGATGAGAGGCAATATTTACAATTTTTTCAAAAGGTACATCTTCCTTAATTATGCAATGTTCCCATTTATTTTTTGATTTAATATCATTAAAAACTTCCGTATAATTTATATCAATTATACGGCTGAGATTGAAAAGACATTTTTCAAGTTCCGAATCATCTTCAAATTTTGCCCGAATCAACGTTAAGTTGAACGAAGGCCTGTTGGATGCAATGACGTGGTTATTTTCAGATGTAAGAGAAAAATTACGGTCATACATCTCTCCTCGGGAAGATATAATTGGGACATAATCCTCCATATTAATTTTGGCTTTTAATTTGTATTCTTCTCCATAGACTACCTGAAGTCTGAAGACCTGAATAATCAGAACCATGAAAGAAATGAAAATGATACCAATGAATACAAAAACTCTTTTTCTGAATTCCTCATTCAGTTTTGCGGTAATTGATGTAAATGACATTTAATAATACCCTCCTCCGGTATTATCAAGTTCATTCTCAAAAATTTTATCATAGATGAAAAACAGACTTGGAGCCAGAAAAGCGTTATAGAAAGTTTCCGGAATAATAATTCTCATTATATCAGAAACATATCCCTCATCGAAAACCATTGCAAGCAGCAGCGTAAGAATACCCTTAACGATCGTAGCGGCTCCAACAAGCAGAAAGATTGTAAGTATGTTGCTTCTGACAACAGAACGGCCCAGCATTCCGGCAAGAAAACCTACAATAACCTTTGGCAGCGTAAGAAGCCCTAATGGAGAATCTGAAACCGCATCATGAAATAAACCTCCGATAAAACCGGTTACCTCACCGTAAAAGGAATTAAAGGAATATCCGAAATACACAACTGCAATAAACACAAGATCCGGTTTTACTCCGTAAACTCTGATCGGGTCAAAAGAAGGATGTCCCTGAATCAGAAGCGAAATAATCATAATTGCAGCTGTAAATATATATGGTAATATCATTTCTCCTCACTTTTTAGCATTTCAGTAAATTCAGGGTCAGGCAAACGAAGGATAACAAATACTTCTTCAATTTTATTATAGTCAATGAAAGGCTTTATGATGGCTTTTTGAAATGCACTTGATTTCAGCATCTGCGTCTTAACGACCTCACCTACAGGAAGACCTTCCGGAAAAACACCGCACTGCCCGGATGTCACAACCTTATCTCCGGGAGATACCTTTTGCGACTTATTTATATAATCAATTACGCATAAATCCGAATTGGATGCATACCCCTGCATCAATCCCGGACTTCTTGATTCCTGAAGCATGACACCCAGCTTCATTTCAGTTGAAATAATCGGTATGATTCGTGATAAACTTCTTCTCACTTCGACAACTTTTCCGATAACTGCTTTTTCCTCTCCATTAAACGCAATTACCGGCATGTTTACCTTTATTCCGTGTTTACTTCCCTTATTGATAATTATGGTTCTAAACCAGTTATCCGGGTCTTTGCTGATAACCTCGGCTACAACCGAATCATACTCCATTCTGGCTTCGAATTCATAAAGTTTCCTCAGCCGCTCATTTTCAATTTTAATCTCACGGATATCCTCGGAAGTACTTTCATATTGCTGGAGTTTTTCCCGCGTCTTCTGCAGCTCTTCGCGGACATCATTCAGTTCAAAAAAGCCGGCCCATAATTTCTGCATTCCACCCTGAACAAGATTATATCCTTTTTGAAAAGGACTTATCATTGCGCTTCCGACACCTTCAATTGAAAAGGTAAAAGTCGATGATTTTACTGAAAGGGATATTATGCAGAAAAGAAAAAAACTGACGAATGCAATTATAGTCTTATGTCGTATTAAAAACTCCATTTTAAATTCTGTAAACCTTTTTCCCCGTATAATTGAAAATGACTGTACTGAAAATCAGGAATTCATTTGCTGAATTCCTGATTCAGAAATTTTATCTTAAATTAGACCTGTTCAGATTTTTAATTTCATCAAGGAATTTTCCCGCTCCTAAAACAACACATGTTAACGGGTTTTCAGCACGGATTACAGGAACACCTGTTTCCTTGCTGATATATTTATCAAGACCTTTAAGTAAAGATCCTCCTCCGGTCATTACTATACCTCTTTCAACTATATCCGAAGCAAGTTCAGGAGGAGTTTTTTCAAGTGCATGTTTAATTCCGTCTAATATCTGATCAACCGGTTCTTTCAAAGCTTTTCTGATTTCAGAAGAATCAATTTCCAGAGTTCTTGGAAGACCTGATATTGCATCACGTCCTTTTAGTTCCATAACCTCTACTTTTTTCTCAGGAAAGACATTTCCTAAACGGAATTTTACTTCCTCGGCCATTCTTTCACCAATTACCAGATTGTACTGGTTACGCATATATTTGATTATTGCGTCATCAAATTCATCTCCGGCTACACGTATGGAGTCTGCAATTACCATTCCTCCTAACGAAATTACGGCAATTTCCGAAGTTCCGCCTCCGATATCCACGATCATATGTCCTGCAGGTTCATGAATAGGTATATTAGCTCCTATTGCAGCCGCAAGTGCTTCTTCAATCAGATAAATTTCCCTGGCACCTGCCTGCTCGGCAGACTCTCTTACTGCCCGCTTTTCAACTTCCGTAATACCGGAAGGCACTCCGATTACAATTCTCGGCCGGACAAGAGTTTTTCTTTTATGCACTTTCTGAATGAAATAACGTATCATTTTTTCCGTAGTTTCAAAATCAGCGATAACTCCATCCTTCATCGGACGGATGGCTACTATATCTCCCGGAGTTCTTCCAAGCATTCTTTTTGCTTCATGACCGACTGCAAGAACTTTTCCGGTACTTGTTTTAACGGCAACAACCGAAGGTTCACTTAAAACAATTCCCTGCCCTTTAACATGGACAAGAGTATTTGCAGTTCCAAGATCTATTCCCATATCATTTGAAAACATTCCATAAAACGAATTAAACATAATCTATAATCTCCTCACTGATTTACACATTACAAACCGTAAATTACTATTTCCGGGCTGCATATTTGTCAAGGCATTATTTTTTAACAGATTCATATAATTTTGCACCTGCTTTATCTCCCTTGCTTAAATATATCTTTACAAGCATCTGTCTGATCTCTTCGTTATCCGGCTCCCTTGAATAAACAGGAAGAAGAAACTGCAGTGATTCATCCATTAGAGACTGATAAAAATATATCTTACCGAGATTTCGTTGTACAATAAGTTTTTCTTTATCATCTATTTTCGTTTCAATTATCTCCTTGTAAAGCATAATTGCATCAGTATATTGTTTTGCTTTAAAAAACACACCTGCCAGAAATAACTTACCTAAACTGGATTTGTTTTCCACTGATTTAAGATAAGTTACATACTTGTCATCATTTGTTACTATATAATTCATATAACCGTAAAACCGCTTATCATCATCATTCTTTATCATATCCGGCTTCCTGACTGATTTCAAAAGAGAAAAAATTTCATCCTGCCCGTAATATCCCATGTAATAATAAAGTTTTGAAAGCATTATCAGAATATCATCTTCAGGAATTTTTTCTTCATTTATGGAAAGTATTTTCTTGAAATACTTAATACTGTTAATAAAGTATTCGGAAGCTGACGTTCCGGGAGTAAAATCCCTGTCATCAACTATTGTTCTTGCAAAATTCTTATCATACTTGATTTCACCAAGTTGAAAATTTACTCTTGCAAGCAGCATAATAGTTTTTAAATCAGCCGGATTATCTTCATAACTTTTCTGAAGTTTTTTCAGTAAATCAGAAAACTGTGTATTTTTATCCCCGCTGTTCGAAGATATAATAAAATTATATTCTCTTTCAAGCCTGGAAAAACTGTATTTCCAGAATTTTATCGTATCATGTCGTGAATATAGAAAAGCGGCTGCACAACCGGCAATAACCAGAATAATAAGAAAACTCAAAGGTTTATTGTTCTTCTTTTTGGACTTATATTTATAGTACATAGGCTCTTAATGTTTATATTTTAAATTTACTTTTAACAATTTTGCAAAAATTAGCGTTGCTCTCAGACATAAAAAACAACTGATAATCACGCTCTTTTGTCCTAATAAGTATGAAATTCTTTTCTCCAGTAATTCCTTTAATGCGTGTGAAGTCAAATCTAAACTGTTTTTTATCAAAGGAATATTCAAAAGAATTCTTGCTTATTTTAAATACTCCCTTCCCGATACGTTTTAATTTTGAAAAATCCTGAAGATTCAATGATTTATCATAGATATCATCCGAGATAATGGAATTTACATCTTCATATAAAACCACATTATCAAATTTCTGTATATCATCTTTGTTTTCAGAGATTCCGGAAGGCTTTACTATTGAAATATCCTCATCTTCAAGGATCTCAACATCAATTTCTTCAGGAGCCGCAGTTTCTTCGGGAAGGTTTTCCGGAAATGAAATATCTGTTTCATCATGGATAAATACATCATCAAAATCATCGAGTGAAGAATCTTCCTGGACAACAGATTCACTCCGCACAGAAGGACTGTTATGAGTTACGGACTGAAAATCATTATTTAGATCAGGGTAAAGATAATCCCGCTTCAGTTCACTTTCTTTTTTTATCTCAAGTGAATTGAAAACTAATAAAAATCCGGCAAGAGCAAGAATTACTGCACATATAATTAAAATCATAATATTTCCGACTTTTAAGAGCAAAAATTTTTACTGATTAAAAAAAATTATGTCACACAAAAAAATTGTCAAGATAAATTCAGTTCAATCACTTTCTCCGGGATAAAAAACAGCCTTTTTAATCAAAAACTAATCAACTTTTCTCCATAGACCGCACTTCAAATACCTGTCAGGGCCTGATATAAAATCTTCCGCTTCATGTTCCAGAAAAAGCAGTTCCCATTTTCCGGAATGAAAATGAAGATATTCCTCCCTGGATATGTTATATGTATTTATGCATGAAAACAGCAGTCCTTCATCCTCAAGAAGATTATAAATCCGGTCAAGATAATCAGCATAATTTTTATCAATGGAAAAAGTCCCTTTCTTGTTTCTTGAAAAAGTCGGAGGATCAAAAACTGCAAAATTGAACTTTCTGTTTTTCCGGGTAAGGTATTTCAGCGCAGCAAGTGAATCTTCATGGATAAAATCCCTATCATCCGACGAAAGACCGTTTAACAAATAATTATGTTTTGCCTTTGAAAGTATATTTTTAGATAGATCAACATTTACAGCCGACATAATTCCGTTTTTTAACGCATGTACTGAAAAAGCGCCTGTATAACAGAAAAGATTCAGCATTCTTGAAGACGGACTGTAGAAAGGTGCAAGTCTCCTGCGTGCATTTCTCATATCGGCAAAAAGACCCGTATGCTGTGAATTTACAAGATCTACCGAGAAGCTGCATCCCAGATGTTTAACTGTATAATCATCAGGAGGAAATTCACCGTAAAGAAGAGTACTTTTTCTGAAATCCATAAGATTCTTCAAATCAGACGTTTTTCTTCTGTCCTTCGCAAGCACTCCCCTGACGGTAATATTTTTTTCTAAAAGCATGTTAAGATATTCATGAAGAAATGATAAATCCATAAAAAAATTATCGTCCGTAAAATTCTGAAACAGAACATACTCTCCATACAGGTCTATTGTCATGGAATCTTCATTACCGTACATACCGGAAAAAAGCCTGATACAGGTTTCTTCCGGATCACGGATAAGTGAGGCTCTTTCCTCGAGGGATTTTTCAAACATTTTCATTAATAATCTTTCACTCTGAAAACAAAAAGACAGCCTTTAAAAGCTGTCCTTTGAAAGCAGTAATTTATCTATTTTCAGGAACCGTAACTGAGAGCAATTTTGTTGCCGTCAGGATCGGTTATTACAATTTTCTGACCATTCCTGATATTTTCCGGACCGAAAACAACCGGAATACTGTTTTCTTCAACTTCATCAAGAATATCATCAAAGTCATCTTCATCTACAGTGAAACAAAGAAAATCCTCATCTCTGCTGTTTTTAGAAAAATTTTCGATCTGGCACAATCTGAGATAAAACTCTCCTATTTGAAGAACAGCCTCTTTGGATCCGCTTTGTTTTTCAACAACATCAAATTCAAACATATCTTTGTAAAATTTCACTGAATTCTCTATATCACTAACAGATATACTTACATAATTCAGGCTTTCTATAATAATCATTTCAATCCACCTGTAACAAGTTTTTTTCATTTAAGATTTATATTTCATAATTGTAAAGTAAATTATGATAAAACCGGAATTTTTATTCAACAGTAACACTTTTTGCCAGATTCCTCGGCTGGTCAACATCACAACCCCTTTCAACCGCAATATAATAGGATAAAAGCTGTAATGGAATTACCGTAAGCAAAGGAGAAGTGATTTTTTCGGATTCAGGTACATAAATAACGTCATCACTGAACTCTTTTACCTCTTCATCCCCTTCAGTTGCTATTGTAATTATTTTCCCCCCTCTTGCCTTAACTTCCTGCATATTTGAAAGGACCTTATAATAAACTTCATCTTTTGTTGCAATAAAAACAACCGGCATATTTTCATCAATAAGAGCGATCGGACCGTGTTTCATTTCTGCAGCAGGATAACCCTCGGCGTGAATATAGGAAATTTCTTTCAGCTTCAGCGCACCTTCCAAAGCTACAGGAAAATGAATTCCTCTGCCAAGATAGAGAAAATTTGATGCTCCGGAATATTTAAGGGCGATTTTTTTAATGTGATCGCTGTTTTCAAGAATTCTGCCGACAAGTTCTGGAATTTTTTCAAGGTCTTTCAGGTACTTCAGGCCGTTCTCAAGAGTTATCAATGAACGTCTTCCGAGCAGAATTGCAAAAAGTATGAGTACAGTAACCTGCGACGTGAACGCTTTTGTTGATGCGACTCCGATTTCGGGACCGGCATGAATATATGTACCGCCGTCGCTTTCACGTGCTATCGCACTGCCTACAACATTCGTAATTCCCAGGACTTTTACGCCTCTTGCTTTCGCTTCTCTCATTGCAGCAAGCGTGTCCGCAGTTTCACCGGACTGGCTTATTACAACAACAAGATCATTTTCCGTAAGAATCGGACGTTTATATCTGAATTCAGATGCATATTCCACCTCAACGGGAATACCGGCAAATTCCTCAATAAGATATTCACCTACAAGTGCGGCATGCCATGATGTCCCGCAGGCAAGAAAAATAATTTTTTTTATTTTTTTCAGGTCCTCAGCAGAAAGATTCAAACCGTCTAGTTTTGCCGAGCCGAAATCACTGAGAATACGCCCGCGGAAAGCATTTCTTATAGTCTCACCCTGTTCATGGATTTCTTTAAGCATGAAATAGTCAAATCCCTGTTTTTCAATACCGTTTATCTCCCAATCAACATTCTCAACAATTTTATCTACTTTATTCTTGTCAATATCATATGTCTGAAAACCGTCTTTGGTTATATCAACAACCTCACCATCTTCAACATAAATAACTTTTCTTGTATGCTCAATAATGGCTGAGATATCGGAAGCGACAAGAGTATCATCATTTCCTATCCCAAGTATTAATGGACTGCCTTTTCTTGCAGCAACCACTCTGTCAGGAAAATCACTGTTAATAATGGCCAGACCGTATGTTCCCTCCAGTCTGCTCAATGCGTATAAAAGTCCATCAAGATAATTACCGGTTTTTTCTGCGTAATATTCAATGAGATGCGCAATAACTTCGGAATCGGTCTGGGATATGAATTTGTAGCCTTTGGTTGTAAGCTTAGTCCGAAGCCAGGAAAAATTTTCAATAATTCCATTATGTACTACAGCTATTTTCCCGTTTCTGCTTACATGAGGATGAGAATTTACATCAGAAGGTTCACCATGTGTTGCCCAGCGTGTATGACCTATTCCTGAAAAGTAATTATCATATTTCGACAGATCAATAAGGCTTTCAAGCTCGGATATTTTGCCCTTTTTCTTTTTAACCTCAATACCGCCGTCAATTACCGCAATTCCGGATGAATCATATCCCCTGTATTCCATCCTTTTAAGCCCGTTCAGCAATATTCTGCCGGCATTTTTATTTCCTATATAACCTATTATACCACACATTTAAATCTCCTGTTTCAAGTGTAACGTTTTCTAATGACTTAGGTTTAATTTCAAGTTATTTTTTTCAATAGGATTTTAAAATTTATATCGTGATTTATATTAAAAGAAAACCTGAATAAATTCATCACTCCTTCTGATAACGGATAATCCTGACATTTTTCAGATAAAGAGTAACTTTTTCCCGGTCAACCGATTCATCAAGAGAATAGTTATGAATGGTCCCCTCAATACCGAAAAGTTCATCACTTCTGTACCAGGTTCTGTAATGATTATTCTCTTTATGCAGTATTTTATACTGCTCTTCAGTTAATATGGTCCTGATTATCAGCCAGTCACTGAATCTGAAAACACACCGGAATTCCTCATCCATATTCATCCAGAGATAATCATCGGTTGTTTTTATATCGCTTTTAATTGATTTATAAAGTTTTTCATTAATCAGCATTCTGTAAAAATGCTTGCTTCCGAAAAATCCGTCATTCCACTGTATGTAAAGATTATGAAGGTCATTGAAAAGAATAAGCCGGGGATCATCATTCTGAACGCTAAAAGCAAGAAAAAATAAAATTACTATTGTTTTCATAATTGCTATATCACTGATAGTATGATTACAACAGTCGCTGCAATGACAAAAAATCCTGCAACCAGACCGATTACAATGCTCATTTTGCTTTTTTTATCTTTTTCCGGAGCATCAGATTCAACATATTTAATTCTGACATCCTGTTCTTCGTAACTTTTTCCATACTGTCCCGGAGCAAATTCAACATATACCTCATAACCGTTCTGTGAATCCTTTTTAATTTCATATACAGAAGCAGTAAGATGCTTAATTTTACCGTCCACTTCCAGTTTTTTCTGATCTATCATTTTGCGGCCGGTAATCGTATCCTTGTCAGGAATAACAAAAATCTTCTCTCCAGGCTCAAGCTTCAAAAGATTTTTACCTTTCGAAGGGGAAAGAACAAGCTTGATATCCACCGCTTTCAAATGTATGCCGCTGCCGCTGTCAGATTTATCCTGACCCTGACCATTTTCGGAAAAATCGACCATTCCATAGAGAAACAGTGAATTAATGTAATCTACCGAAGCTTCAATTTTTGCTGCAGGAAAATCCGCATTGAAAACAGCCTTGAAAAACTGAGTAGCCTTTTCATCAAGAGCGCCCTTGACAACAGATATGATCGTATCAGGTACCAGTGATAAAAGTATTGAATTAACTGTTTTTTCAATACCGGGGTCGGAGTCCTGTTTATAATCATTTATACAGGAAATATAATCGACAAATGTATTTTTAACACTTATATTTCCCTGCTCTGAAACTGCCGCAACATCAGTTTTAATTATTTTTTTCAGTTCAAGACTGAAGTAAACAGCCGTATAAATATTTTTATCCGGAATGGGAATGTAAATTTTAATTATTATTATATCATTAAGACCGTTCTTCAGTATTTTATCAGCAAGGTCTTTTCGACCTCCGTTAAATTTCTTAACTATATCAGTTTTCTGGGCAAAAGTCATATGTTCGAGAGTTTCAATAGTCTGCAGGTAATGAAGAACCGAGTTACCGATCTGTTCAATCGCAAATTTAACGTTGAGAGAATCTTCGGACATGATTTTACGGAGATTGCCTTTTAAAAAATTATCAAGCACCGCAGCATCTTTCGTCATGATGGCTGAGATAATTTTTTCAGCATTCTGCTGATCAAGCAGTGTTGTCATGCCGTTTTTAATCTTTACGTCATAATCACGGTTTACTGTATATTCATCCTGACCGTGTATCATTATCGGAACCAGCTTAAGTATTCTCTCCTTGATTTCAACTTCATAAAGATGATTTCCGCTGATTGTAAGAGTGGAAATTTTAACAAATTTCTTTGAAGCCAGATCAACAAAAAGCATCATTAGACCGGTTGAATTTAATGGAGGAATTTCATATTTGGTCTTTATAACAATTATATTTTTTTTATCATCGCCCATTTAATCAACCGTATATGGATTTTAATTCTGATATTATTAACTGATTATCATTAATCTGTTTCAGATTTTCACTTTAAACTGAAATTATAAAAAGTCAATTGATTTTTTATAATTGTTTTTTATCATGGAATAATTCTGTTTAACGGAGCAGCATTCTTATGAAAAAGATATTTTTACTATCTATTATATTTTTTTCCGCCGTGTCTGCAAAGGCATTTGACGGATATGATAAAAGACATTTTGCAAAAGCTGAAATTACGGATATCATACAGAATGAAATTTCAAACGCAGACAATTCCAAGATGTATGAAACCAAATTCAAATTAAAAATTCTAAGCGGAAAATTCAAAGGACAGAATAAGGAAATTACTTTTCAGGGTGAGGATTCAATGCCTCAGGATGTTAAATACAGGAAAGGAAACAGAATTTTTCTTGCAATAACCGAAGATAATTACAATCAGGATAATCCGGAATATATATCATTATATGATATTGATAATTCAAAACCGCTGATTTTTCTTTCACTTCTGACATTTTTAATGATCCTCGGAATAGGTAGATTAAAAGGCTTCCTGTCGCTGATGTCGCTTATCTTTACAATTATGCTTATTTTTATTATTTTCATTCCATTGACGCTGAAAGGATTTTCACCCCTGCTCCTGTCAATAGGAATATCGTTCATATCAATTATCATAACTCTTCCTGTAATAACCGGATTTTCATTGAAAACCGCGGCCGCCATCGCCGGTTCCTTTTCCGGAATTCTTTTAGCCGCGTTACTGGCGCTTATTGCGGGGTCAGTAATGCACCTTTCAGGAATTATTACCGATGATATGCTGACCGTTCATTACGCATCGGATATTCAGGTTAATTTGAAACATCTTGCCTTATCAGGAATGATAATAGCGGCGCTTGGAGCAATCATGGATGTAGCGGTATCAATTGCTTCCGCTGCCAATGAAATATACAGTGCAAAACCTGATATTGACGACAAAACAGCGTTCAGATCCGTGTTTACCATCGGCAAGGACATACTCGGATCAATGGTTAATACGCTGGTACTTGCATATGCCGGAAGTTCTCTTGCATTAATCCTTATTATCTCGCTTAAATTCAGCAGTGAGATGCCGTTTATGATGATTTTAAATTACAATCCGGTTCTTTCAGAAATAATCAAAGCTTTAATAGGAAGCATAGGCATGTTTTTCTGCATTCCTGCCACTGCAATAATATCCGTAAAACTATTTCACAGAAAACATAATTCCGGTATTTAAAAAAATATAATTCTGTATTTTCCGCTGTGGATCAGAATGAAGCTCTGATTACTGAACCCGGCTCCACCGATTTAGTCAGCCATACATTGCCGCCGATCTGGCTTCCCCTGCCGATAGTTATTCTTCCGAGGATTGTCGCTCCGGAATAAATTACAACATCATCTTCCACCACCGGATGCCGTGCAATCCCCTTTATCGGATTTCCCTGTTCATCTAGTGGAAAACTTTTTGCTCCAAGCGTAACTCCCTGATAAAGTCTCACGTTCCTGCCGATAATGCATGTTTCGCCAATAACCACTCCGGTTCCGTGATCAATAAAAAATTTTTCCCCGATTTCCGCGCCAGGATGTATGTCAATACCGGTTTCAGAATGAGCAAGCTCTGAAATTATTCTTGGAATCAACGGTACTCCAAGTATGAAAAGCTCATGGGAAATCCTGTAGTTTGTCAGTGCTTTGATACTGGGATAACTGAAAATAGTTTCTCCGACACTGCGGCTTGCAGGGTCTCCTTCATAAGCGGCAAGTGCATCAGTACCGAGAAGATGGCGGATTTTCGGCAGTTCCTTAATCAGCATTTCAACGGCTTTCTCTGATTGTTCTCCGCAGAGGCTGCAGTCCGATTTCCCTTCCTCGGCACAGCTGAAACAATACCCTCTTTTTATTTCCTTTTTCAGTCTGGAATAAATTCTGTCAAGCGTTGCACCGATATGGTACTCAATTGAGTAAGTTTCCATTCCCGGATTCCCAAAATAGCCGGGGAATATTACAGACTTCAAATCATCCATAATTTCCTTCAGGTTTTTCACCGACGGCATAACGGTTGACTTAATCCCCTTATGATAAACCTTGCTTAACAGTTCATTTGTTGACAGCTGTTTGACAATTTCATTAATATATTTTTTGGTCATAAATGCTCCTGATTCCGGATTATTATTCATTTCAGTTCGGAAAACTGTTTAATTACATCTTTCAGTACTGACTTAATATTATCATTTATATTGAGATTTTCAAGTTTTAGAAGAGACTCCCTGCTTAAATCCATAACCCTTTTTTCCGCTGAAGTTCTGGCTCCGGTTTTTTCTATTACTTCCCTGATATAACATATATCATCTTCACTTTTAGCCTCTTTAAGAAATACAGTCTCAAATTCATGTCTTTCAGATTCAGTCAGGTTTTTCAGTGCATAATCAATCAGTAACGTATACTTCCCTTCCTCAATATCCGAACTGGCTGATTTACCGGTCGCATCAGGCTTTCCGAAAACTCCAAGCAGGTCATCACGGAACTGAAAAGAAAGACCTAGAGGGAGACTGAAATCTCTTATCGATTCTTTTTCCGTCTCATCTTTTCCTCCGCTCAGGATATATCCCATTATTAAGGGATTGCTGATCGTATAATACGTGGTTTTGTAGAGACTTATATCATAAGGAAGAGTGCTGTCTTTTTTAAGGTCAATCGGCAATGAATTTACGATATCAAGGATCTGACCCCATGTAGTATATATATATGTCTCAGAAAATGTTTTCAGAAAATCGGATTTCAGTTCAGCATCAATTTGCGTGTCTGCAATAATCTCAATACAGTCAAATGACATCATATCACCGGTAATGACGGCAATATCATTTCCGACAGTATTGCTTTTGGTTATCGAACGGTATCTGTTGTTATGAATGACATGCATTGATTCCTTACCGCGACGCTGTACGGCTTTATCGATTACATCATCATGAATGAGAAGAAATGAATGCATGATTTCCAGCACGGAGGATAATCTGATTATTTCATTCATTTCATTTTCCGACTGCTTTTGAGAATATCCTGCATATGCAGCTAAAAGAAGTAAAGGACGGATTCTCTTGCCTGGGCGAAGACAATACTCTTCAATATCAAAATATATCTTTTTAAGAATTCCGGAAGAATTCAGTCCTGCCTTACGTTTGTAATAACCTGAAATAAAATTCTCAATTCTATGCGTATATAATTTTGAAAATTCCTGTAAATTATCGCTCATAAATCACCTGCAGAAAAGGATAATAATATGTTTGTAAATAGGCTTGAATTTGTCAAGTAGGGTTTAACCGGTATAAATATCAAATTGCAGTCAATAAAGAAAATAATTTATTGATTTTCCTGAAGGTTTTATCAAGAATGACTGCTTAAAAGGATGATGAAATGCTGGCGAAAAGAATTATTCCCTGTCTCGACATTAAAAACGGCCGTGTTGTAAAAGGCGTCAATTTTGTAAACCTGATCGATGCCGGTGACCCTGTAGAAAACGGCAGGTTCTATGACGCTGAAGGTGCGGATGAACTTGTATTTCTGGACATAACAGCGTCATCGGATCAGAGAGATATTATCCTGGATATGGTAAAAAAGGTAGCCGAGACGGTACATATACCGTTTTGTGTCGGCGGAGGCATTAGAACAATCGATGATGTCAGGCTTATTCTTGAAAACGGTGCGGATAAAATTTCAATCAACAGTGCCGCAGTTAAAAATCCTTCTCTCATTACCGCATCAGCTGAAAAATTCGGATCACAGTGTATTGTAGTGGCAATTGACGCCAAAAAGAATGACAGGGGAAGCTGGACCGTTTACCTGAACGGCGGACGGATTCCTACGGAACTCGATGCGGTTGAATGGGCCATTCAGGCGGAAAAACTGGGCGCAGGAGAAATCCTTCTGACTTCCATGGACTGTGACGGTACAAAAAACGGTTATGACATTCAGCTGACAAGAAAAATATCCGAAGCTGTCAATATACCGGTCATTGCATCCGGCGGAGTCGGTACTATTGAACATATGTATGAGGGTCTAACCGAAGGCAGGGCAGATGCCGTTCTTGCTGCTTCAATTTTTCACTTCAGGGAAATTTCAATAAAAGAAGTGAAAACTTATCTGAAAAACCGCGGTATAAGCATAAGACCTGTTAATAATTAGAATATTGTAAGAACTATAATCATCAGACTGACAATTATTGCAGCAACAAGGCTGATTATTATCGGAAGACCGAATCTTGAAGTCTTCTCGTCATCGGACTGCTGATTTACTGTCTGTGCAGGGTCAAGTGCAACCTTGATGTTTGTTTCCTCTTCGATTACCTGGGCGATTATCCCCTTGGCGATAACAACATACAGCTTATATCCCAGATTATCGATGTAATCTACTTTTAAAACACGGCCGGGAATACTTGATATTACGCCCGTCTCCTGATTATAGGCTTTAAATGCCTGTGCAATCTGAACAGTCTGCGGATTTTTTTCAACCATCGTTACCATAACCCTGTCACCGGGTTCAACTTTGGAAATATATTTTCCCTTAATCGGAGAAAGAACAAGTGTTGATTTAATAATGAGTTTTATGCCGTTTTGTCCGACTACCGGCTCGGAATTTTCATCTTTGCTGCTGTCTGTTTCAGCATCAGCTTCAGCTTTTTTTTCATCCTCTTTTTTCTTTTCAATTATCTTTTTATCAAGCTTTTTCGAAGTTACTGAATCAAGTTCCATTTCGAGCGAAGATGCAGTCTGATACTCCAGATTCAAGGCAAGTCTTTTCAATCCGGAATTTTCAGTTAAATACTTCTGAAGAATATATGTCAGCTGAGTGGTATCCTTGGCTTTTATCATTTTAGCAAATTCACGTGAAAATGTCAGAGTAAAACCGGCGTCAAATTTTTCTTTAAAATCTCCGCTTACACGGGAATTCTCCCTGTTCCTGATCTCAACTATTTCCTTTTCAAATACTTTCCAGTCAGCACTGTTTTTAATTCCTGAAATTGAATAATCAGGTGAAACAAGAAAACTGCTGTCAGCGAGAATTAAATTCAGATAATTGAAAAAAAGAATAAATGCACCATAAAGTGAAGATGATGAAAATGTGCCCTTGACTATCACAATGTCTTTTAGTTTTCCGGCAACCATCATTTTTGCTTTTTCCATGTCATTATTTAAATAATGCATGGCAATATTTATTTTTTTTGACTGCTCTGAAAAGGAATTCATTGCAGAATTAAGATTTTCCAAAAAAAACTCCTGTTAACAGTCACTTTCGAGCTGCAAGTTTAATTCTTTCGAGCAGTTTAGCCCGCTGGATAGGTTTTAAAATTATATCTGAAGCACCCATCTTAAGAAGATCCTGAAGAACACCTTTTGTAGTATCTTCACAGATGAAAACTACTTTAGGTTTTCTTTCTTTTTGTGATAGTTCAAATAAAAGAGCATATCCGTCAAGTTCCGGCATATCCAGTTCGGTTGTAACAAGATCAACATCCTTATAGTCATCTATTAATTCAAGTGCTTCTCTTCCGTTTTTTGCTTCAGCTATTATTTTATAACCTTCGGATTCAAGGATCTGTTTTATCTGTTTTCTGACAAATTCATGTGCATCAGTCACAATTACAGTATATGGCTTGCCGCTTGGTTTCAATCCATCCGGTTTTTTTGAATTCAGACTTGGAAAGTCATGTTTGCTTTTCATTTTCAACCCCCGAAGCAGGTAATTAGATAAATAGCATATAATCTGTATTTAAAATGTCAACATAAAATACGGATCATTATCTTAAAATCTGTTTACTGCAGTTAAATTTGTCTAATTAAATGTTTTTTAAAGATAAAGCTTGACCTAAATTATTTTAACTTCTATAATATAGTAATTGTATACAGGTTTTTGAAAAATGAACA
>JAFGJZ010000105.1 GCA_016928815.1 Spirochaetota bacterium
TATTTCAAGATCCTTCATGGCAATTTTAAATCCGCTTCCAAGTTCCGAGAATTCGGATATTACCCGCAGTCTTTTCTGGGCGATTTCATTCAGTGCTATATGACGCGGATGAAAAAGATAAGCATATCCTTTGAGACTGCTTCTGCCGACCCGTCCTTTCAGCTGATAAAGCTGTGAAAGACCGAAAGTATCAGCACGGTTAATGATTATTGTATTTACATGCGGCATATCAAGTCCTGATTCAATGATGGTGGTACTCATAAGTATGTCATATTTCCCTTCAAGGAAGTCGATCATTATTTCTTCGAGTTCGCCTTCAGGCATCTGTCCGTGAGCGACAGCAATTTTTGCTTCAGGCACAACCTCTTTTACCATTTCAGCCTGGGCATCTATCGTCTGAACCCTGTTGTGAATGTAAAAAACCTGACCGCCCCTTGAGAGTTCACGTTCAATCGCCATTTTCAAAATATCCGGATTATCTTCAAGAACATAGGTCTCTACGGCCTGTCTGTTTTCTGGCGGTGTCAGAATGATGGAAAGATCCCTTATTCCGGCCATGGACATATGCAGCGTCCGGGGAATGGGAGTTGCGCTTAAAGTAAGAACGTCTACATGAGATCTGAGCTTTTTTATCTGTTCCTTGTGTTTTACACCGAATTTCTGTTCTTCGTCAATTATCAGAAGGCCGAGGTTTTTAAAAAAAACATCCTTGGAAAGAAGGGCATGCGTGCCAATAATGATATCAAGACTGCCGGCACTGAGAGCTGCCTTGTATGTGTTTATTTCCGATCTTGACCGGAAGCGGCATATCACGCCTATTGAAATTGGGTATTCCTTAAACCGTTTTTTAAAAGTATTGTAATGCTGCATGGCAAGAACCGTTGTTGGTACAAGTATGGCAATCTGTTTACCGGCCATTGATGCCTTAAATGCCGCTCTTATCGCTATCTCGGTTTTCCCGAAGCCGACATCCCCGCAGACAAGTCTGTCCATAGGCTGTGAAGATTCCATGTCATCCTTGACGTCTTCAATTGCGGCAAGCTGGTCGGGCGTTTCCTCATATTCGAAATTCGCTTCAAATTCCTCCTGCCAGGCGGTATCAGGAGGGAATTGAACGCCTTTAAGGGCTTTTCTTTTTGCATAAATGGTAATCAGCTCGCCGGCTATTTCCTCAACATCCTGCTGGACCTTTGCTTTAATTCTGTTCCAGGCTGATTTTTTTCCGAGATGATCAATACGCGGTATTTTCCCTTCGAAACTCATATAGCGCTGTATCATGTTCAGCTGGTCGAGGGCTACGAATAAGGTATCTGAATCGGCGTATTCAATGACAATGAAATCCTTTTCAATGCCGCCGGCCGTCATTCTTTTTATTTCACGGAAAATTCCTATTCCATGATTTATGTGTACGATATAATCACCGGTCTGAAGATCCATGAACGATGAGATAGGAAGTGATTTTTTACTTCGGAATGTTTTCTTTCTTCTGTATGACTTTCCGAAAATATCCTGATCCGTTAGAATGATGGTTTTTAAGGATTCACTTTCAAAACCGCTGCTGCATGGCGCCAGAATGATATTAACAGGTTTGCTGAAATCAGGATTATTGAAATCAGTGCCGGGAGAAAATTCTCCAAGCAGATCTGAAAGCCGTCTTGCCTGTCCTTCAAACGAGGTTATGATCAGAATTTTCCAGTTTTTTTGAAGCCTTGCCGAAATATCGTCTCTTAGCAGTGATATTTTCCCATGAAATGAGTTTATGCTTTTAAAATCAGGTCTGACTGATCCCGGTGATGCAACAAAGGTGTTGAGCTGAAGCGCCCTGTTTTTAATTTCCCTAATCACGTTTTCATCTATAAGCTTTTCCGGGGCGACAGTGAAATATTTATTGTTTTTCCTGGCATATAATTCATGAAATGTGTGTATGGCGGTTTCACACTGGGAGGCAAGTTCCTGCATGTTGAAAGAAATTACGGGTGTATCGGATTCGATGTATGACAGTACGGGAACACACGGTATCAGTTCCGGGTATATGTCTTCAATACCCGGAAAATAATTTTCCAGTGCATCATTTTCAACTGCTGTAATGATATTTTCAGGAAAAATCCTGCCATTGATGTAGGCTTTCTTTATCAGTTCTGCAATATTTTCCTTATCGGATCCGGAAAGGTACATTTCCTTTCTGGGAATGATTTTTATCGAATCGGTATTTTCAATTGATTTCTGGGTTTCAATATCAAATTCCCTTATTGATTCAAGCGTGTCATCGAAAAAATCAAGCCGCATCGGATTGTTATATGAAGGCGGGAAAACGTCAATTATTCCGCCTTTAACGGAAAATTCACCAAAAGCCTCAATCCTGTTAACACGTTCATATCCATAGTCTACAAACGCCTGAAGCAGATCATCAAAAGAATAATCTTCCAAAACGTTTAATTCAATTTCTCTGCTGGAATAGACTGATTTCCCGGGAATTTTTTTCAGAAGAGCGTCAATGGAAGCGACAATTACGACAGGATCTTTTTTGAGAATACGGTAAATTGCATTGATTCTTTCGCGTTCAATTTTTTCAGCTGGAGAAACAAATTCATACGGAAGGGTATCCATTGACGGAAACTGGCATATGCATTCTTCCGGAATGTATAGCGAGAGATCCATAGCGGTTTCGGCAACTGCTGTATTGTTTTTACAGATGACTAGTATCTGCTGTTTTACTTCAAGATATAATGCAGCGCTGATAAGTGAAAATGAAGAAGGAGAGATGCCTTCAACAGTAAGCGGTTTATGTTCTGTATGATATGTCAGAATATCCTTAAAATCAGCGCTCTGCCGGAAAAGATTTAGAAAATTTTCAAGAATCATATTAAAAGTGTGTTGTTACTCCGCTGTAGAAATTATCATCAAATAAATATAGTTCCATTGAAACGGTTCCGGCAAGGTACGTTCTTTTGTAGAGATTTTTGTTGCTGAAATATTTATACATGTAGTATCCGGAGGCAGGGAACCCGATTGCAGCTGCTCCCATCATCGTGTATGACGCGATTGCAGTATAAATATTGAAGTTGAAAAACATATATGTTGTAATTCCTGCTGCAAGTGAAATTGTTGATGCTGAAAAAAAGAAAATTGAATCATTCAGAGTTGTTTTGCGGTTATAATGGTTCATATAAAGAAAAACTGAATAGCTTTCAAGGTCAGAACCGGCATATTCTGCAGGAAGCGTGTTATCTACGGTGAAACTGCCTGTTACGGGATATTTCCTGAAGCCGAAATACCGTTTTTCGGGATATGAAGTTATTTCATACGTATATGTCCCATCCTGAAGCGACAGACCCGGATTATAACTCAGAATCCGGTCTTCTGATTTTGCAGGAATGAATTTCATTGAATAAACGGTTTCATCTCCATAGGTAATTGAAAGACGGTATGTAACGTTTTTTTCTTCCGTCTGGTATATGTCTTCCCATACAAACAGCGGTGATCCGGATGTTACGGTATTATCAGGAAAATTCAGCGGATCTGAGATGGATGCATAAATGAAACGGGAAGAAAACAGTAATATTATTAATAATGTTTTTTTCAAATTTAACCTCTATTTCATGTACTATTGTTTTCTTAAATCAGTTTTCTGTAAATCAATAAATTTGAATTTTTATGATTTTGAGAGTGGACATTACCGGCTTTGTCATTTTGATTGTATTGTTAATTTTTATTTGAAAAAATACTATTTTATGATTATATACTTTATTGTAAGGAAAATATTATGACTGATTCAGGTGTAGTAATCGAAGTTAAGGGAAATCTGGTATTTGTTGAAACAGAATCATCAGGCGGTTGTTCTGCATGTCAGATGAATAAAAAATGTATGATGTCCGCAGATTCAAAAAAATGTACTGTAATTGCAAAAAATAACGGCAATAATGTAAAAAAGGGTGATAAGGTTATATATTCATTTAAAGAATCCTATTTTATAGGAATTTCTGCGGCATTGTATCTAATACCGGCTGTTTTTATCGTTATTTCCGCTTCATTAGGATATTTTGCCGGCAAAGAGTATTTTTCTGACGGGGATATCGGCGCAATATTAGGCTTTGCTGCAGGTACATTGATTTCCATCCTGTTTATCCGGTTTTCAGGAAAAATATACGGGAACTATCCTTTGATTGTAGATGTAATAAGACAATAAAAACCCTGGATTGATTTAATTCACACCTTCCAGAGTCCGATATAGTCCGTATGCGTTTAAATTTCAGGAGGCTCCGGTGAAGGAAAAGGAAAATGTAGTGGATATGCTGTCATACCGGTATGAAAAGATGCTTAAGGAAGCGGGCTTTGATATCGGTAAGGATGATAATGATAAGATTAAGGCTGTTTTTAAAATTAAAAAAAATAATATTTGAAATTTATAAGCATTGCATATCACATGTATTCAGCCTGTAAAATGTAAAACTATGGGGGCACGATGGGTCTGGAATCTATTGAAAAGAAAAAACAGGAATTAAAAGACGAAATTGATAAATTAAAACATGAATTTAAAGTGGAACTTCCGAAAAAAATAGCTGAAGCGCGTGAACACGGCGACCTGAAAGAAAATGCCGACTATCATGCAGCAAGAGAGCGTCAGGGGTTTGTAAGAGCCAAAATTGCGCAGTTGAGCGATGAGGTTCGGACTTTGACCAATCTCAGTTCCGATGACATTCCGGAAGATAAAGTCGGTTTT
Organism: Spirochaetota bacterium; assembly: GCA_016928815.1. Classification (GTDB taxonomy): domain Bacteria; phylum Spirochaetota; class UBA4802; order UBA4802; family JAFGJZ01; genus JAFGJZ01. Next base: position 4,721 of record JAFGJZ010000105.1, read on the forward strand.
GGTTCTACAGTTCTGATTAAAAACATTTCTACCGGTGAAGAGAAGGAATTTACATTTGTTACGGATGCTGAAAGTGAACCTTCCGCAGGCAGAATTACTTTATCAACTCCTTTCGGAACTGCACTCAGATTTATGGAAGCAGGTGCTACCGTTACTGTTAATCTCCCGATGTCTGATGAAGAGTATAAAATATTAAAGATAAAAACCATTCACGGCAATGAATTGAAAGCATAGGATAAAAATGGCAAAAATAAAGGAATTTAAGGGTCTTAGACCCCCGGTTGATCTTGTATCAAAAATTGCGGAGTTACCGTATGATGTATGCAGCTCTAAAGAGGCTAAAGAAAAAGCAGGTGATAACAAACTGAACTTTTTTCACATATCTAAACCTGAAATTGATCTTCCAGAAGATACAGATCCATATGATGAAAAAGTATATCTTAAAGGCGCTGAAAATCTTAATTCATTTATCTCTGAGGGTTATTTCAGGGAAGACAGTCAGGAAAAATTATACTTTTACACCCTGATAATGAATGGACGTGAACAATCCGGTCTTGTTACCTGTGTAAGCATTGATGACTATCTTAATGACATAGTTAAAAAGCATGAGTTTACACGTGAAGAAAAGGAAAATGACCGTATCAGACACCTGGATGTTCTGAATGCCCAGACAGGTCTCGTATTTCTGCTTTACAGAGAAAACGGTTCAAAAAAGGATCTATGGCGGAAAGCTTTATCCATCAGTCCTGAATATGATTTTACCGCAGACGACGGAATCCGGCATATCTTCCGTTTAATAAATGACCCTGTATTAATTAATGAATTCAGGAATGCATTTGCGGATGAAGTTCTCTACATTGCGGACGGTCATCACCGTGCAGCCTCTGCTGTGAAAAACGGAGTTTCCAGAAGAGAAAGAAACGCGAATCATAACGGGTCTGAAGAATATAATTATTTTCTTTCGGTTATTTTCCCGCATGACCATCTTCAGATTCTGCCGTATAACCGCGTTCTTGCCGATTTAAACGGAATGGATAGTGACGCGGTACTTGAAAAAATCGGTAAAAAATTCAGAATTGATAAAAACGGTCAGAAAAATCCTGTTTCAAGCGGATCATTCTGCATGTATCTTGAAAACAGCTGGTATACTGTAACTGCGGATTTTGAAATTCCGTCAGATGCCGTTAATTCACTTGATGTCTCTCTTCTGCAGAATTTTATACTGGATCCTGTTTTTGATATAAAAGATCCGAGAAAAAGCAAGCGCATTGATTTTATCGGCGGGATAAGGGGAACTGAAGAACTAGAAAAGCTTGTAAATTCGGGTGCATATAAAATTGCTTTTTCAATGTTTCCGACTTCGGTTATTGATCTTATTAATGTTTCAGACAGCGGGCATGTAATGCCGCCGAAATCGACCTGGTTTGAACCGAAACTGAGGAGCGGCATAATTCTACATAAAATTTAGAGAGGTGATATGTCTGAATCAGAAGTTCTGAAAAATGAAAATGAAAAATTAAAACATCAGATTAATGACCTGAAAAAAATAATTTCCAGTTTTGAAAACATTCTTAAGCTGCATGAGAAGGAAATTGAAAACGCAGAAGCGATAATTGCTATGTATGAACGGATAATGGAATTTTCCCGATCAGAGCACAAAAATGAAGTTGAGACCCGAAAGGCCCAGGAAATTGTATCTGAAATGGGGCGTGAAGAACTTGAGCATGCATTAGCCCAGATAAAGGAACTGGAAAGACAGAATCAGGAATTAAAGCGGCAAAAATTGGAACAAAGATAAGATGGTATTATGATAACATATTTTTTAATTTTTTTATTTATCATCATAATTACGATTCTGGCGCTGTTTGTATTCAGTACTTATTTTTTCCCCAGGAAGCTGGAAGAAATAGCTGATATGATTCACAAAGGCCAGACAAAACTTGCCATAAAAAAGCTTGAGGATATTCTTGCAAAAGATGACAGGGACGCATACGCTCATTATCTTCTTGCGGAAGCATACCGTAAAGAGAATAATCAGCAGTATGCGATTCTCGAATACCGGCAGGTTTTAAAACTCGGTCAGTTTGATGATAAGATGCAGGAATCGGTTATCCGGAAAAATATGGCGGAAATTTTCAAAAGCCAGAAAAAATTCGGAGAGGCTAAAAATGAATACCTTCTTCTGACAAAAATTGAACCTGATAATTTTGAGCATTATTTTGAGCTTGGAGTAATTTTTTTCAATGCGAATATTTCCGAAAAGTCGCTTCAGTATTTTAAAAAAAGCGCTTCTGTAAATCCAAAACATAGTGATTCCCATTTCTACATGGGGCAGCTTCATTACAGGGCGGGAAATCAGGAAGATGCAAAAAGATCACTAATGGAAACAATTAAACTTGACCCTAACAATTATAAAGCGCATTATTTTCTAGGACTTGTACTCAGACAGCAGGGTGATATTGAATGGGCTGTAAAGGAATTTGAGGTAGCCCAGAAGCTTGATGATATTAAAGTTAAATGTTTTCTTGCAAAAGGAAGCTGCTTTCTTGAAAAACAGCAGTACCCCAAAGCGGTCATTGAATTTGAGCGCGGATTGAAATTTACGAAAAAGGGAAGTGATACGGATCTTAATTTAAGATATTTTCTTGCGTTATCTCATGAAAATCTGCGGGACATGCAGTCTGCAATCAACCAATGGGAGATTATTCATTCTGTGAATCAGAATTTCAGAGATGTTCCTCAGAAGCTCAGACAGAATGCGGAATTCAGACAGGATGACCGGATAAAGGATTTCATGATTGCCAGTCTTGCAAATTTTGAACATAAATGCAGAAAGATAGTGGAAGCAATGGGTTATGAGTCAGCGCAGATAAAGGTTCTTACTGATACAGATATTGAGATTATCTCAACCGATCCTGAAAATAACCTGATGAATACCAAAAAGCAGTATAAACTTATGCGTTTTCTCCGTACAACAAACTCAATTTCTGAGGATTTTTTAAGGAAACTTTATGATTCCATGAAAAGTAAAAATGTTCAGCGTATTATAGTCGTAACAACAGGTGATTTTTCCGGAGACGCCCAGAGTTTTTCAAATACCAGACCTATAGAACTTTACGGAAAATCACAGCTGGTCGAGCTGCTGAAAAAAGTAGAATAAGATGCTCAGCTTTCTCCGAAAAACACCTTTTCTGTCATTCTGGCCCGATGACGCTCTCCTGAAGATATTATCCTCCTCTGAAGAAATATTTATTCCTGAAAGCGGAATATTTAATGCTGACTCCGATAAGGACATATTCGTCATTAAAAACGGATTTTTGGTTAACCTCGATAATCTGGATAAAAAACAGGGAAGTTATTTCATTACAGGATCTTTTTTCGGTGCGTTGCCTTTTGTTGAGAGCAGGAACCGGATGAAACTGTCTGCTGTGGAAAATACCGTAATTTTACGGGTGGATCATTCGGTTTTATTACAGATTTTTATTGAAGATGTTAAATTATATAAGGCTTACTCCAATTTTTTAAATAGAACCTCCATTGATATTAAAAAAGGTTATCAGGCGTTTGCTGATTTAAAAAACAGAATTATTTCGGTTTCTTCATCGGAAAAATGTTCAGGTAAATCCATGGTTGCTTCAATGCTTGGTTCATGTATTTCCTCATCACATGAGACACTTCTGTTAGATTTAAGTTATAATGGAATTTCATTATTTGAATATTTTGATATCAGAATATCTCCGCCGCTTGCTGAAAAAGAGGAAACAGAGGATAAAATTGATCTTTCGTCAAAAATCGTCCGGATCAGGGAAGGACTTTCCATTCTTAACATGACAAACACTTCCAAAATTAACATGGATGCAGATGTACTATCGCATGTACTGTTTAAACTTTCATCTCAATACGGCTGTATTGTAATGGATGTAGATTCCGATTATCCGCAGCTTCAGCAGAAAGCTTTTAGTCTGAGTGATGCGGTTGTGCTGGTATCCGCAAAAAAAAGGGATTCAAATTATCTGCTTGCCGATTTGTATTGTAATAGAGGACAGGATATTTTTCAGATAAACAACAGTCATTTCAGCCGCAAAACTGATATAGACGGGCTGCTTGATCTTGAGGACTTTAAAATTATTAATAATAAATTTTCCCCGATGGTGACTGCCGACAGAGAAAACGGTATTATGTCAAAAATCAGAGATGTAATTTTCAAGTCCAAAAATATACTTCTTCTCGGAAATTCCGGATATGCAACTTCTTTTTATACCGGTCTTTTCAGAAAACTTTTTAATGAAGAAGCAGAGTATGATTACATAGCTGCGGATTTTTTAAGTGCGGTAAACGCATTGTTTTTTTTAAAATCCGATAATTATGCACAATACCTCAAGTCAGTTAAGGACTTTTTTCGTATTGAAAAATTAAAAGTACTGGCTGAAGTTTCTTATCCTGATAATTACATTTATTCAATTGATAAATTTGAAAAATATTTTTCCGGAATTTTTTCATCCGAAAGACTTGAATTTCATGACATGAAGCTTTTAAGCTGTCTGAAAAACCGTAATAGTGAGGCTGTCATTAAAACCTCAGGATTATTTTCAAAAATTGCGGCTGCAAATATCAGCATGGATCCGTTTTTCGAGAAAGCGGATATATCCGGTTTAATGCTTTCAAACAGTTTTGATGGTATTAATATTGACAGATGGCATGATTATATTCATGTTGAAAAAATAACCGGTATTGATATTCATGTTTCCGGAAATACCCCGGGTGACGGTTTACTGGATAAAATTTTTATGAATACTAGGTATTACGGCAATTCAGGCAGTAAAAATGAAGTTTTTGAAGTGACCGGAGAGAATTTGGACATGAAAATCAGCGATATCATTGATTTTTCAGAAAATTTATGGCCGGTCAGTTCGGACAAATCCTGAAAAAAGAAGGAGATCAAATGAGAAACAAACAGACGAATTTTTTACAGGTTGTTGTTCTTTATACAGGTGCGGTTTATATTATTTCCGGTCTGATTTATTTTATTTCGCCTGGGCTTTTTGCGTCAATTATAGGCCTAAATGTCAATCAGGACTGGATCGGTAATATAGCACTTGATGAATTTATCTTTCTTTTTTATTCTCTGTCCAGAACACTTGCATTTATTCTGTTTACAAGCGGTCTGGCAATGATACTGCCGCTTTTTGATCCGTTAAAATACAGAGGACTTGTTTATTATAACGGACTTATTTTTTCAGGAGGGGCGTCTGCATTTCTTATGACAGCAGGCATAATTTATAAGTTTAATACCATGAAAGTTATGGCTGCAGTATTTATTTTCCAGTTTATACTGACATTAACGGCATTAATGCTTACAAAGGGAAATGCAAACAGGGGAATTGAATAATTTTTTTCTTGATTTATTATTACCCTGAAATATACTATCATAACGCACGTATACATTAATGGAGGATAAATGGAACTGAAAACTAAAAAACTTGATAATATAGTTGTAATCAATCTATCCGGACGGCTTGATGTACATCTTTCTTCTGACATTGAAAAAGGAATAAATGAAATTATTAAGAGTGATCCGGAAAGTCACTTGCTTTTGAATCTTGAAGAAGTTGAATACATGAGCAGTTCGGGTTTAAGGATTTTTGTTTCAACTATGCGTCTGCTTAAGGATAATGACAGGAAACTGAAATTATGCTGCATTAATAATGCGGTTAAGAAAATTTTTGAAGTAGTTGAACTCATGGATATGTTTGATATTTATGAGAATGAAAATGATGCTTTAAAGAGTTTTAAAGTCGCTTAATATTAACAGGGAAATGGACGATATGAAAAATAAGCAGGATTATATCCTGCTTATTGCATTTGTAAGGAGAAAAGCCGTTTAATGATTTTCTGGTTTCTATTTATGGCTTCTATCATTCTCGGAGGAATAGGGTTTTACATTTTTTTTATTGCGCCGAAGCTTGATCCGAATAACCGTGCAGAAGAATTTCTGAAAGAGAATAAGATAGAAGACGCCATTATCGAGTATCGTAAAATACTTGATGAGAATCCCTATGATTTCTTAACTAATTACAGAATAGCCAATCTGTACATTAAACAGAATGAAATTGATGAGGCGGCACTTCATCTGGAGAAAATACTTGAAATTAATAAATTTAATTTTGAAGTGGACAAGCTGACGGTTGAGAAAAAACTCGCTAAAATCTACATGAAACGCGATGAAATTGATAAATGCTTTCAGATGTATCATGACATTCTTTCACAGCATCCGACTGATGATACCGCATTATATAACACCGCTTTTATTGCGCTGGGTCAGGAGGAATATGATCTTGCACAGCGTTATTTTGAAAGGCTGGTAAAAATAAGGAAAAAGGATTTTGAAGTTGCGTTCGGTGCAGGCATGTGCAGTTATCAGAATCAGAAAACGAATGATGCGGTGGAATATTTTAAAATTGCTGTTAGTCTGCGTCCGAATAATGATATTGCATTAATGGCTATGGTTTTTGCTTATTTAAGAAAACGTGATTACAGAAAATCACTGGGGTACATTGAAATGCTGATCAAAAATGTGACTGATCCCCAGGTCAAATTTATTGTTCTCCGCATTGAAGCTTTTTTATATGTCATGCTTAAAAAAAGTCATGAAGCTGTCTCCAAATTTGAGGAATTACTCGGTTTTACAAAAGCAAATGAATTTATTGATGAAATCGCATTGACCCTTTACGATCTTGGTTTTGCATCTCTTAATGATGAGCAGTCAAAGAAGGCATATAAATACTGGAATGATCTTGATACGGATAAAAAGGACTATCGGGGAATAAACGCCATGATTATTCAGCTTCGAAAGGAAATGGATGATTCTGAAAACAAAAGCGGATTTGAATCACCTTTATATAACCGTCTTGATTCCTGGGTAAAAAATTCATTTCCGTCTGAATTTTTATGGGGTATCTGCGGTTTGAAAAGCAGCTATAAAATAGATCTTAAAAAGTATATAACATACAGTACAGGTCTTGACGGTTCATTTATGTCCCAGGATAATGCATCGGTTACGGGTACCGGTGCTTATTTAATTGATACGTTTAATAAACTTGATACTGATTCTTTCAGAATAATTTCGAACAGGGCGATTGAAAAAATGGGGTATAAGATTGATCACATCCTCACGACATATAAAGAATCAGATGGTGTGGATTTTATGGGCAAACACAGACAGACCGGAGATCTGACATTGTTTGAGGTGAGACGCTGGACTCAGACGAAAGTCGGGGAGATACCGCTTCGTAATTTCGCGCAGGCGGTAAACGATGCCAAAGCAAAGAAAGGGCTTTTTATTACAACAGCACAGCTGACAGAAGGTGCAGCTGCCAGTCTTAAGCATTTAAATAAAATTGAAGTGGTACTGGCTGATGATTTTAACAGATATCTTCAGGGTTTAATGTAAATGCCGGATCAAAGTATTATTATTCTTAAAATCAGCGACATTTCCTATGATGGTGAATACAAGTATTCATCGGGTGAATTATCGCAGGAACTTGTCAGGTCCGTTTCTGAAAACGGTATTCTTCAGCCTCTTTCTGTTTTTTCAGAAAATGATAAATTCAGAATTATTACGGGACACAACCGCTATAAAGCAGCTTTGGAAAATGGAGTTCAGGAAATACCGGCATTTATATGTGATCTGAATTTATTTGATTTTAATTCATTTGTACTGATGAAAAATTATCATAATCAGATTTCACCCGTTAATAAGCTGAAATACATTTATAATTTTAAGGTAACTGATTTGCAATTTCTGAAAAAACTGAATGTTCCGGTTGCTTTTACTGATCTGGAAAGATGTTCGCGGATTCTTGATCTTCCTGCTGAAATAATTGATTATCTGGATATAAAAAATGTAAATTATAAGGTCATAGAAAAAATAACCGGACTTGATGCATGTAATTTAAAGATTCTTTCAGATCTCATAAAACCTGTGCAGATGAAAATTAATATTTTCCGCGATATCGTATCAATGCTCAGTGATTTCAGCCGCTTCGGAATCGCATGTGATTTTTCAGATATTAAATTTGAGTCATTAAAAAAATATGAGGATGATGTTGTAGGCCGTATGAAGACTTTAAGATTTCCCAGACTGTCTGCTTCACTTGAAAAATCCGGTGCAATATTGCAAAAGTATAAAAATTCCGGAATAGAAATCAGATTACCGGAGTATTTTGAAGGCAACTCAATATCTTTCAGGTTTGATGTTAAAAATGTGAATGATTTTAACAGGAAAATGACTTCGCTGCAGAATGTAAAAATGTCAGACATTGAAGAACTGTTGAAACTGCTGTGACATGGAAACGGTTTTATTTAAAAAATACAGACATGTCACTTAGAACCTGTTTATAGGTTTCCTCCAGACTTAATCCTGATTTATAACCGGCTGCGTTTTTATGACCTCCGCCGTGACGGGCGATTGCGATTTCAGATACATCCAGGTCGCCTTTTGTACGCATGCTGACTTTCAAAGGGCCGTTGATATCCTGTTTTATCAGAACACTGGCTTCTACTCCTTTCAGTTTCAGGGGAATGTTTATATTTATTTCTCCGTCCGAAAAATATGCTCCGGTTTTAACAAGCATTTCAGGATTAAGAAACATAAGCACCATTTTTCCGTCAAAATGAGTTTCGACGGTTTTCATCATCTCCGCCTGAAGCAGAAATGTATTCAGGTCATTGTTTTCATATATTTTTTCATACAGATAATTCGGATCTGCACCTTTTTTTACGAGTTCACTTGTTGCTTCAAACGTCTGCGGTGACGTTTTTGCGTACCTGAATGAACCGGTATCAAACAGTATGCCTGTATATAATGCCTGTGCGGATTTGAATGTGAAATCGATGTCATAATATTTAAAAATATCGTAAATGATTTCCGAAGCTGATGATGCATGAACCTTGATGTAATTTTTTTCTATTTTTGACTGGTCTCCTTCATGATGATCAATAATGAAAATGGTGCTTATTCTGTCTTTAAGCATGTTATATGTATTTCCGGTGTTCGGAAAATCATTAGTATCAAGTACAAAAAGAGCATAGTCTTCAATGTCATCAGGAAGGATGAAAGTTTCATCTGCAATGTTTATTTCTTTGTCAATATCAAGAAATTTTATTTTTTCGGGTGTAGGGTCGCCGTTTAAAATTATTGCATGTTTTCCCTGTTTTAATAATATTTCTTTGAAAGCAAGTTCCGCACCTACGCCATCAGCATCAGGGCTTTCGTGCGTTGTTATAATAAATTTACTGCCTTTTTTAATAAATTTATCAATTTTTAGAATACTTTCATCCATGAATTCCCGATCCTGTTTTATTCAGCAGAGGATATCCCATTTCCTCCCTGATAGCAATATATCTTTCGGCGCATTTTCTTGCAAGGTTTCTGACTCTGGTGATGTAGCCGACACGCTCAGTTACGGAAATGGCTCCGCGAGCATCCAGCATATTGAATGCATGAGAACATTTTAGCACAAAATCATATGCCGGCAGTACAATTTCACTGTTTTTATCTAGAATTGAAAGACATTCTTTTTCAAAAAGATCGAATAATTTAAAATAAAGTTCGGTATCCGAAACGTTAAAGTTATAATGGGAAAATTCATACTCACTTCGATGATGTACATCACGGTATTTAAGATTCTCATTCCATTGGATATCATAAACGTTATTGACTCCCTGAATATACATGCATATCCGTTCCAGTCCATATGTGATTTCTACCGGAATCGGATTTAATTCGATTGAACCGCAAAGCTGAAAATAGGTAAACTGCGTAATTTCCATTCCGTCAAGCCATACTTCCCAGCCTAGACCTGCAGCTCCGAGTGTAGGCGATTCCCAGTCATCTTCAACAAATCTTACGTCGTGTTTTGATATGTCGAGACCCAGGTATCTAAGTGAATCAAGGTACATGTCCTGAATGTCCAGGGGTGAAGGTTTCATTATAACCTGGTACTGATAATAATGCTGAAGTCTATTGGGATTTTCTCCGTAACGTCCGTCAGTAGGTCTTCTTGAAGGTTCAACATAAGCGACATTCCATGGTTCAGGACCGAGAGCTTTTAAAAAAGTACAGGGATTGAAAGTTCCGGCTCCGACTTCCATGTCATATCCCTGGATAATTATACAGCCCTTTTTTGACCAGAATTCGTTTAAATTAGCAATAATATCCTGAAAATACATAGATTCCTCTTAATAATAATGTGTAACTGAATTGAAATTGCATTCCTGTATTTAGTCAAGAAAAATAATTATTGTGTCTGTACGTTATATGCGCTAATAAGTATATTATGAAGTCTTGTGAATTCATTTATGCTGTTTATTTTGAAATATTCAGCGGTGTCACTGTCTATTTGCTCAAATTTAAGACGTTTATTTTCAGTTTCCATGAAAAAATTTGCCAGATAAATCGTATATGTTATATCTTTGAATTCCGGAAGCGCCATGTATGGTTTCATGTGGAATTCAATCGCAGAGCATAATGATTCGTCGAAATTCCATTTTCGTGCGATTAAGGAGGCAAGTGAGGAGTGGCTTATACCGAGGGAATATTCTTCAAGAATTTCCATGTCGGGAATCTGAATTATGCCTGATATTTTATTAAGTTTTTTAAGAAGTTCGGAATCGACGGCAAGAAGAATAATTTTTCCGATGTTTGATAACAACGCTCCGAGATAGGTGTTTTCGGAATTTCCGTTATTCCTGAGCTGAATTGATATGTTATATGCATAAAACGCCCTTTTGTATGATTCGTTCCAAATGGACTTAAGTTTCGGATATCTGGACTTTATAATTTCTTCAACTGATGAAACAAGGGCAAGAGTCTTGATTTTTTTTAAACCTACGAGTTTTACGGCATCATCAATAACTATAATTTTCTGCGGTGATCCGTACCATGCTGAATTTGCAAATTTCAGAATAGTGGATATAAGCCCCGGGTCTTTTCTTATTAACCCTGATATTTCTTCTATTTTTATTTCCGTATCATCACATAGAGATGAAATTTCACGTACAACCTCAGGGATAGGAGGAAGTGAATCGATTTCACGGCTTAGTTTGTCTGCAATTTTATGTTTGAATTCCTGAAAATCCTCCCTTCGGAATACCTTTATTGAAAAAGTTAATGAATTATTTTCTGCTTTTACCGAGAAGCAGTCTTTTGAAAAATTTGAAAGCCGCAGAACCATGATTCCGAGTATGAGACCGAGTCCGGCGCCTTCGGAATCATCCTGCATTGCGGAAAATACATCTCTGAAATCCTTGAAACTGTAGGCTTTGCTGATATTTGCCTCAATTGAGTTTAGTTCCTGCGGAACGGCCTTAATGTTGTTTCTGATATCTATATAAGGAATATTGTTTTCTACACGGAAAATAATCTGAATTCTCATTTTTGTTTTTTCCATTTTCTGGAAAATGTCAGTATCCGGTTTGAGGACTTCATCTTTAAAAGTTTTCATGCCGTCGGTATAATCAAGACTGCTGCTGATATCGAGATTTTTTGATTCAAAATACAGTCTTTTTGCATTTGATTTTTCCGCATTTGTAATTAATTCCCGGGTCATGGTGAGCATTGAATCTCTGAGATAGAGCATTTCATATCTTAAAAGAAACCGGTTCAGGGCTTTCAGGAATAAGGGTTCGTTTTCCGGGGTTAAATGAACAATTTCGATCATAACTGTTTCTCCGCTGTCGATAGCCGGA
>JAFGJZ010000106.1 GCA_016928815.1 Spirochaetota bacterium
ATCTATTTTGTAAATATAATTTATATTTAAGAAAATTTGACTTTTCTCTGATATGTAAATATATTTTTAATTCAATGAGTGATGTTTAAGGAGACTAAATGAAAAAAAATGCTATTATTTTTATATTATGTACATTTTTAATATTGTCATGCTTAGATAATTCCTCAACAACTAATCCAGCAGAAACAAGATCTTTTTACATGGGATTTACAACATGGCCCTATGCATTAGCAGCTGCAGCTGTAGACGACGTTTTTTCGAAGGTTAAAGATAGTTCATATGGAGACATTACTGCATTGCATTATATGAACGGAGTACCCTGGACGACAGCTGATACTGACTTGTACCATCCTGAAGATCTGGATACTGTTTATTCTGCTCCCATTAAAAATGACATAAATGAACGTTTAATTGCAACGGCTCCTTCAAAAGTACTTTATATAGCAGTTGATTCAATAAATTCAACAAGAAGCGGTATTAATAAAACATTTGGAGGAGGGGATCCGGGTATTCCTTTCAACAGTGCAAATGCAGAAAAAGCTTTTGTAAATTATGCAGTATATCTTTTGTATGAGGTTTTTACTTATTATACTGCCAACGGATATGTTCTTCCTGAAATATATTTTAATTATGGTTCAGAAGCAACAGATCTTATAGTTAAGGGTTTTAATTCAGGCGATGGAACTTTTGATCTGACTCAATGGAATAATTTTGTCGATTTTTCAGGATATATTTATGGTTCACTCAATAATTATTCTTTGCCGTACCCGGGAGCTCAGGTTGATGATGATGTTGCATTTACTGCTTTTATGAATAGTGCAAAATTAATGGTTTCAGTGGCATTAAAATCTCCGGAAGACGCAACTGCAGGAAACATAGTTTCAGGTACAACATTGATTGATCCGTCTGAAAAAATAAGACTATTATTTGCTGATATGCTTTCATATATTGATATCGTTGGAGTCAGTACTTATGGATATATCTTTTATGATTCACAATATGGCGGAACAAATCCTGATACATTCAGAGGCGATCCTTCTCAATTGCCTGCAGATTGGCTTTCACAGATTAATTCAATTGCACCGGGGAAACCCGCTGCAATTACTGAAACAGGATGGATTTCTGAAGATTATGATGTGCTAATGAATGGGACGTATGTTATTCAATCGAATACTGACAGACAGAATGCATATATGAGTAAAATGCTCGCAGATGCAGATGCACTTAATATGGAATTTGTAATAATGTTTACGATTGCAGATTATTTTCCTTTATGGAATACATTTGATGCTCCGACGCAGCTTGCAAGTCTGACATGGCTTACAACCGGTCTGTTTGAGGTTGCACCTGCCAGCGGATCAGGGCCTTTTACTCTGACACCAAAACCTGCATGGACAACATGGCAGAATTGGCTTGTGAAAAGTAAAAATTAGATAGCTTCAAACAGATTATCAAATTATCACCAATAGATTTTTGTTTAGGTAAATTTTAAATAAGCTTGCAAAATCAGATTAATTTTATTCATTTAAATAATTATGAGACAGAATTAAATGATTATTGGAGAAATGAATGAAAAAAGGATTATTGATAATTATCTTATTTATATTAAGCAGCTGTTCTTCAATACAAAAAACAGCTGCAATAAATTCAGATTTTGCAACTCCTGAAGCTGCAATAAAATATTTTATTGCCGGTATTGCAAAGAATGATCTGAATTATGCTCTGCAGGCATGTGCAATAAAAGAAGCGGCAGATAATTTCAGTTTTAAAAAATTTACTGAAAGACTGAATGCGCTTATATTCTGGTCATCTATGGCTCCGTCTGAATATCCTTTTTATGCAGATATTAATAGAGCAGATCGAATCAGTTTCATTTCCAGACAGATTAAATTTTTCTGTTTCAGCATGCTTAGTGCGGAGAAAGATTATTCATTAACAGTACCGGAACCGTCTGAAGAAAGAATAAATGATTTTATAAGATCCTCGGATCCTTCAAAATTAGCAGATTTAAGAATTATTAAGATTACGGTTCCATATCCGGATTTAATTGAGAGTGAGCGTAATCAGAGAAACTGGAAACTTCAGGCGGCAATATACGGGGCAGAAACAAAAACAGAAAGAATTGTATTATATGAATTAAATGGTAAATTTTTTACCGGCGGCATTTCTCTGCTGAAATACGGGTCAAACTGGAAAATTGAATCTCTTTCTTCTTCTTTGGCTAATACTTCACCTATGGGCAGTGTAGAAGAGGTTTACATTAATGGAATGGAAGCGGAATATCTGGAAGGACTTGGATTTTAGTTTTTAAAATGAAATGGGTTTAGAACCATTTCATTTTAAAAAATCTGTTATTGCCGTGATACCGGATATTTTCAATACTACGGAGGAAAATATTCCCAATAGAATTACTATTACAATTAAGGCAGCAAGATAAATATTTCTGTTTATTGAATGTTCCGGATTTTTCTGCATTATAAAAACAGCTTTTGTATATAGAGTCTGTGAAATTGAAATCATTAATGACCAGAGAAATACAAAAAATACCAGAAGAAAAATTATTATAAAAATTGCACCAAGAGTTACATCAGATGAAACGGCTGGAAACTGATCGGCGGCTCCTGTATATTTTGCCGCGATTCGGGAGAAGAATCCCATTAATGCTGTTTTTGAATCACCACCCAAAAGAATCAGGAGGATTCCTCCGGTAAAAACAAGCGGTAATGTAATGAAAAAATTAACAATAGCATATACTATTGCAGAAAGAATATTTATTATGATGGTATATACAGGGATGTTTAGAAATTCAGTTCTGAAAAAAGAAATAATTTCTGAAAATGAATCTGAAATATACTGTGATTTAGATGCAATAATTGCCGGAATGTAATTTATGAATATGAGTGAAAAAGTCACAATAAATGCAATTATGTAGAAAACAGGAAAAAGAATTCCGGTATAGATTACTCCCCCTTTTGAAAGATAAATTACCGGAAGGGTTAGAACCGAGAAAATTACCAGCGAAAAAATATAAATAGTGAATAAAACAACAGAATCCTCTTTAACGTCAAAGTTGATGAAATTCCAGTCCAGTCTTTTATAACCCGGATTCAGCATTCTGAAATAAGCTATTTTTGAAATGTAGTACAGCAGAATGAGAAATAAAAAATAAAAAATTCCAAAGAAAATAACTCCGGATATAATAAGAGGAACAGGGTTTTTGATAAGATTCTGAAGATTTTTTCCGAATATTATTGAAAAAAGAAGAGCTGTCATTAAAAAAAGTATGGCATATACACATGACAGTAAAATAGAATTAAAATTAAAAGCAAGCGGAATACCTGATAAAATGTCGGCTATTACCGGCAGCTCTTTTCTTGAACCGGGTTGTTTTACAAAATTTTTCCGGTTATCAACAATTATTTTATGACCGCAGCTGTTGCAGTAAAAAAATATTTTTTTATTATCAATTGCCGTGTCAGGAATGTTATGCTGTTTTCCGCATTCTGTGCATGATATTTCCATGTTTTTTCTCTTTTAATAAAAATAATTTAATGTATTCCGATAAAATATCGGCAGATTTCTTCTATTGATTTAATTTTATATTGATTCCCGGAAATAATCAAGAAACTTTATTTCAGGTATGGTTCTTTTGTTGACTAATTTAAATAAAAAGATGAGAGTTGAGAATAGATGGCAAGCCATCAACTGATTTGCCTCCTGCTTCAGCATTCCGGAGTATATTACCGGGAAAGATGTTTCTTAAAAGTAAATTGATTAGAGATTTGGAATAAGAATGATGCAGCAGATTAAAATGAGTTTTATAAAAAGATTACCGGCACACAATGACTTTCTGCTGTCTCTATCAGGTTTCTGTCTTTCTCTTTTTCTTGCGACACATCTTGTTTTTGATGCAACAATTCTTTTCGGACCATCGGTATTTAATAATGTTCCGAAGATGCTTCATTCAATATACCTGGCGCAGATATTTACTCCGGTTGTGGTAGCGGGATTTTTTATACATTTCTGCATAGCTGTCAGGAAAATACCTGTTAAATCCTCCGAGCTTCAACGGATTTTAAAATTATCAATACAGACCAGGCACAGGGATACAATGTTATGGCTTCTTCAGTGTATAACAGGACTGTTTCTGCTTCTTGCAGGTACTCTGCATTTTTGGATTATTTTAACAGATGGAATCAAAAATATAAATGCAGTTTCGAGTTCCAATAGAGCCGCATTGCCTCAATTTCATGTTTTTTATTACATTTTCATGTGTACTGCAATACTGCATTCGGGAATAGGTATGTACCGTATCAGTATAAAATGGGCTGGAAAAGGAAGAAAAATTATTTTTGCTTTAATGCTTATAATTTGTACCGGTTATGGGATTATGAGCATTATGACAATCAACAGGTTTAATAACCGGGGAGAAATGCAGGCTGTTCTAAAACAGCGGATTATATACATAAATTCAATGATTGATAATAATACTGCAGTTGAATCTCTGAACAGTGAGTTAATGGATTTTCATAAAATTATGGATAAACTTCAGCTGAAGGTTAGTCCTGAATTATTTGAAAATCTTGGAATAACATATGATGAAAAACTGTATTTAATTTTAAAAAAAACTGAATAATAAAGCCGGGTTTATATATTGGATAGTATAATTTATAGTGATTTTCTTGTAATAGGTGCTGGTCTTGCCGGAGAACGGGCTGCAATAGAAGCTGTTCAGTCGGGACTTGATGTTAAGATTGTTACTCTTGTTCCACCCAGACGGTCCCACAGCTCAGCCGCACAGGGCGGTATGCAGGCTGCTTTCGGATATTCCGAAATGAGTAAAGATGACAGTTCCTTTGAACATTTTAAAGATACTGTTCGCGGTTCTGATTGGGGATGTGATCAGAAAACAGCAGGATTATTCTGTGATAGTGCAGTTGATGCGGTGAAGGAACTTGATGGCTGGGGAGTTCCATGGACACGTATAAATGATAAAAGCGGAAATGACGGTTTAATTGCAGCAAGAAATTTCGGCGGAACCGCAAAATGGCGGACCTGCTATTGCGCAGATGGAACCGGACATTCACTTATGATGGCAATGGATAATACAACCGCAAAATACGGCATACCTGTTTTTGACAGATGTGAAGCTGTTTCACTTATTATGAATGAAGACCGTTGTACCGGTGCAATTGTTCTGGATTTGCGTTCAGGTAAACCTGTTAGTTTTATTGCCAAAGCCGTACTGATTGCTACCGGCGGTTATGGTCAGCTTTTTGAAAAAACTACAAATGCATTAATATGCAACGGCACCGGTTTGTCTCTTGTTTTAAATACCGGAAAAGGAGTTCTTGCCAATATGGAAGCTGTACAGTTTCATCCGACAGCGACGGTTCCTGACTGTTTATTAATAACGGAAGGCTGCAGAGGAGACGGGGGATTTCTGCTTGATGTGAATTTTCACCGGTTTATGCCGGATTATGAACCGGAAGCTGAGGATTTAGCTTCACGTGATGTTGTTGCAAGAAGAATGATCCGGCATATAGCGGACGGATTCGGAGTAAAATCGAATTATGGCATGCATTTGTGGCTGGATATACGACATCTTGGAAAAAAACATATTGCGGATAATCTTCGAGAAGTCAGGGAAATGTGCATAAATTTTCTTGGCATTGATCCTGTAAATGAATTAATACCGGTATATCCCGCACAGCATTATAGCATGGGGGGAATCAGGACAGATATAAACTGCTGCTGCGAAGATTACGGAATTAAAGGACTTTTTGCAGCAGGAGAATCAGCATGCTGGGATATACATGGATTTAACCGGCTTGGAGGTAATTCACTTGCAGAGACTGTTGTTGCAGGGAAAATTGCCGGCCGGAAGGCTTCTGACTGGATCAGGCTGAATAATCCTGAAATCAGCATGAGTTGTGCGGAACATGAATTGAAATGCCAGTCGGAGAGAATAAGGAAGATTATGGAAAAAAGCGGCGGAGTAAACTGTTTTGAGATCAAATCATCCATGAAGAAGATTCTGACGGAATCGGCAGGGGTATTCCGTAACAAACGGGATCTTGAAAAAGCTCTTGCAGAACTTAAGGAACTTCTTAAAAAATCAGAAAACGTTTCATTGAAAATGAAGCCGGCATATTCAAGCCCTGAGCTTCCGGAGGCGTTAAGAATTACAGGAATGATACATCTGGCGCTGTGTATTGTAAAAGGAGCTCTTTTACGGGAAGAATCCAGGGGTGCTCATTACCGTGAGGATTTTCCGAACCGTAATGATGAATTATGGCTGAAAAGATCTCTATTCCGTCTGAATTCCGATTCCGGAGAACCGGAAGTTTTTTATGAAAATGTTGATGTCTCAGATTTTCCACCCGGTAAAAGAGGATATGGTGAAAAATAGAATTCTGAAAATAGAAATAATGAGATTTAATCCTGATGAGCCGGACCGCATGCCTTTTATGCAGAAATACACGGTTGAGGAGGATAAGAGAATTTCAATTTTGAATGTACTGCAGAATCTCAGGGATAATGAGGATCCAACATTGAGATTTGATGCTGTCTGCAGATCGGCAGTCTGCGGAAGCTGTGCAATGATGATAAACGGACGTCCTGGTCTTGCATGCAGAACATATACTTCAGAACTTCCCTCGGGAATTAAACTTCATCCTCTTCCGTTTTTCAAACTTATCGGCGATCTTTCGGTTGATACGGGAACATGGTTTCGTGCAATGTATGAAAGAACGGAGTCATGGATTCATTCTTCAGGATCAACTGAAAACCTTTATCAGGACAATGAAAAAATGAAAGCGGTATATGATCTTGACAGATGTATTGAATGCGGGTGTTGTGCAGCAGGATGTGCGACAGCTAATATGTCAGATACTTTTATAACCGCTGCAGGTCTTCTCCGTGCTGCAAGATTTTTTATTGATCCGAGAGATGAAAGGACCGAAAGTCAATGGTATGATGTTATTGGAAATGATGAAGGAATGTTCGGATGTTCTTCATATCTGGCATGCAACGATTACTGCCCGAAGAATATACCTATGCAGAATACTCTTGCAATGCTCAGAAGAAAAATGATTAAAGCCGGTATTTTCGGCAAAAGCAGGTAAATATGCGGAATGTTGAATATAATTTAATAGTCAATACGGTTGAAAAGATGTGTATGGACGCTAATTATTTCCTGCCGGAAGACACCTTTAACGCAATCAGAAATTCTTACGAAATTGAAGAATCGGAAACCGCCAGGTCAATACTGGAAAAATGTATTGAAAATGCGGAAATTGCGGCAAATGAAAATATGGCAATCTGCCAGGATACCGGTCTGGCTGTTTTCTTTATTAAACTTGGTGTTGATGTAAGAATTGTAAACGGGAGAACAGGATTAATATATGATGCAGTTAATGACGGAGTTGCATCAGGGTATGAAAAAGGATTTTTAAGAAAATCGGTTCTTAGTGATCCGCTTTATGATAGAAAGAATACCGGAAATAATCTTCCTGCTGTAATACATATGGAACTTACCGATGGAGAGGCAATAGAGATTATTATTGCCCCGAAAGGAGGGGGCGCCGAAAATATGAGCCGGCTTGCGATGCTTGCTCCTTCAGATGGAGAAAAAGGAATTATTGATTTTGTGGTTGAAACTGTAAGAAAGGCCGGCGGGAATCCGTGTCCGCCTGTTGTGCTCGGTGTAGGTATAGGCGGTAATTTTGAAAATTCGGCATTACTTGCAAAAAAAGCCCTGTTATGGCCTGCAGGAGAAAGAAATTCCGATGAGCGTTATGACCGTCTTGAAAAACTTATTCTGGATAAAGTAAATAATACAGGTATAGGGCCGCAGGGGCTTGGCGGCAGGGTAACATGTCTGAGTGTTCACATAGAATGGCAGCCTTGTCATCTGGCTTCCCTTCCGGTTGCAGTAAACATAAACTGTCATGCACACCGGCATGTGAAGGTTGTAATTTAAAAAACGTAAAAAAGTTGAAAGTTGGAGTAAGAATATAATTAGAGTAAAAAAGTAAAGTTACATACCCGTTAAATTAACTATAAGGATTCACAATGATCAGAAAAATAACAGCACCGTTAGATGAAAATGTTATCCGCAGTCTAAATGCAGGAGATGAAATTCTTCTTAGTGGAATTATCTTTACCGGACGGGATGCTGCACATAAAAGACTTTGTTCATTAATAGATAAAGGTGATAGTCTGCCGGTTGATTTAAACGGCGCTGTGATATATTTTGTCGGACCTGCTCCTTCGAAGCCCGGGAAAGTTATTGGATCGGCCGGTCCGACGACTTCTTATAGAATGGACTCATATTCTCCGCTTCTCATTGAAAAGGCGGCTTTAAAAGGAATGATAGGCAAAGGACAGCGTTCAGAAAAAGTAAAGGATTCGATGAAAAAGCATTGTGCTGTCTATTTTGCAGCTATCGGCGGTGCAGGAGCCCTCATGTCCAAATGCATTGTAAAAAGTGAAATTGTCGCCTATGAAGATCTGGGACCGGAAGCTATCCGGAGGCTTGAGGTTGTGGATATGCCGCTTATTGTCGCAACAGACTGTTACGGTAATGATTTGTATGAAACCGGTCCGGCCGGATACAGTAAGGAGTGAAAAGGCTGATCAGGAAATTATTTCAGAATAATCCGGCTGTACCCTTCGACCATCTTTGACCAGGAAAAATTATTTTCAGTAAATTTAATACTTTTTGCAATAAAATTTTTCCTTTTAAAATCCGGTCCTGTAATTTCATTGAATTTAGCAACCCAGTCAGATGCATCCCGGGATTTAGCGTAGAATCCGTTTTTTCCGTCTTTGATCGCTTCTGTAATGCCTTCTATATCTGCCACAACGGGAATTGTTCCGTTCATTACAGCTTCAAGAGCAACAAGTCCGAATCCTTCGGCATCTCCTTCTATGTGGATGTTAGGCATGATGAAAACGGATGAATTTTTAGCAAAAAGTACAAGATCTTTAAAAGGTATTTTACCGATATGAGACGCTTTTGCTTTAATGTCATTTCTCTTCAGAAGTTTTTTAATACGGATCTGATCCATTCCGACACCCGAGAGTTCAATAAGCCGCTTTAAATATTCAGGAAGAACGGCTGATAGGATCCGGAAAAGAAATAGTTTTTTCTGAGGAGGACCTATCATTATGTAATAGTATTCGGAACCGAGAAGAGGAAGTACTTTTTCAAGGAACCATGAAAATCCTTTTCTTCTGACCGCTCTTCCGATTGAAATGATTATCTTTTTATTTTTAAGATCAGGAAGTTTATATTCTTCTACTAAAGCCGGAAATGATTTTTCCGGTTTAATATCTTTAAGTGAAAGATCTACACCGTTTGGAACAATGAAAACTTTTTCAGGATTTACTCCGCGTGATATGCATTCTTCCGCCGTTGCTGTACTGACGGAAATTACCGAATCAATGTTTGCATTTAGATTATTGATGATTTTTTTCTGATAAATTGAAGCGGGATAAACAATATCCAGTCCGTGAATTGTTGCCATTGTATGAACGGTGGATGTTTTTTTTACAGCTGCGGCGGCGGTTGCGATTAATCCGTCATTAAAATATACATGCGTAATATCATTGTTTTTTCTTAAATGCTTCTGAAGATTTTTTCCAAGCTGTAAAAGCCACCATAGATGATTGGCTTTTTCCGGCATTTTATATAATTCGACATTAAAATTTTTTTTTAATCCCTGGTATAATTCATAGCATTGATTCTCCATTCCGCCGATTGAAGGCGGAAACCGGTGTGTAACAAGTAATATTTTCAATTTCATTCTCCCGGAAATATGCTTAATAAAATTAATTTCATGGCGCTGTGACAATACAGTCAAGCCATTTTTAAAGCTTTAAAAACCGGTATTATATATAATTGGATTGATTAAATAAGTAACTTTATAACAGGTAAATATACTGATTACTGAAAGTATTTTAATCCGGACAAAATAGAGGTAATAATGGATAAAGGTGAATTAAAGAATAATCTTAAAAATGCGCATATATGGAGCAGGATTTTTTACATGTTTCTGTTTATGATTATTTATGGAATTGCAGAAGCCGTATTTTATTTTCTTGTTCTGTTTCAGATTTTTTACAGCATAATTACCGGGAAACCTGAAGCAAGAATCAGACAATCAGGATCGGATCTGACATTATACATGTATGATATCCTGCAGTTTCTGATAATGAAAACGGATGAAAAACCGTTTCCTTTTAATGACTGGAAAAAAGACAAACCTTCAGGAAATTAAAAAATGCCGTTTTAAAGCGGCATTTTCATATTTAGTATGCTGATCTTGAACTGATGAGATATCTTACACCTGCAAAAAAACCGACGCCCGACATATCCGCAGTCCGGTCCTCCATATTCAGTTTAGCTCCTCGATATCCTAATTGCCCGAGAAATTCAATGTTGGAGGATGCGCTTGGTGAATATGCGACTCCTGCATTAATTATCCAGGTGAATCCGGAAAACCAGTCAACAACATCCTTTTCTCCATTAAAATAACTGTATGACATCATTGAAAAACCAAGTCCGCCTCCGAAATAGGGCGTAATTCCTATAGATTCCTTGAAATTAGGCAGTCGGACCTGAGCCTGTGCCAGAAAAGGAATCATGAATGCATTAAAGGTTTCTTCCTTACTTAGATTAAGATTAGTTGAAGATGCTTCTTCACTGCTTAATTTTTTTGACCATTGGAGCCAGAACATACCGGTTGAAGCTCCGATTGCAAAAAACGGATCCAGTTCATAAAAATAGTCCAATTCCACATCTAGACCCATTTTCTGAGGTCCGGATGCATAAGCAGTTCCAATTTTACCGTCAATATTTTTATCAACTGCGAAAATCTGAACAGATAAAATTGTGATGATAAGTATAGCGGATATTTTAAATATTTTTTTCATTAGATACCTCTCCCTGTAACATTCTTAGTATCGGATATTCAGCAGTTTTTTTAAAAAATTTTTTATCAAGTGATAAAATTTTCTATAACCTGTTTAAGATAATATATTTCTGGAAATCATCAACATAAAACTATTGAAAAATGTAATTAAAGTAATAAGATGGAGCTAAAATCACTGAAAGTGACAGAAATCCTATGATATCTGCTGATGAAATCTCCGATTTGAAATTTATTGTTTCTTCATTATAGTTGCGTGAAATGTAGGCATCTGCTGTATTTTTTATGTTAATAAGATTGGATGTAATTACGGCGGATGACAGGATTTTAATTTTTCTATAAATATTTCGGTTTTCCGAGAAACACCTGCTTTGCATTGAATTTACAGTTGCTTTATAATTATCAAGTACTTTCGGCAGCATAGTCAGGGCCATTCCTGAAATGGATGCAAAACGGCGGTGGTTAATCAAAGGAACAGGTTTGAGAATTAGGAAGACAGCTTTCTTAAAAGAAGACGGATCTGTTGTGGATGTAAAAAAAATACCGCAAAGTATGAATAAAATGAATTTCCAGCACTGAATTGAACCGCTTATAACTCCGGTAAGGCTTATTTTAAAGTACCGGAAATTTATAAGTAATTTTCCATTTCCTGAAAATGAATATGTCATGAAAATGCATAATATGAAAAAAAGGAAAAAACGGCTTTGAAGGATAATTTCCTTTATTTTTATATCTGATCTGTTAATCAGCAGAATTATAAAAAGGCTGAGATAAGCAAGCCCATGAACATTATATAAAATCACTAGTGATGAAAATATCAGTACAAGAAAAATCTTCAATACGGGATTTAAGCTATGAAGGTAAGTGTTTCTGTTTTTAAAATGAAATAATGTTATTTCATCCATGTCATTGTTTCCGCTTTTCTTTTAGTACCAAAAGGTTTTTTGATGTTATTACTTTCAAGATGATCAAGTATGCTGTCAGGAGTTCCTGTTTTCGTTATTTCCCCCTTTTTCATTATTACAATTCTATCAGCATG
Source organism: Spirochaetota bacterium (assembly GCA_016928815.1). Lineage (GTDB taxonomy): Bacteria > Spirochaetota > UBA4802 > UBA4802 > JAFGJZ01 > JAFGJZ01. The sequence goes on from JAFGJZ010000106.1 coordinate 11,977, forward strand.
CGCCATACATTTTTCAAGATCATGAGTGATCAGAATGATTGTATGTCCCTTTTTATTTAAATTGATTATTGTTGATAAAACGGTTTTCACTCCATGTAAATCCAGACCTGCGAAAGGCTCATCGAAAATTATTACATCCGGATCCATTGCAAGAACTCCTGCAATTCCAAGACGCTTTTTTTCTCCGCCTGAAAGAGTAAGTGCGGTATTTGATGCCAGATTTTTAAGTCCGGTATGAAGGAGAGCTGATTTTACTCTTTTTTCTATTTCATCATCAGGTAATCCTAAATTTTCAGGACCGAATTTGATATCATCAATAACTGTTTGACCAACTATCTGTGCATCAGAGTATTGAAAAACCAGTCCTATTTTCTGACGGAAAAATTTTTCATTCCCGGTAATTTCCAGGTCTTTAAAAAATATACGTCCGGAGGTTGGTTTGAAAAGACCGTTTAAATGTTTCATTAATACAGTCTTTCCTGAACCGTTTTCTCCGGCAATTATGAGAAATTCACTTTCGTAAATATCAAGATTTATGTTTTTAAGTATCTTGTTTCCGTTTGAAAATTTTTTTTCCAGATTTTCAATAGAAATAATTTTATTCTTCAAAGACATTATTAATAACCGGTTTTATAAATGATGCGATAGCAACAGCTGCAGATGCCTTCATAATATCCCAGATAATGAAAGGGTAAAATCCTAAAGTCATTGCTTTGCTGAAATTGATATTCAGTTTAATTTTCAGCCAGGTTACTCCGAAGACATAGGTAATAATAATTGCTGACAAAACCGCTGCTGAATAGAATATTACTCTGTACTTTTTACCGATTTCAGAAATAAATCCGATTACAAAAACAGCCGGAATGTATGAAATCAGATATCCGGCGGTAGGGCCGTAAAAAGCTGCGGGACCTGATGAATTGCCTGCAAAAACCGGCAGTCCAAGAAAACCTAGAAGAAGATAAGTTAAGACACATGTAATACCCCATTTTTCTCCAAGCAGCAAACCCGATAGTAGAATGAACATATTCTGAAGTACAACCGGAACAGGATTTCCGGGGATGCTTACTTTCATGTATGCTCCTGCTGAAATTAATACAACAAAAAGTGAGGTCATTACGGAATAGATGGTATTGTTTTTATTCATTTGCCCTCTTAATATTATGATATTATGTTAAGTGTATTGCATGAATATATTGGAATTATCTGACTGTTATTCTGCTTAATTAGAAGGCCGCCGTAATCATCAAGGCTGCCTGTAGTTCCGGTAAACTTTATATTATTATCGTCAATAGCTTCAATGCACCGGTTTTTTAAATATGAATTATCATCATAAAAAGTCATTATATTTTTTTTATTGAATGAATGTATTTCATGCATGAATGATTTATAAATTTCATTCAGAAGTAAGTTTCTTTTAAGTTGCGTATTTTTTATTTTTGAGAGCGATATGGTACCTGGAAAATTCAGGGAATTATTTATATTGATTCCTATTCCGGCTGCAATTTCTGTAATTATTGTACCCTGACAGCCTGAATTTATCAGAATACCTGCAACTTTTTTATTATCATAATATATATCATTTGGCCATTTTATAACTGTTTGTATGTTATATACTTTCAGTATTGATTGTACCGTTATTTTTGCTGTATAGAGGGGCAAAAAATTCAATAAAGATACCGGTATATTCATGTTTTTTAAAAAAATGGTGAAATATAAACCGCCTTTTTCCGAAAACCATTTCCGGTTATATCTCCCTTTTCCTTCGCTCTGAATTTCGGCTGCAGCAATAATTTCTGAATTATTTTTAACGGCTTTTTCAGGGAGGTTCATTGTAGAAACTGCAGATTCTGTGTAAAAATACGGTGAATTGCCTGTGAATTCATATGGATATATGAAATCATAATTATCATCAAGAAGGTAACCCTTTTTTGATGTAATTACCGGATAACCGATATTTATAAGACTATTTATGTTTTTCCAGACAGCAACACGGGATATTGATAACCCGGAACTGATTTTCTCTCCGGTAATATAATCAGAATTCTGCTTTAAAATTGTCAGAATTTTATCTTTTGTATTTTCGTTAACCATATATGCCATAGTAGTTAACGAATTACTTCTGTCAAATAATTATTTTTATTGCATTTGTTATAATTTTATTTATAATAAAAAAGGAAAATAATATCCGTAAAATGCAGTTTTACTGTTAAATTTTAAGGAAATAAACAGATTATGCCGGATGATAGCATAAAAAAAATGAATGAATCAGATGAGATTTTTTTTGCTGCGGAAAATAATGAAGACGAAAGATATGAAAGCAGTAAAAAAACCTGGAAAATACTGATAGTAGATGATGAAGAAGATGTTCATCGTGTAACACGTCTTGTCCTTTCAGATATAGAATTCACCTCATGTTATCTTGAGTTTTTCAGCTGCTATTCAGGCGGTGAAACAAGAGAATTCCTGAAAAAAAATCATGATATTGCTGTTATCCTTCTTGATGTGGTAATGGAAGAAGATGATACAGGACTTAAACTTGTAAAATATATAAGAGAAGAAATTAGAAATACATCTGTCAGAATAATTTTACGAACCGGACAGCCCGGACAGGCTCCTGAACATAATGTAATACTTGATTATGATATAAATGATTATAAATCAAAAACGGAACTGACATCAGAAAAATTATTTACAACCATAATTTCAGCACTAAGAAATTATCGAGATCTGCAGATTATTGAAAAAAGCAGGAAGGGACTTGAAAAAATAATCGAGGCATCAGCAAATATTTTTGAACTGCAGTCAATGAACACGTTTGTAAAAGGAATACTTCTTCAGTTTGTTTCAATACTTGGATTTGAAGAAGATGCTATTTTATGCAATACTTCAGGAATTTCAGCCGTAAATGATGACGGGGTTCTGATGATAATTGCAGCTACCGGAAAATATAATGAATCCATAATAAACAGGCCTGTTAATGAAGTTATGGAGAAAACAGTGGCTGATCATATTGAAAATTCATTCAGAAGGAAAAAGTCAATTTATGAAAAAAATATTTATATCGGTTATTACAAAACAGAAGGCGGATTTGAACATCTTGTATATCTTGAAAAAAGCGATCCTATAGAAGATTATGAAAAAAATATGATTGAGCTGTTTAATTCAAATATAGGAGTTGCGTTTGAGAATATTTATTTAAACCAGGAACTGGAAAATATTGTTGAAGAACGTACCATGGAACTGCAGCTTGCAAACAACAAGCTCTTTCTTAAAAACCGTTTAATGGAAAGAGAGCTGGATACCGCCCGCAGAATACAGGAATCCATGATTCCGAGAGAATTCATTAAGTCCGAGAATATTTTTATCGACGGCAGGTATATACCTGTGCAGTCTCTCGGAGGCGACTACTATGATGTTTTTTACCTTTCTGATACACGGATAGGGATTGTCATCGCGGATGTAAGCGGACATGGAGTATCCGCATCATTAATAGCAACAATGGCAAAAATGTCTTTTACAAATAATGTTTATAAAAACAAATCCACTGCAGATGTATTAAATGCCGTTCATACCGGAATGTACTCCTCGGTAGGAAAATCCGGTATGTTTATGACTGTCTTTTATTGTGTCATAGATATAGAAAAAATGGAGATGGAGTATTCTTCAGGCGGGCATAATGAAATTATTGTTCTTAAAGAGGATTGCCGGATGATCGATCTGCTTTCTCTTGATACGATAGTAGGTATATTCCCGGAAGAAAAATATTCCTCTTCTGTAATTAATCTGGATCCGGGTGATAAAATAATATTATATACTGACGGGCTTATTGAGGCTAAAAATTCAAAAGGAGAGTTTGTCGGAGCTGAAAATTTTCACAGAATTATCAGGGAAAACTATAAATTAAAACCGGATAAACTTATTACCGCAATTCTTAATTCAGTACAGGCATTTACGGGTGATGAAGAAATTGATGACGACAGAACAATTTTAATAGCGGAAATATTAAAAACAAGATAATACTATAATTAAAGAACTACGGTTTGGGAGATTATATTGTTCAGTAAAAACAGTCTTTTTTTTGAAACAGTGAAAATCCTTATAGTATCCGTCTCAATAATGATAATAATCAGCAGTATTTATTCCTATTCTGTTGAAAAATCACTGGCTTTGGCAAAGCTGCGTAAAGAAGCCGTATTTTTAAAAAATATCACAATTAATACAATTGCATCATATGTATGGAATATTAATAAAAACGAGATTAATGATTTATCTGAAATAATTCTTGAAAAGGATATTATTTCGGGTCTGCAGATAATTGATGAAAAAGATGATTTATTCTATGCAATGAAAAAAGTTCCTTTCGGAACAGTAAGTTATGAATTGCCTGATGCAGAATTCATACCGCCGCAGTATTATTTTAAAATAGAGCAGGATCTTAAAAACGGAGATGAATCTTTCGGCCATGTCATATATTATATTACTGATGAGAAAATCTATCCGGCTGTCAGAATTGCCTTATTAAAAAAAATAGGGGAAATACTTTTAATTGTAACCGGAACGTTAATTATTGTTTTATTCGGTTTCAATAAAACAGTCATACATCCTATTACCGATCTAAACAATACCGTAAATATGTTTGGATTAAATAATTATTCCGAGCGGTCTAATATTACACTTAAAAATGAAATTGGTGAACTTGCCAGAACATTTAATTTTATGGCTGATACAATTCAGGAAAATTATGAAGATCTTGAAAAAATGATAAATGACAGAACAAAACAGCTTTTGCATGCGGAAAAAATGGCTTCGCTGGGAGAACTTGTAGCGGGTGTTTCCCATGAGATCAATACTCCGGTCGGGATTGGAGTGACGGCAATAACCCATCTTGAGAAAAAAACGAATGATTTTATCAAATTATTTAATGAAGAGAAAGCAAAAAAAACGGACCTTGACACATTTCTGAATGAAATTTCAGATACAGTGGTATTAATATCAACAAATTTAAACCGGGCTGCGCAACTTGTGCAGAGTTTTAAAAGAGTGGCTGTGGACAGATCAACTGAAGAAAAAAGGCGTTTTCATGTTAAAAATTATTTTGAAGAAATAATGCTCAGTCTAAGACCTAAATATAAAAAAACAAAACATAAAATTCAAATTGATATACCGATGGAACTGGAGATAAATAGTTATCCCGGCAGTTTTTCACAGATTATTTCCAATCTTGTAATAAATTCTCTCATTCACGGTTTTGAAAATATTGAAGAAGGGCAGATTACTCTCAGTGCAAAAGTGGTAAATGAAAATTTTATTTTTGAATATGAAGATAACGGAAATGGAATTAGCGAAGAAAATATTACAAAGATATTTAATCCTTTTTTTACTACAAAAAGAAATCAGGGGGGATCCGGACTTGGTTTGAATATTATCTATAATATTGTGAAACAGAATTTGAACGGTTCAATTGATGTTCAGAGTGAACCTGGTAAATTTACCAGATTCACCATTACAATACCGTATGAAGCTTAATTTTTAGTTGTATATTTGCTTTTCAGGAATTTAGCGAGATCTGCAAGTTTTGGGTCATTAGGTCCAATAATATGCTGTGTTTCGATCACATCAGACCTTTCCTTTTTAAAATAATTATACAGACTAATACCGCTGGCTTTTTCATTGCCGGAATGAGAAATTTTTACGAGCCTTTTCATCTCCTGAAGAACAAATGACGAACTTTTCTGATTGATACGGATAAAAAAGTAACTTCCGTCTTTACCTTCCTTGATTGTTATTTCAGTTTTACCAGGTTTAGCCGGTGAAGTTTTAGCAGCCTGTTTCTTAATAATATTTTTATTATATTCTTCTATAACAGCCTTATTGTGCTCTTTTACTGTACTATTATGAATAAGGACTTTTACCTGCTGAAGAATATATTTCAGGTCATTGACTGAGAGTTTTTTTAAGAGACCTGTTGTTTCTTTTAAAAGTGCAGCTGATACTGCTTTGTCTTTCGGTTCTGTTTTGGGAACCGCTGATTTTTTTACAGTTTTTTTCTTTGTTGGCATATATTTTTCCTTATAAATATGTTGCAAATCCAATGATACGTTTTTTCCAGTATGAGTTATTTATGCTTGCCACCTGAACTTTTTTCCCGGTACTTGGAGAATGAATAAATTCATCACTGCCCATATAAATACCCACGTGGGAAGGACCTTTTTTATATGTTGTAAAAAATACAAGATCACCCGGACGGGCTTCTTTTTTTGTTATTTTTTTTGCTGCATAATATTGAGCTGAACTGCTGTGGGATAATTTTATATCGTGTAATCCGTAAATGTACATTACAAATCCGGAACAGTCGAAGCCGGTATTTGATGAACCGCCGTAAGCATATTTTACTCCGATATATTTTTTTGCCGTTTCAAGAATTTCGTACCTTTTTATGTTGTCTTCAGAAGGTGTTTCCGAAAAAACAGAAAAAGAGCAAAACAGCAATAAAAATAATAATATGCTTGATGAATAAATTTTTCTTTTCATAATCTACCCTGATTTTAAAATACCATACAAGTATACTGAAAAAAATGAAACAGTCAAAAAAAATCATAATACTGATAATAATATTTTCGTATTTTTACCCTGCTTTCTTGAATGCAGATACGAAAATTGAAATTAATTATAATGAAGGACTTAAATATTATCTTCTTAAAGATTACAGAAAATCCATTAAATATCTTGAAAAAGCGTATTCGACTGATCCCTATTTCAAGAAAACTGCTGAATTATATAAAAGTTCCATGGAGAATTTCGGAGAGGAATTATATAATAAGCAGAATTTTTCGGACGCTGAAGAAATTTACCTTAAGCTTCAGACTATCTTTCCTTCAGACAGGTACAAGTCAAAAATCAATCTGCTTAAAATGCTGAATCGGGAGAAATATGCTTACCTGAAAATAGCAGATATTCAGCTTAAAAAAAAGGAATTAAACAAGTATCTGAAGTATGAAACGGAAGCAAATAGAATCATTCTCAGGAAATTTATATCAAAAGGAAAAAAAGAAAAAAATATTGTTTATTCATATCTGCAGATATTTTACAGTCAGAAAATTAACAGCCCCGGCCTGATACAGTCCATTTTGTATTTATTTCTTTCTGCAGGACTGCTGATTCTTGCCGTATTTCTGTTTCAATTTTCTTTAAAACTGAAATTTGTTATTAAGGCGCATGAGCTTTATACTGAAGGCAAAATGCATCTTCCTCATATTAATATGAAATCAATGAATCCCAAACGGTTTATAAAATGGAATCCGGATTTTGAAAAATACATGACATTCAGCAGAACTATGAAAATCGGTCAGGCTGTTGATAAAATTACAGGGCGTCAGAGTCATAATATTGAGGTTGGAAATCTTGCATTCCATATAGCTGAAAAACTGGATCTGCCGAATCTGAATCCTGATGACGTCCAGAAGATTGGTTTTATTCATGATGTAGGATATATCCGTTTAACAAAGGAACTTCTTCTGAGGGGCAGAACACTGAAAAATGCCGATTTTAAGGATATAAAAAAACATATTTCACAGGGGGTAAAATTTTTTAAAAGAAAAAATCTGCCTGATTTGTATAAAAACGGCCTCATCCATCATCATGAACGATATGATGGAACAGGATATCCTAAAGGCCTTAAGGGAAAGAAAATACCCCTTATTGCAAGAATCATTTCAATTTCAGACTTTATAATTACATTGACATCTTACTCTGAAAGCAGGCATCCGGTTTCCATTGTCACTGCACTTTCAATGCTTGATAATCTTTCAGGAAAGCATTTCGACCCTGAATTAGTTAAACTTGTTAAAAGTATATATTTAGAGTAAAAAGTTAATCAAATATTGAAAATATCATTATTAATTTAAAATATAAATATACTGCCTAGATTAATTTCTTGACTTATTGAGTTATATCCGGATAATAAAGGGGAACTTCAATAATTTTATGTTATGTATTGGACATGCAGAGATATTGAATGTTCCGGAACGGGTAAATCATTTGGAGAGAATATAAAATTCTTAATATTTTGATTTAGCAGAAACAATTGAAATCTGCATCCCGCTAATATATGTTATTATTTCGAGGTGTCTAAAATGATTAAAAAGACAGTGATTCTATTTCTATCAATATTTACAGCTGTTTCAATATTTGCACAGGATACGCCTTCCGGCGGATTTTTACCGGAAGATGTTATCATCCGTTTGAGTTATGAAAATTTTAAAAATCTTAAGCTTCTTTCTGCAGCAATAATGAATTTCGGCGGCGGTGAGTCTGAATTTAAAGGACTGGTTCAGACTTATGCACAGGCAACATCATTATATTTTCAGAAAAAAAATCCTGAAGCGGCAAAGGAATTTCAGAAAAATGAAGATGATATTCAAAAAACAGGTATGGATTTGGCAGTAAAATATAATGAGCGTACAAATGAAATTCAGACTGAAATTATTGAATATAATGTAAGAACCCGTATAGATGCGGAGCTTAAAGGTGAAAGAATTCCGGCTCCGGCAGAAAAGTTATTATCTCAGGCAATAGAAGCAATGCGTTTTGCAAATGACCTGAAAGACAGGGAAAAACCGGTAGAAGCTATTGATTATTACAGAATTGCAAAAAAGAAATGTTTTGAATATTATGAAGTAATGGCAACCTTTGATAAAAACCTGAAAATAGATGAAATCAGGGAAAAATATGAAAAAGATATGAAAGATAATGAGAGTCAGATTTATACTTCAAAAGAAAAGAAAAACTGATAAATACGGCACAAATTAATAAAAAAGGATCGGATTTCCGATCCTTTTTTTATCTTTTTTTATTTAATCTCGGCTGGCTTTTTAGAACTTTTAGTGATAAAAGACGTATTTCAGTATTATTATTTGTCAGTAATGATCTAAGAGTCTGTTCCAGTTCATCATCAATATCGTATCCTGAAAGTCCCTTCAATATTTTAATCATCATGGTATTTTTATTATGATTTTCTTTGGAAGTAAGAAAGTCCTTATATATTTTATAAATTAATGGACTTTTTATATGAATTTCGTCAAGCACCGTCATCTGAACACTTGTACTTTCATCATTTAATCCGAGTATAATATAATCAATGGAAAGATTCTGTATTTTTTTATCTTCAATTCTTAAAAGTCCTCTATAAGCAGATTGTCTGATAAGATTATTTTTATCATTAATATTATCTAAAAAAACTGGAAATGCTTTTTCACTTTTATATCTGCTCAGACCGTTTAAAGCCGAAATTCTTACTATATCTGAACGGGTTCTGTCCTGTGATATGTTTATCAATGTATTAAAAGCGCTGTTATTATCATATATCGATAACTGATTTACTGCTTCTGCCTGTATGGAAGTATGTGTATCATTCACTGCTCTGATTAAAAGCTGCATGGTTCTTTCTGATGGATATTCCCCGCATTTCAATACAGCGTTTTTTCGTATGGTCCAGACTGTGCTTTTATAATCGTTTTCAAGATTTGCAATTTCACTAAGATAAACTTTCTTTTGCATTGATTGAGAAAGCTGTGTATTTTTACATGCAGCAGGAAGAAAAAGCAGAATTATGAACAGGAATCTAATATAATTTATCATAAATTGACCTGTATTTTGCGATTTTTAAAATATAATTTCTGGTTTCAAGAAAAGGTATTTTTTCTATGAAATAATCTTCATCACCGGAATCATACTGTTTCTGCCATTTTTTCATATTTGACGGACCGGCATTATATGCACCGATTGTAAAAGTCATATTTCCGGAAAAATAATTCCGCAGCCAGTTAAAATAATAAGTACCGAATATTATATTATCCTCAGGAGAAAAAATATTATATTCCAATAGTCCGGTTTTCCGGGATAATTCAGCGGCCGTATTATCCATGATCTGCATCAGGCCTTTAGCATCGCTTGCCGATTTCGCCGAAGGTTTATATGCTGATTCAGCCCGTATCAGGGATAGAATCAGTAAAGGATCCAGTTTTTGCTTAAAGCAGTTTGTTTTAACTATATCATAATAGGCAAGAGGATAGAGTGATTCTGCAATTGAGCGGTTAAGTAAGGAAATATTTTCATGTAAATTATATAATTTCAGCAGATATGAGGCATAGTAATATTTCTGATAGTAAAAATTATGTCTGCAGTAGAGTTTATAAATCGTTTTTGCTGAAAGTTTCCGGTAATCTTCATCATATGAAAGATAATTTTCAAGTGCTGTAATATTTGAAAAATCAGCGCAATTGTAATAGTTTTCCAGAATTTTGGAATATTTTTTAAAACTGTAATTTGTTCCGCTGTTTATGAATTGTTCAAAACCTGCATAAGAAATATTTTTATTAGAAAAAATTGTGTGAATTCTCCGGTTTTTGCTTTGAGAATCCTTCTCCAGACAAAAGAGAATAAAATGATAATAAATCATATTGTCGACGTTATTTTCAGAAACGGCTGTTTCAAAATTTTTTGAGTATTCATGTAAATTGAAATTTGATGATATCCTATCAAATAATCGGAAAACATAGACGGAATCAGGTCTGTTTAGTATCATCATTTTAAGATAGATTTCAGGATTTATATTTTTGTTTATTTTACTGATCCAGTAAACGGCATTTCCGTAATAAGTACCTCCTGCATAAAGATTTATCTGTTTTTCCAGTATTTTTAATGCTTCTGAATAGTTTTTCTTTTCAATGTATTCTTTTGCTGTATACCAGTAGAATTTTTCATTTTCAGGATTCTGTCTGTAATTCTTTTCAAGAACGACAAGATATTCGGCAGCTTTTTGGATGTTTCTGCCTGTATAGTAACTTATCATATACTGCAGTATTGTTTCATTTTTTTTATATAATTCTTCTGACTCTGAAAATTCTGCAGCATCGGATTTTGCCGAGTATTTCCAGAGACTTTCTGCAAAAGCGGCTAATAAAACTTCAGATTCTGTGTTATTAGAAATTATATTTTTTGCTTCTTTTGATTTTTTAAGTCCGCATAAATTTCTAATTGTTATAGCCTGGAATTTCATGCCTGATGCTGATGAGATTATTGCCTGTGATTCCTCAAACATTTTGATTGAAGTCAGATATGAGGAAATGAGGTATCTGTCTTGATTCTGCGGTTTTATCTGATTATTCTGTATCATGCGGAAAATATTTCTAACTGCTATGTTACCCTCCCACGATAGATCTTCTGTTTTAATTATGGAAAAATAAAGATTATAGGCGGATTCCGGTTTATCCATTTTTTCAAAAATACCGCCAAGACGGAGCTTTCTTAATTTTTCAAAACTATTACTTTTTATTGAAATGTTTCTGATCGAATTCAGAATTTCTACAGATTTATTCAATTTGTTTAAGGCTGAATAGCAGTTTGATATAATAAGCGCTGTATTAAAAAATAGAACAGGGTCATTATTATCAAGAAGGGAATAAAGTCTGATTGCCGTGTCATATTGATAATCTGAATATAGAATTTCTATGATTTGAGCCAGCGCAGAATTATAATGGGGTGAGCGGTATATTTTGTTATTAAAGTAAGTATAACTGTCGGTATAGGCTAAATTTTTTGTAAATGCAGAAAGAACAAAAGATGAAAAAGCAGCTTTAGTGCTGCCCGTATTTTTATAAGCTAGTCCGAGACGGTAATTTTCTTCCGGTGCAAGGTTTGAGGATTTTGAAAAAACAGAAATAACTTCAATATCACTCATTTCATAAAAATCGATTTGGCCATTATCAGCCGATACATTCTGAAAAGAGAAAGCAGGAATTAAAAATAGTATGAAAAAGATTTTATTCACTTTTTTCAAGATAATCCTTAAAAACATCGTAATTTTCCAGATCCGGTTTTTCCCAAATCATGTCAAAAAATGAGATGCCGTTATAATATCTGTAATATGAATCTGAATGGTTCAATTCATATGTTGTAAGCATATTTTCGGGAGAAAATTTAGTTATGTAATCAGAAATTATATCAAAATTATATTTTTTAATAAGAAGCTTTTCTTCAGGAGGTAGATTGTTCTGTATTAGAATCAGGATCGCAAACCTCTTTGCCTCCTTTATCTGTTTCATTGCTCTTATGTATTTATGAAGCCGCATGGAATACAGGGAAGGTTTGAAAGCATCTGCCATTCCAATTTCAATTTTTGCTGAACGTATGTTCCTGTATCCTAATCGGAGATATTGACGAGCATCAGAATCTTTAGACTGAATGGTTTCAGCAGCGAGTATATTTAGCAGTGAAAGTGAAACATTAATTTCATCATTTAGTTTTTTATGATATAAGGTTATCAGATTTTCCTGTACTATTCTGACTTGATCAAATGATTCGGCAAACATGAATCTCATGTAGAAAAATTGACTGACAATATCACGTTTGATTATATCGGCAAACGCGTTTTTATCTTCTTCAGTTCCGGTATTAGTAATTGTTGAATTGAGATAATAGATGAAATATCTGTTGTCTTTAAGACCTTTTTCTGCAAAACGCTGTTCACCTGCACTTGTACTTGATGCAGCCTGTTGGGCACCTGCCGGATTTTGAAGAAAAATAATAAAAATCAAAAATAGTAAAATATAAAAGAATGGTCTCAATTGCGTTTTTTTGAAAAAATTATCATAAAAATCAGTAAATAATCCATTAGAATATATTTTTATATTTTTCTTCTTGTAATTAAAAATCATTTTATATATCTTCTTTTGTAAAAGTTTCATTATTCAGAATCCAATTTACTTTAATTATTGGCAAATGTCACTTATTTTACTTTTTTAGAGTAATAAATATGCGAAGCTTTTAATAAATATCGGATCAGGAGATAGCAGAATAAATGAAAAGAAGAATAATAACATGTTTTTTAATAATAATTTCGCTTCTTGCGGTGACCTCATGTTCTACTTTCAGTAATTGGAAAAAGAAAAAACCGGCAGTTAAGGTACAATCTCTGGATATCAAAACAATCAGTTTTGATGATATAACTCTCGGACTTAAGATAGAAATTGAAAATCCTTATCCGATTGGAATAAAAATCGAGCGCATAGAACTTGAAACACTTGTTGGCGGTAAACAGTTATTCAGAATAGATACACTGGATAAATTCGAAATTTCAGCAAAAGGGAAAAAAGAAAATCAATTGGATATAAATTTGATTTATGATGACATGCTTGACGTATATTCAGATTACATGACAAATGATTATGTTGATCTGACTGTAAATGTTCAGGTAGACGTCCGTCTTCCGGAAATTCCGGGTTTACCTGAGATATTTGAAATACCTGTTTCTATACAGAGACATCTTCCAACCATAAAGCCTGTAATCAGATTGAAAAATTTTGATGTTGATCTGCCGAGTAAAAATGAAGTGCAGCTTGCCTTGAATAAAGTTGATAAAAATCCTATTACAAGAAATATTGCTTTTGCAAGGGTTATGGCTGTTCTTCTTGGAAAAAATGATTCATCAGGAGTAAAAACGATACAGCAGCTGGATTTGATTTTCAGAGTGAAATTCGATATTGAAGTGGAAAATCTTGCAAAAACCAGACTGCAGTTCGCGGATTTTAATTACCGTCTCAAAATTAATGAAACTGATTTCATGAGCGGAGTTACCAATGATGTCAGATATTCAGGACAGATATCAACAATCAGAATTAACAATGAATTCAGTGCAAGAAAATTAAACAGTTCTCTTATTGAAGCAATTACTGCGGGTAAAAATAAATTTTATATAGAAGGCAATGCAATACTACTGCTACCTGAAGAAATTTCCAAGAAACCTGTTAACCTTAAATTTAGCGGGAAAGGTGATGTGGCAAAAAAATAAATCAGATTATATCAATATGTCCATCCCTGAAATGCGGGTGTTATTGGAATTTGAGGACCGGATTTGTTAAACGGCTGGTCTGAAATGTAGAATATTGTATTTGTTTTTTCAACATATGATCCATCAGGTTCATTAAGATAATATGTATCTGTATGCGGCAGAAGGTAATATTTTTTCCCCGGCAGAAGCCCGTATTCAAGTGTTTTTTTATAACAGGTATCAGAGGATATTGTTTCCGAATATTGAGGTTTCAGAAATGTTCGTATATTTCTATAATTTACATTAATAGAATAATTCTTCCATAGTATGTTGAAGGAATTTTCGAAAATGTAATCTATTGAATATGAAGTGTCTTTATTATATGAAATGATTTCATAATAAATGTAATTATTAAAGGAAAGACCGGATTTTTCAGTTTTACCTGTAAGATAAATTTCAACTGCCGGGTTTAAGTTATTGAAATTGAATAGTAATTCAGAGAATTGATTTCTTTCGAGTTTTACAGGTGCCGCTGCAAGAAGCATAAATAAGCAGAATAATCCTATTGACTTTCTTTTCATGACGTATATTATAATATGAGATAATAATGGAATCAATAAAATAAAGCTGTTATTGTATTTAAATTTTATGCAAAAGGGATGTTATGATTGTTAACTGTCCTTTCTGTTCACAACAGAATGAAATAGATCAGGTTGAAGCCGGACTTTACAAGCTTATTTGTTCCAGCTGTAACAGAATGTATCTTCTTGAAATAAAGATATTTTTAAAATTTTTTAAAAATATAAAGACCTTTATTATCTGATATAATATGATTATAAGAAATTAATTGAATGCATACAGGATTAAGTCTTGAATTTATCAATCTGGGTTTCAGCAGGATCTTTTTTAATATCAATTTTCATCGGACTGCTAATAGGTATCTTTGGAGTCGGCGGTGGATTTTTACTGACACCTGTTTTAATGATTGTTCTTGGTATTTCCGGACCAGTATCTGTCGGGACAAGTCTGGCAACAATTCTGGTAAACAGTACTTTCGGTCTGTTTAGAAGAAGACAAAGCGGTACAGTTGATGTTAAAATGTCATTAATTATCGGAACAGGAAGTATCGGCGGAGTATATGCAGGTACTTTTCTTTTGGAGAAATTGAAAAATATTCATGCATTTTTAATAAACGGTAATCAAATTGAAGCCGTCCAGATTATTCTTCTTGGATGCTTTTTCCTGCTGCTTGCCTATATTTTAATCTTTATGACATATGATTTAAAGGTCAATAGAAATATTCAGGGTGATGAAACCTTATCCGTTTTTAGAAAAATAAAAATTCCTCCTTATATGAAATTTAATTCAATTGATAATGGCAAGCTTTCGATTGTTTCTCTGCTTTTTTTAGGACTCCTTACAGGATTAGTTACGGGTTTTCTTGGTGTCGGCGGCGGTATTATAATGATTCCGGTATTAATATATCTTTTAGGATTGAGAAGCCGTGAAGCTGCCGGAACCAGTCTGCTTCTTGTCTGGATTTCTTCTTTTTCAGCTTTATTTCATAATATTTCAAGTAACAATATTAATTTGGAATTGTTTTATTATCTCACATCCGGAGGACTGATAGGTACTTTTGCCGGAACAAAAATCGGATTAAAAATCAGCGGGATGAAGATGAAAGTATATTTTATATATATAATCTGCCTGGCATTATTAATGACAGGATCTAAAATAATCAGTATGGTTTTCTGATTTATTCAAAACGTATCTTAACAGAACCGCCGTGTTTATCTTCAAATCCTTCAGCTTTAGACATTATTGAAACCGGTTTAACAGACTGCTTGAGACCTTCCTCGGTAAGCATCTGATAGGTTGTTCTGCGAAGAAATGTATCTACTGAAAGCCCTGAAGAAAATCTGGCTGCTCCGCCTGTTGGAAGAATATGATTGGTTCCTGAAAAATAGTCCCCTACCGCAACCGGTGAAAAATAACCGAGAAACAGAGAACCGACATTTTTGATTTCAGAAAGGTACTTTTCCGGATTTGCAACCATCATCTGCATGTGTTCAGGTGCATATTTATTTGAAAAATCTACAGCTTCTTCAATGGAATCAGTTATATAAATTTTTAAATTATTCTGAACAACTTTCATT
This sequence comes from Spirochaetota bacterium, assembly GCA_016928815.1. Taxonomy (GTDB): domain Bacteria; phylum Spirochaetota; class UBA4802; order UBA4802; family JAFGJZ01; genus JAFGJZ01. Next base: position 27,961 of record JAFGJZ010000106.1, read on the forward strand.
TTGATATCATGACGGCCGCATCCGGAATTCAGATCCTTCTGAATTTCTTCTGAAACAAGTTCAGCAGTTTGAGCATTATCAGTCAGTAAAACTGCAGCGGCATTTTCTTCATGTTCCGCCTGTGAAAGAAGATCATATGCTATCCATTTCGGATTGGCATCTTTATCAGCAATAATGACAGTTTCACTCGGACCTGCAAGAGAATCGATTTGAATTATTCCTAGACTGAAAAGATAACTTTTTGCAGCAGTTACAAAAATGTTACCCGGACCTACAATGATATTGCATTTCTTTACTGTTTCAGTTCCAAAAGCGGCAGCTGCTATTCCCTGTGCACCGCCAGATTTAATAATATTTTCAACTCCAAGCAGATGGCATACGGCACAAACTGAATTATTGACCCGGCCATCTGAACCCGGAGGAGTAATAAGAGTAATGTTTCTAACACCTGCAATCTGTGCAGGAATAACGCCCATCATGACTGAAGAAGGATATGCTGCTTTTCCTCCTGGAACATAAATACCAGCATTTTCAATCGGCTGATAAATAAGTCCAAAGTTGCCATAGTTATATCTTGTATAGCTGATATTTTCCTTTTTCTGGTGATAATGAAATTCTTTAATATTTTCGATTGCTTTAGAAAACGATGCGATCAGTTCAGCTGATGTAACATCATATCCGTTTTTTATTTCATCTTTTGCAGCAATAACAGAATCCAGTTTTATTTTATCAAATTTTTCAGTATATTTTTTTACGGCATCATCACCGTTCTTTTTTACATCAGTAGCGATTGGAATAGCAGTATTTGTCATTATATCAGTAAAATCATCGCCGAATCTGAAGAATTGTTTTTGCAGTTCCTTTTCCGATACGTTTTTTAAATTTTGTATACTAATCAAGATTTTCTCCATAAGCAGATGTTTTATTCTCTTTTCTTAAGTGATATATTGAAATTTTCAATTAAAAAATAGAATTTTTTAATATATTTATGATAACTATAAAAAAATCTTTTATTGTTATTTTTCTTATCTTTAAATTTTTTAGCGATTTCATTAAAAAAAAGAAGAAACCCTAGAAAAAGCAATTTACTGATAGAAATTTTATAATTAAATCGTGCCTCCTGAAATATTTCATTTTCCATTTCAGTAAATTTTACATGAATAGGAATGAAATTCTGATTTCCTGTATTTTCCTGATATTCAATTAGTCTGTTTTCCCGATAATTATATTTATAATGAGCAGCTGTTTTTAATAAAATTTGAGTAATGAGACTATTTAATTGAATTTTTAATGCAGCAGAAAAAATGGTAAGTCTTTCCAGAAGTTCAATATCTATATAAATAGATGTATTCAGAAGCATTTTCTCCTCCAACGCTATATTTCTTACTTATATAACGTAAATTCAGGAGAAAAATGAAAAATTTTTTAAAATTTAATTACGAAAATTGTAAAGTCATCGCGGTATTTATCATCCATTTCAGAATTTTCAAAAGTAATTTTTAGATGAGATACCAATTCAGAAGGAGTTTTGTCAAGAAATTTGACAGCCGTTTCAATTAGACGTCTTTCACCAAGTTCAATATCCAGATCTATTCCGCCCAGACATTCTGAAACACCGTCAGTGAATAAAAGAAGAATGTCGCCTTCTTCGTATAATGCAATTTTTTCTTCATATTTCATCTGACTGAAAATGCCAAGCGGTTTTCCTTTGGAATTAAGTTTAATATGTTCTCCGGTCTTTTTAAGCAGAATCTGATTGTTATGTCCGGCACTTCCGTATGTGATTATTTTATTATGTGAATCAATCAGTGCATAGAAAAGAGTCACATACATTCCATGTTCACTGTCGTTATAAATGAGTTCATTTGATTCTTTGAGCAGCATTGAAGGCGCCGTATGAATTCTTGTTTCTGCTCTGACGATATTTCTGGCAGTACCCATAAACATGGCCGCCGGGATTCCTTTTCCGGATACATCTGCAACAATTACACCGTATTTATTTTCATCAAATTTAACAAAATCATAGAAATCTCCCCCTACAACTTTTGCAGGATGATTGAATGCTGCAAGCTGATGTTTACCGTAATTTGACGGAATTGAGGGCAGAATTTTTCTTTGTATTTCGGCTGCAATATCTATCTCGCGTTCAAGCCTTTTCCTATCAATCTGGTATTTCTGGTTTTCAATATTAAAGTATGTATCGGATATCAGATTTCCAACAGTTGATAGTACTCGAAGGTCGAAAGAATCGAATATTGATTTATTTTTCTTATCTGCCATATTTAAAACACCAATGGCTTTTGTTTTATGAATTACCGGTACTGAAATAAATGATTTTGTCTTATATCCTTTTTTATGCGTTAATACATTTGGCGGTAATTCCTCATTTATGTCCGTAACAATCATCGGATCCTTGCTTTTAAAAACAAGTGTTGATACGGAATTATTTGTAATAAGACAATTATCCTGATTAATTGTTGCTGAAAGTCCATATGAGGCCTTAAGCTGAAGTTTTTGAGTTGTATTATCCAGAATAAATATGGAAGATTTTTCCGCTCCGATGAACCGGCTCAACGTTTTAAGAATGTTGAAAAAAATATTTTCATCATAAATGTTAGAAAATGAAATAGTCTGAGATACTTCGTATAAAGCCGAAAGTTCATCCATTCGCCGTGACATTTCATCCTGCAGACGCCGGCTGTCTATTGCAATAGCGGCATGCTCGGCAATTAAATCCGCTTTAAGCATATCACTGTCATCAAAATGGTCTTTTTGGATTGTATTTACTATTTCAAGCACTCCAACCAGATCATCCTGTATCAGCATTGGAACGCATATGACATTTCTGGTAACAAAGTTGCTCTTTTTATCAATTTCTTCAAAGAACCGTTTATCTTTACGTACATCGTTTACAATTACTGATTTTCCGGATAGTGCAACTTCACCGGCAATACCTTTTCCCTTTGGAATGCGTTCACCCTGTATGATTTTCTGTTTATCTCCTGTAACTGTATTAAAGATCAGATCACCGGATTTAAGGTCTGTCAGCAGAAGAGATGATGCTTCGCATGAAAGAAGATTTTTTGCAAGTTCCATTATTGTATGAAGAAGCTCAGGAAGACTGCTTCGTGAGTTGATTTTTTTATTTATTGTATGAACAGTCTGTATGTCTACAAAGTTTTCGATAATTCATTTCCTGATGAAATAGTAGTTTATTAAAAATAATTTTTGTTTTTTAGTCAATAATATTATTTATTTGTCTGAACTTCCTATATTTTTCCCATGAAAGTACTGAAGTTTCTGAAGAAAGACATTATTTTCATCATATAGAATTATTTCTCCATGCATTTCATCATCAACCCATTTTCCCGTATATTTACCGATCAGTTTTTTATTTTCGTATACTTTTAAGGTTCCTGTTCCGTTTCTTTTATCATTTTCCCATTGACCGTCATATATGCTCCCATTGGAATAATAGAATATCCCGTTACCGCTGCGTTTACCGTCTTTCCATTCACCGGTATAATAGGATCCGTTTTTCCAAGTATATTTCCCGGTCCCGTTTTTACAGTTACCGGTACATGCATTATTATCCGTATTTGTTAAAGCACATCCAAGATAAAATAAAATAAATGGTAGTAGCAATAATTTTTTCATCTGTACCGCCCGAATAAAATTTATTTTCAGATTAAATATTTTATTTAATAATTCAATAACATTTTTTATATTATTCTGTCTGAAATTTTGTTTTAAATTTATCAATAATTTCGGATGTTTCAGTAACTTCATTTTTAGAAAGCAGTATTTTTGCTGTTTTTTTACATTCTTTTACTGATAGGGATCGTATTATGCTTTTTACCTTTTGAATATAGGTTGTGCCTATACTGAAATGACGTATGCCTATTCCCAGTAAAAATGGTATATATTCCGGCATTCCGGCCATATCTCCGCATATGGATAGTTCAATTTTGTATTTTTTTGCCGCATCGGCTATAATTTTCATTGATCGTAAAATTGCAGGATGATGTGGCTGATAAAGGTGTGCAACTTTCTCATTTGTTCGGTCTACAGCCAGTGTATACTGAACCAGGTCATTTGTGCCGACTGAAAAGAAATCAGCAGCTTCAGCCAATGAATTTATTATAAATAATAGCGACGGCATTTCTATCATAACTCCAATTTTAGGATTGATGTTATAATCAATTCCGGAGGATTTCAGTTCATTCTGACATTCGTTAATCAGATTTTTACACATAAAAAACTCATCAAGTGAAGAAATCATCGGGAACATAATTTTAACATCTTTTTCTGCCGATGCACGCAAAATGGCTCTAATCTGCTGCTTGAAAATATCCATGTGTGTTAATGAAAACCGAATGGATCTCATTCCTAAAAATGGATTCTGCTCGACTGTTTTGTCATAATATGAGAGTACCTTATCTCCGCCAATATCAAGAGTTCTGAAGGTAATCGGTTTTCCGGGAAGTGATTCAATCAGTTTTCTGTAAATTATAAACTGTTCCTCTTCACTTGGAAAATTATTTCTTATTAGAAATGGAAACTCCGTTCTATATAATCCGATACCGTCAATAATGTCCGTGTTTATGGATTTCAGATCTGAAAGCAGATTTATGTTTGCAAGTATTTTAATTTTTATCTTGTCTTCGGTTGTGGCCGGAAGTATCAGCTGCTTCTGGTTTTCAAGGAAACTTTTCTGTGCTTCATTGCGCTGTTCGAATGTTTTTACAATCTCATCGGTCGGGTTAATGTATATGTTTCCGATATGTGCATCCATAAGTAATTTAGAGGTTTCCGGTATGCTCATAAGTTTCATGTCATCGGCAATTATCATTGGAAGCTGTAATGATCTGGCCAGAATTGAAATATGGGATGTAACTCCTCCGCCGACCATGATTAAACCGGAGATATTTTCTGCAGATAATTTCAGAAGTTCAGATGGAAATACTTCCCTTGTGATTACTATGTGATCTGAGAATTTATTTGTCTGATCTTCTTTTGAAAGAAGATTGTCGATTATACGGGTTGCGAGATCATCAAGATCCTGAGTTTTTTCCTGAATGATTAATTCAGTACTTTTAAGAAAAATATTTCTATATTCGGTAAAAATCTGAATTATTGCATCGGGAGGATTTACATTGTTCTGAATTAAAGCTGTGATTTTATCAATCAGCTGCTTATCTTTTAAAATGAGAAGATGTGCTGAAAAAATCAGAGATGCTGCATCTGATAGTTTTTCTTCAACTTTTTTCTGTAGATCCTCAAGCTGATTTTCGGTTGTTATTAATGCTTCTTTAAAGTCATTGATAGTGTAGGTATTTAGGAAACAGAAGTTATTATCTGTAAGATAGTTGTTTTTATTACTGATAATTTTCAGCCTGGAATATGCATAACCTTCAGATGCAACTTTCCCTTTTATCATTTTAGGCAGAATGTCATCAGCGTAATCCGTTATTGAATCAGTCTGGTCTTCAACTGGCATTGCCAGAGCTTTTGCGTTTGCCAGCATTGATGCAAGTTGAACAGATATTGTTCTTAATGCCAGAACATCTGTAGAAGTAAAAGGTCTTTCGGCTTTTCGTTGAATTACAAGTACACCAATTTTATAGTTTCCCTGGAGTAAAGGTACAGCCAGAAAAGACTGAAATTCCTCTTCATGAAGATCCGGTATATACTTGTATTGAGGATTTTGACTGCCCTCAGCTTCTGATACCGCCCGAAGTTCTTTCAGAGCCGTTCCGACCAGACCTTCACCGTTTTTAAGTTTTACTTTGTTTATTAAATCAGTGTTTAATCCCTTTGTAGCTTTAAGTACCAATTCGTCAGTAGATTTATTATATAGATATATTGAACATACATCAGCAAGCATGTGTTCTGAAACCAGAGTTACAATTTTCTGAAGAAAGGACTCGATATTGGCAGTATTAATAAATAAACTGTTAAGTTCGCCGATGTCAAAAAGCATTTTAATATGATCAACGTTCAATGGTTTATCCCGGAATTAAAATTTATCTGGATAATGTTATTTATAAAGAAGCAGCTTTGTCAATTAATATTAATTTTCAGGTAATTGATACTTATTTATATTGAAGATACCGATTATTAAGGAGATATAATTCTTTAAAATTTTGTTGTTTTGAAACAGGAATGTGTTTATAATTACTTTCATTTCAGGAGAATTGCATGAATCTGGTAAAATGGGTTGTGAAAAATGTTGCCGGACATTTCGGTATGAAGAATGCCGTTGACCGTCTGGAAGCCGGTTTTAAATTGGGAGAAAGTTCAACAATACAGATACCAAAAGAAGTAATGGCTGTAAGCCTGGATTTTGCAGCGAGAGGACTTTTAAATCAGTTTGCCATTCAGACTCATCTTGACTGGATTATGCCTTACTGGGTAAACCGGCAATATGATATCGCATCCAGCAGTTACATTCCTGCAACAGTATTATCAACAAATATGGCTCATCGTAACTGGACGGCCATAGGAACTCTGGGTTCGGAAAGAGAACCGATTGTTGACCCTACCGGTCTTCTGACGCCCTGGTTTGACGGATGGTCGGTTGAATTCTGGATTCTTAAAAATGATTATCTTATTGTTCCTGCCAAAAGTATGGATATGTATCAGTATCTTGTAAAATCATTGCCGATTGTGGTTTCTCAATCCATAAAAAAGAATGTACGTTTCCGGATTGAATCGTTCGCTCATAAAAATGATGAAGAAATTATCTGTGATTCAATTTCGCTGGAAAATCTGGAATCAGTTCCGGTGCAGTTATCCCTGTTTGTATCCATACGTCCGTATAATCCTGAAGGTATAGCAAGTATAAACAGAATTGAATTTCTGGAAGATAAAAACATTTTTCTGGTAAACGGTAAAACCGGACTGTTTCTTCCTGAAAAAGCTGATAGAATTTTTTGTTCAAATCAGAAAAAAGGTGATTGTTTTTCAAAAATAAATTCGGTTGAAACGGCATTTGAATCTGAATGTCCTCAGGGACTTGCAACCGCCTTTGCTGAATATAGATTCAGTCTTGATGCCGGAGAATCCCGTGAATTCGAGGTACGGGCCTTAACACGTCCAAAAGAGATGAAACATGTTAAATCGGCATCCATTTATCAATTGTCTTATCCTGAAATGAAAAAAGCTGCAGTAACGGAATGGGAAAAGATAATAAAGCAGGGTCTGCAGATAGACATTCCTTATCAGAAAATGAAGAATACTTTTTATTCCAATAAGGCACATTTGTATTTATTCATTGATGATAACATAATAACTCCCGGACCATATACATATCATCATGAATATTTCAGGGATGCCGCATATTCAATTACCACACTTGATAAGCTCGGTTACTCTAATGAAGCTGAGAAAATTCTTTTGAATTATCCTTCCCGACAGCGGGGTGACGGTTATTTCCTTTCCCAGGAAGGGGAGTGGGATTCAAACGGTCAGGCGCTGTGGACATATTATCAGCATTATCTTTATAACCGTAACATTGATTTTCTTAAAAAAATTTATCCCTCAGCTTATGAGGGATATGTCTGGATTAAGAAGAACAGGGAGAAGAAAAGCGGACTTCTTCCAGCAGGATATTCGGCGGAACATTTCGGACCGAATGATTATTTTTACTGGGACAATTTCTGGTCACTTGCAGGTTTAAAGGGACTTCAGAGCATTGCTTCCATACTCGGCAGGGAAAAGGATGTAAATGAAATCTCAAAAGAATACGGTGACTATGAAAAATCGGTTTTTCAATCCATTGACAAAGCAAATGAAAAATTTCCTTTTCCTATTATTCCGAGTTCTCCTAATAGAAATATTGACAGTTCCCTGATAGGTTCAATAAGTGCGCTTTTCCCTTTAAGACTTCTCAATCCGCGTGATCCGCGAATTACCGGAACTCTGAGAGTTATCCGTGAAAAGTATCAGAAGGATCATGCTTTTTTCCACCGTGTCATTCATTCCGGTTATAATGTTTATCTGACTGCACAGCTTGCGGAATGCTATCTTTTCCGCCGTTCGGCACGGGTTCTGCCTATTGTTCAGTGGATCATGAATAATATTTCACGTACGGGTACCTTTCCTGAAGCGGTTCATCCTCTAACCGGCGGCGGCTGCATGGGTGACGGTCATCATGGCTGGGCTGCTGCGGATCTGCTGAGTTTAATACGCAACATGATATTTTTCGAAGAAGACGGCGGAATTGTGATTACTCCGGTTCTTTATCACAGGTGGATGGAAGCGGGTGAAGTTATTGAAATAAGAAAAGCAGCCAGCTATTTCGGTGAACTGAATATACGGATTGAATCACATGCTGACAGAATTGAACTGAATCTGGATATGAAATATTTTCAGAGGCCTGAATTTATTGAATTTTCTGTACCTTTTTCAGTGAAAAAAGCTCTGGCGGGAAATACTGAGATTTTTCCGCAGAACGGCAGCAGATTCCGGTTCGATGCAGATGTTGAGAAGATTATTGTATTCAGATAAATATCATTCTGCCGGTGGATTACATCCTGCCTGCCGGCAGGTTACATGAATAGATTTCATCATAACTTCCGATATCAACCGGAATTAAAATTACCCGCATTGAAGAATCATCCAGACATTATCAAATTTTAATTTTTTTAGATCATCTTTTCTGATCCAGAAATACAGCATGCCCATGTCTCCCCACATCATTCCGGTTTCAACATCCGAGTCGATCTGGAGAAGCAGCATCCAGTCATGTCTTCCCGGCTCAAGTTCCTCTGCTTTGGAACTTTTATATGCAGTACTGTCCCCGCAATCTATGCCATTCGAAGATAGTTGAGCTTCAAGATCCATGTCATCGTTCTGAATCGGGTACGGATATCCGGCAAGTATGTGCATAGCTTTTCCATTGTATGCATTATATAGAAAATCATAATACAGCTCACATTGATTATCATCAAAATTCAATTTTTCTATTTGCGGATTATCTGCAGGCGGATATGTCTTTATTATTGCAGAAGTCAAATGTTTCTCTTTAAAAATTCCGGACATATCTAACCGGTCCGGAAAATCATGTTCTTTTACTAAGTCTGATTCATTTTTCAGATATAAAACATACCAGCTGTTTTTGTCATCAGGATTAAATCCCCATGTAGACTGTTCCTGGTCATAGAATACATACAAAAGACCTTTTTGAGGCAGCTCCGGGATGATACCGTTTTTATTGATTTCCGAAAATTTCAATTGAATAATAAAGGACATGGGTTTGCTGTTATATGCAGGCCATGAAAAATTTTCCGGCAGATCAGGTTTGCCGCCGATTTTAGAAAATGTAACTTGATCTATCATGGTCAGATGCAACGCAGGTTTGGAGTATTTTTCCAGATCAGGCAGGATTGAACTGGTATTTTCAGCAGAGGGTATGATGGAAAGCAGTTTTTTAAAATTAAGTCTGTCCTCGGAATTTTTTAAATTGCATGATATTAGTGTGAGTAAAAGTATTATTGATAATGATATTATTTTCATAAAGTACCTTCAGGGTTAGATTTGCAAATCTGAAATTAGAATATAGCAATCAAGAATTGATATTTTATTTTATAAATGTCAATGCAAAATGAATTACTTCAGTGAACTTTGTTCATTTTAAAAGGGTATTGTTCTCCCCTGAAATTTATTATCAAATAATAATATCTCCGTGAGAAAAGAAAACAACCTCTCCTTTTATAAAGACTTCTTTGGTTATTTCTTTAACATAACCGGTAATGTTGCTTTTTCTGTTTATAAACCGCCCCTGACTTATGGATATTATTTCATCGTAAGATTTAAAATTGTTTTTCACAAGATAGGCACAAAGCGGTCCGGCTGCACTTCCTGTTGCAATGTCTTCAACCAGTCCGGAATTATCCCATGTGCGGCACTCCAGTGTTTCCGGGTTAAAGACATAGGTAAACTTTGCATCATAAGTTTTAATAAGCTGCTCGAAATCCGGAATAGAAATTCTGACTTTTTCAAGCGCTCCGTTTACCGGCAGCAGAAGATAGGGCAGACCGGTGGAAACAACTTCAACCGGATAATCCTGATGCAGATCGTCAGCTGAAAGATACATTGCTGCTGCAATAATCCTGCTGTTGTCTTTGTTTAAAGTTCTAATAAATGAAGCTATCCCCTGGTTCATTGTTACTGTGTATGAACTGTCGGTTATTTCCGAGTCAACTGAAATGATTCTGCTTCCGGCTTTTAGTTTCACATTCAGGTTTTCCGGATTGTCATTCTGCAGACTGTGAATTACAGCTGCAGCTCCGAGAATCGGGTGCCCGGCAAATTCAAGTTCCTCTTCGACGGTGAAGATTCTTACGGGATAGTATCCGTTCTGTTCGCTGAAAATGAAAATTGTTTCAAATTGTCTGAATTCCTGAGTTATCTTTTGCAATGTATCTATATCTATTTCTTTATCCGGAAAAACAACAGTCAGTCCGTTTCCGGAAAGCGGTTGAGAGGCAAAGACATCTACATGATAGTATTTCATAGGTTTCTCCGGGTATTGAGATCAAATTTGCTGATGAGAGTGTTTTATTATTTTTTATATTTCTTCAACAAAGATATTGTTTTTTTGATTTTTATAATTTATATCAAAATTCATATTTAGTAAATAATCAATAATATCAATTATTCCTGTATCTGCTGCAATAAGTAATGTATTCCAATTATCAGAACTATAAAATGTAAAAAGAATATTGGTATCAATTCCATTTTCAATTAATATCTTCATTGTTTCAATGTTATTATTAAAACTCATTATTGCTGAAATAAATGCATTTTGGCCGAGTTTGTTTTTGTGGTTAACATTAATTCCCTTTTTTATTAAAAATTTTACTATATCTACATCTGCATTTATTGCTGCCAGCATTAATAGATTGTTACCCACATTGTCAGTAATGTTGATATTTCCTCCTTTTTGAAGATAGTTTTTTATAATTTCCTTGTTTCCGGAATTAAGTTGAAACCATAATTCTTCTGATGCAACTGTGTGTACAGTATCATTAGAAAAAATATACTGAGGGTTACAGGTTATAATAATCAGTAATAGAATAAGTTTGTTCATAACTGAACTTCCTTTTATTTAATTTCAATCAGATATTTGAGAACTTCAGGCTGATTATAATAACTGGCTATTGTAATTGCATTATGTCCGTTCGTCATTCCTGCATTTATTTCAGTTCCTTATTCCATTTCAAGTATTATTTCCATATAAATTATCCAGTAAAAGTAAATATTTCACACCTGATTAAAATTTGAAAGACTGACTTATTTTTTCACTTGATTTGACAGTGAATTTTAATAATATCTGGCAGGGAAGTCATATAATTTAATGAGGAACGAAAATGAAAAAGCTGTCAATTATTCTGTTTATTTTATTGATATTAACCAATGGCTTCTGGCTATACAATGCTGTGGATATGGGTGTTACGCAAAGTTACCATGATCAGGTTACTTATGAGTTTGCAAACCGGATTGTATCTCTTTCTTCTCTGGCAAATCATTATATACATGGCATTTCAAAAGAATCAGCTTTAGGAATAATTGAAGATATTTCAGATGAAGATAGTGTTTTTATAAAAGATAATGCAATTAATAGTTACTGGATAAGTATTAGTCTTGATGAGAATGAGAATGTTAAAGAAGTGGAAATTACAGATATTGTGAGGAATTGGGCAGAACAATATGGTGATATAAATAAATGACGCGGGTGGAAGACTAAAAAGCAGGGTGCTTCTCAGGAATATTAAAGTGATTATACGGTTCTACCTTCGGTTTTGGTCAGGTTCATATTATGATATTATTGAGTAGTCACTTAAAATCTTAAAAATTTGTAAATACATTATTTCATAAAGATTATTAGGATAAATTATGATAAAAGAAAATAAAGTTTCCTTGTGGGTCGGGAATGTATCATCAGAAAGCACTCTGGAAGAATACACGGTTCAGAAATTTACGGACGATGGTGATTATATACCTTCTATTTTTTCTGATTTATTTAACCTTGGCGAGTATGATGATGACTTCAAAGAGATTTGTTATTTTAATGAATCATTATCAGATATAGAACAATTGCTGGAAGGCTGTTCTTATGATGATATTGTTATTCCTAAATTCAAACAGCTGTTTGGTGAGCAGGTAGAATGTAAAATTAATTCAGTCATACTGCTTTATAATTTTGAATTTGACGGCTTGCAGAAAAAATATACTAATCAGCATAACGAATTTATTTTTATCGGAGCTGTTGATTATAGATAAATATAGAATTATGGATTAATTCCAAAGGAAAAGGTTAAATGAATACTGTAAGTGAATATAGAAAATGGGTTAAAGATATTATAAAAGAGGAATTAAAACCGTTTCTGCTGAAGAACGGTTTTAAAACAACCGGCGCTGCCTCTTTCTATAAAATTGAACCGGATTTAGTGAAATTTATTGATTTGGAGTTTTCCAGATGGAACACTTACATAGCATTTGCCTTTTGGTTTAATTTACATATTTATGCAGGTACATTCAGTGAAGAAAAAAGTATAAGCATAAAGTTATTAGTAACCAAGGGAAGCCCTCTGTTTTTTAAAAATATCTCCTTTCTGAGAGAAAAAGAATTCGAACAATATCAAATCACACCAGCGACAAATATGGAGAGTCTTTTAAATGACATTAAAACTGATTTCAGCAGTCATGTAATACCTTTTTCCGAAAGGTTTAAATGTGTCGAAGATTTCATCGGTTTTGCAGAGTCTGAGCATAAGCGGCTGGGACAAAATGATTATTCCTATCGATTGGCCGTTATGATGGCAAAATCCGGCAGAATGAGTGAAGCTAAAAAATATTTTCAGGAAAGTATCGGTGATCGCGAGGATTTAGTGAAAGCTGCTCAAATATATGGAATTGATTTGAACAGTTAAACATTCAAAATAAAAAAATAATTTGATAAAATATATTTTTCTTAATGAAGTTAAGTTTTTTTTGAGTAAAAAAATGATGCTTTACAGTTGAAATGAACTGAATGAAAATAATGAAATAAGGGAATGAATAATGGAAGTTAAATTTCATGCAAATATGTATGATAGTAAAACGCAACATATAGCTAATACTATTCAGCCTGTTTTTGAAAAACTAGAACTCAAATTAAGCGCTGAATATGGAGGGGATATTGAGCATTTGTGGATCGACCTGGAATTAGTCGAAAGAGATACCGGTACAATGGGAAAACCTACATTCCCTTTTCGATTTCAAAAGCGGGTTTCGGGACGGTCACAATTTGGTTTACCTTCAATGCCGGATATTTATAATGTTGGTCATTTAAGTGTAAAACCTGATTACCGGATATTGGAATCTAATCCGCCTGAAAAAAATATTCCGTATATTTTAGCACTGATATACAATGAACTATTAATTTTGAATGAAAAGAAAAAGAAACTGAATGGTTTTAATTCGGAATTATTTATCAGTAATTATTTAGATTCATGTTCAGATCTTGGATATGTAATAAAATTTTAAAATTTGTGAGCAACCATGATTATCGAAAAAAAAATTACTGATCAGATTCTTATCCTTGGTTTGGATTATTCCTGTCGTGAGAGCATGAAAAAATATGAAACTGGAGTTTTATTGTCTGCAGCGAAAAAACTTGCAACCTTTTTATCATTACCTATTAATCCGGTTCCAATTGAGGGTTATTATAATGAAACAAAGGAATTAAAACTATATTTCACTATAATGCGAGCACTTCAAAAAGTTGAAAAATCAATATTAGATGAAATTATAAATAATGATGATTATAAAAAAATACTGCAGGTTTTTACATCGCCGATTTTTGGAAAATATAACTTTGGAGAATATATTATTCCAAATGTAGATGATCCCATAAATACTGTAATGAAAAAGTTGCCTCCTTTGGAATGGTCTGCTGAAAAAATAATAAATGAAGCCTATGATATTGTATCAAATGCAGATGATTACTCTTTGACCGGAATCGGTATTTTAACAAAAGATCCAATAACAATTACTGCCTTGAGAGAATCAGCTGTCTTGTATGTAAGTGGTGTACAAGCCATTGGGAATTTTGAAGAACCTGAATATAGATACATCTGGAATGTTAGTGATAAAGTTCAAAAAGTCTGTAATATATTTATTAATGAATTTAATAAACTTACGGAAAGTAGTATTCTCCCGGCAGTTGACAGTAACGCTGAATATTTTAATCAGAATTATATCGACAATAAAATAAGGGGACGTTGTGTTCGAACAGGTACCGATGAAAGTGGAAATACAGATAGATTTTATCATTGGGCAATTGATGTTTCAGATGGTTATGATTTAGTATTCAAAGAATTCTGGGATGAAAAATTATGGACTACTGAAATGTTCAGAGAAGGTAATCCTGTTTTTGAGTTTTTTTAATGTAAAAATTGATGGTAATTACATTACTAATAGATCAAAATGTCGGCTATTATAAAAAAATAATTACGGAGAAATAATTGTGAATTTAAAAATTAGAAAGGATTATGCTATAGTTTGTTCCATTGTAATTGTTTTTTCAATTTCAATTATTATTGTTTCTATTCAAAATTCCGGAAGTGATAAAATTATTCAGCAGCTTATACGGTTTTCTCTTACATTAGTTCTTATTGTTTTTACTATATTGAATAAAAACTGGGCAAAATGGTTACTGAGTACTCTGTTAATAATTGGCGGGTGTATTGGTTTAGTATTTTCTTTAAAATATTTGTCTCATGTTACTACCGCCACTGTTTTTTTATTTTTAATGAGTTTATATTTTCTATTTGCAGGCAGTTATATCCTATTGACGAAAAATAAAAGTATAAAAAAGAATAATAAAGAATATAATTATTTTAATAAAATTTTTATCGAATTAATACAAAATACAACTTTGGAAAAATTTCTTGTTCTTCGTGATTTATTATTGAACAATGAAAATTTTAACCCCTATTCCGACGAATTAAATGATTTAATAGATCTTGAAAAATCAGAAGAATATGGAAAAATTATTGAATTGATAAAGAACAATCTGTGGCCGAATCATGTACTCAGTCCGAGAACTCATTATTATTTAGGTTATTCATATAGTAAAAATGGAGATGATGAATCAGCAGGGATTATGTTTTCAATTGCACAGATTCTTACAAATTGCATTTTTTTAACAGGAGATGGTTCAAAGTCCAAACCCTATCTTGTATTAAGAGTATCTGATGAGTATGATGTTTTAAGCGATAAAAATATGACCTTTAAAAATCAATCAAATATTTCAGAAGGTGATCGTTTGTATGATGTCATTACAGATACTAATGATAATGAATTGTGGTTTGATGTTACGGATATTATGAAAAAAATTAAAAAGAATAAATCTATAATTTAACCGCGTTCAGCAATAATAATTTAGAAATTATAATAAGGAATTTTTTAAATGACCCCATACGGACAATTTATAATCGCATTTGTAATTCTTGACTTACTGGAACTCGTGTCATGGCTTTTCAGTGTCAGTCCATTTTATTCCTGGAATAGTGGCCCGATAGATGCCCAAAGCGGTCTGTTTTTTATCTGTTTAATAGGTCTGTACATAACAATAAGCTTTTCAATAGTACTTTTCCTATGGTACGCAATTAAATTCTACAATTCATTATCAATGTTATTAATCGGTTTAGCCCTCAATCTCCCGGCAATTATTGCAGCTGGTTTTTATCTGAAACAGTTCGTGTAATTTCTAAATCGGTTCACACCAAAAGATTTCCTGTCAGCCTTCCCGGTTTTTTCAACTTGATTAATTTACTGTTTTTTATTAATTTGATATTAATTGTGTACTAAATTTTTTTGGTAAAAGAGGGCGTTCCTAATGAAAAAAGTTATATCCATCTTGGTACTATGTACTTTATTCTTAGTATCTCTGTATCCGTCAAATTAACCCCATCTTTTCAAGAAGTCAAACATGATTTAAACTGCCTGTAAATTAAGGAGGCAGTTTATGAACAAC
>JAFGJZ010000107.1 GCA_016928815.1 Spirochaetota bacterium
AACCAATAAAAGCTAATTTTGACACAGATATTTTATATTTCTGTCTTGCTTTGCTGAATTTTTCAATTTCAAGTTCATTTAATGAATAATAAAAATTTTCCCATCTCTCTGGAGAATGATCCTGATATTCCGTTAAAACACCGGTAATTTTGCCTAATTCAGAACCGCTGATAACCATGACAATCAGATCTTTAAAAATTTTTACGCTTGAAATACCCGTCTGTCTGGAAGCAAGGTACAATTCATCATAAAAAACTCCATCTACATTTGCAGAAGTATTGCAGTATTTTAAATTTTCCATTTAATCTCCTTATATTAATAACGATTTAAATCCTGAAAATTTAAAAAAAAACGGTAAATTATATAAAAAATTTATCCTTTAAGAGACATAATTTTTTTATTGAAATAATTTATAAATTGCCGATAAGATAATATGAAAGGAAATGGGAATAAAAAGCTGATGAAAAAATATGCAATTATATTTCTAACTGTCGCCTGTTCAGCAATACTGGCATCCGAGAACCGGCTTAAAAGCGAAATTGACTGGAAAACAGGTACAATAACCTCGGAAGCTGTATATTCAATAAAGAGTGATGAAACAGGTCTGCCCGTAGATTATTCAGATTCCAACTCTTCCGGTATCAATAAAGCACGTCTTGAGGCATATGAACAATCAGGGAAACTTTCCCGTGAACTTATTACCAAAGAACTGAAAAATCTTCAAATTGACAGTACTACCACATTTGAAGATCTTTTAAAAGAAAGTGAATACAGCCGCAGAATGGCAGCCGAGCTTATTCAGAACAAAATTAAAACAAGAAAAGTACCCTATAATTTCAGTTCAGCTAAATGTATTTCCAGTCTGAAAATATCGGACATAATTGCAGCTCTTCCATTAGATTTTCCTGATTATGATTTTCCGGATTTCGGAACTGGAATCATTCCAACGGATTATACATCTGTTGTCATAGATGTCAGAGGTCTGGGGATTACACCTATGATTTTCCCTTCAATTTACAGTGAGGATGGTATAGAAATCTACGGAAGAACTCTAATCACACCGGGTAAAATTGACTCATCCGGTCCGGTTTCCTTCTGCTTCAATGAAACTGAAGCATTAAAGCATAAAAAAGCGGGTATTCATCCATTTTATACCGTAGCATTAAAAAATCTTAGAAATTCTCCGGTTATAGCAAATGAAGATGTAGACAGGATTCTATGCTCCAAAGTTACACGCAGCAATATAAAATCCTGCAAAGTTATTTTCATCATAGACAGGATAAATAAATGAATGTGATCACAAGAACTGTATATTCGATTTTATCTCGTTTTAACAATTTTGTTGATAATCTCGATAAAAGATATCTGGACATGATACGCCAAATCGCGATTTTCCTGATTTCCGCTCTCTGGATAACCGGACTGATTCTGGGATATCTTCATGGACGTGGAGCTGCTAAAAAAACCGGAATTACAATTCTTGAATCTACTAATGATGTTTTGAGCATTGATGTAAATCTTGAAAAAGAGGATAATTTCTTCCAGGATGTCTTAAAGGATGAATTATCCACGGAAATGAACAAACCGGAATACAGCAAGGAAACCATGTATGAGGCACCGGATCTCAGAACTGAACTTAAAACGGAAATTTTTGAATCTGACCTGAATAAAAAGGAAGATATTAACCTGAGTCCGATGAAAAAAGAAGGAATTTCCGAACTGCCTTTAATTGACAGCACCAGCAGAGAAAATGATTCATCCGGTATCATAGAAAAAGAGGAACTTATGAAACCCGGATCATCTGAAAAGAAAATTGATAATAAGAAAACTGAAGATACCAATACACCGGTAAAAAGCGACCTGAACTCAATAAATAAAAATGATGGTATTGTTGAATGAAAATGATTATAAAAATAATGTTTATTGCCGCTTTATCAGCATCAGCCGTTTCGATTTCTGCAGAGTCAATTGAAGACAGATTAAATATCGTAACTGATTCAGAATCTTCTTCTGACAACATTTCAGAATTAAACAAAAATGAAGGTGATAAGTCATCTTCCGCTTTTACAGTGCAGAAAAAAGTCAAAGCAGAACTTCCGCCTCCGGCTGCTGAGGACAAAATACTTCTTGAATCTGCTGTAAATTATTTTTCAAACGGTGATTATTCATCTTCACTAATGAAAATTGACGAGCTTTTAAGTACTTATCCTGCAAGTTTATATCTTGATCAGGCCATAATAATCCGCGCGAAAATTCTTTCAAAAAACGGTGATTATAAGAATGCGGCTGCAGAACTTTCAAAAGTATCTAAAGAATCCGGTGAGTATCCGGTCTCCTTATATCTTCTTGCAGAAATCTATAAAAATGCCAAAGATACAAATCATGCAAGAGAAATGTTTCTGAAACTTGCATCCATGTTTCCGGCTAATGATCTTGCGGATGACTCTCTTTTGAATCTTGGAGATATATATCTTGCAGACGGTCTGAGTGAAAAAGCTCTCGAAACTGCTGCCGGTATCATAAAAAATTATTCTGATAGAGAAACTGTGGACGATGCATATTTCCTGCTCGGGAAAATATTCATGCAGGACAAAAACCTGAGAGATCTCCAGAAAGCGCGTCAGGTTTATAAAAAATTCATTTTTAAAGCAGAAGTTGAAAAAGATCCATATTTTTTAAATTCTCCTTTGCTGAACAGAGTCAGAATTAATTACGATAATCTGAACAAATATTATTTCAACGAAAAAAATTAACTTTCCATTTTTGCAATCATCATGCCGTATTCATCTATCTGATGGATGCTATTTGCAAAAACGGCAAAATTAAGATATAGCGTTTTATATACCCTGTCCCCGGTCCGGTAATATAACGGATTGCAGAGAAGAATTCCTTCACCCGATGAAATATCAAATTTATGAAATGAAAGAAGTTCTTCCAATGATCCGTAATCCTTTATATTTGAGCTGCTGAATCTGCTGATTATTAATCTGGCATATCTGCAGGCGGAATATTGTGATTTAAGCTGAATTACATATCCGGCCATTGTATTTCTTGCGTTAATTTCGCTTAATGGTTCAATAGACGTTTTGCCTTTTTCATTAAAACAATATCCGTCAATGCCTATGTAACCGTAATATTTTTTAGCTGCTGCTTCTTCCGTAACCGCATGCGCATATCTATCCAGTTCGAAATTTCCATTATCATTTAAAATCAAACCGGCTAATTCGGAATCTCCGCTGACAAGAACTGATCGGAATATTCCCTTTTCAGTATTTTTTAATACATTAAAATACTTTTTCGTAATTTTACCATAAGAATCGATCATCATTCCTAAAGAGAAATCTGCAGTTCTTTCCCTCCACGGCTCAACAATAAATCCTGTTGACATTCCGTTAAGAAAGCCGGAAAGTCTACCGATCTCTTTTCTACTGATTTTTTTTCCATCTCTGATCATCATGCCTGTTCCCGAACTTCCGAAAAATGACTTTATTACCACAGGAAAATCGCTGATCTTCTCAATTGTTTCTTCTAATTCCTTCATTCCGTAGCAAATTTGCGAACCGCAGTCAGGATTAAATTTATGCTTGAGAAAATGGCAGAATTCTCTTGAATTAAGTTCCCGCACAGATTCAACAGGCGGATAACTCCCCTCTTTTAACTTCAACATTTTTACCGCCGGTTCGTTATATCCCCATAATTGGAAATTTTTCATATCGGAATTACTTTCCATTTCCCAGTCTTCCGGAGATATTATATTCTGTGAAGCGGATATTCCGTTTTTCTCAAGATACCGGTAAAATCCGTCATCCGGGACAGAGTTTGAAAGCACAATATCCTCTCTGCCTGAAAGCACAACATAATTCATTGATAGTTCGTTCAAAATCGGAATGTTTTTAGTATTTTCATACCCTCCGAGTTCAATGTCAAAACCGGAGTTAAGGTAAAAGAGAGTTGATGGCATAATATTCCTGATTTTTTCAAATTTTAATTGATAAATAGATTATGAAATGTTATCTTAGTATTTATGAAAAGAAAATTTTTAATTTCTGTTATTTTCCTGATATTTTCAGGCTGTGCAATGGAATCAGATACAATAAATCCTGAAGAAGCCTTCACTAATACCACCGGTGCTGAAGGAACTGTTACTGCATTGACTGCAACCGTAGGTCAAATTTCTCAAAGCAATCCATACATCATGATAACATTCAGCTCCCCTGTGAACGGCGCATCAGTTATATATGATACTACAGTTTCAGTTGAATATCCTCCCGGCACACCGCTGACCGAAAGTGTGGATTATGACGGAACTACAGGAACCAGCAACCTTTTTCTTGATCTTACTTCAGCATCGCCTGCATCAGGAAATACGGTTAGAATCATTTTAACTGCAGGAATAAATGCATATGCCGACAACTCAGTAAATCTTACCCCTGTGAATGTAACAAGAACTCTACCATAGAATTGAATTCTTTTACTACCCATTTTCGAAAAAGAAATAAATTTAATATTTTAACTACTCTGAAATAACAACTTTTTCAAATTTATTCAGAATAACCTTTCCGTCCGATTTTCTTTTGGCATTAATATGAATGTAATACAGACCTACTCCGAGTTTCTTGCCGGCCTTATTAGTACCCTTCCATCCGTTTTCCTTGATGTTTATGCCGCTCCTTCTGAATGCACCGTCAAGCAGTACCGCAACAACCCGGCCTTTCACATCATATACTTTAATGGTTACATTCGCATCATCAGTCAGATAATACGCCGGATAGGCAGCAGGATTCTTTTTAGTAATGACGTTATTAAGTATTCTTGTCGGCCAGGGCTTAAATACCGGCGGGTCAACAACCGTAAAAACCCATTCCTGATCATTGGGATTAGATGCAGTTGCACCAATGTAATCATAATAAACAGGAGTCCCGTTTTTTACTGCTTCAATTATGAATCTACAATTCTGACCAGGGACCATGAGAGGATGCTCTGATGAAATATACGCCGCCCATTTATTCGGTGATGATTTTAAAGCTGTAATTCTGTAATAATCAGTATTCAGCACCAAAGCTCCATTTATTGCGTTCCCAACTATTAGATCCGGTGCCGCCGCTTCTGCTGCCAGAATAAGATTTAAAGTATCCGGTTGAGAAGCTCCCTCTATGAAAATTTCAACTTTGATTGCTGAATCAATAACAGAAAAATCTAAAGGATCAAGCGGGTCTGTCACTACAGCCAATGAAGCAGCAAATATTGTTGAATCATAAAAATGGAGACTATCTGAAATTGAAACAGATGAAGTAGCAGGCAGTGTTGTATTATTCGCAATCGCTCCGACAGCCGTTTCATTCCCGAATACATCAATTGCTGTAAGATAATAATCATATGCCGTTAAGGACTGAAGACTGATAATTGCATCATTTGCAGTTGTAATAATTCCAAGAAGAGGATGCGTTCCGGAGTCAATCATTGACCAGACAGAAGAAGAACTTTCTTTGTAATAGATTCTGTAACTTGAAAAATCCGCATCGACATTTGCCGCCGAAAGTGCTGTCCATGAAATAGGTAGTGAATTTGAACCAGGTGCACCCGCAACAAATCCCGCCAATGGAACAGTGTTGTTTCCCGGAGGGTCACCATTATCCCAGTAGATTGTCGGAGAAGTATAAACCGCAGCAAGTTCAGCTGGAAAATCTGACGACAAATCGCAGGTCCAGGCACCGGAGGTAATTGAATTAATATTATATGAATTAAAGCTTAATGTATTTGAAGGAGTTGCCTCAGTATTGATTGGATTCTCAATCTCAACAGGATTGGATAGAATAACCCCAACAGGAGGAGTTAAGATTGGTAGCGTAAAATCTGTCGTTCTGGCCCCCCCCCCGTAATTATATGCAAGTCTAATTATATTTGCCTGT
>JAFGJZ010000108.1 GCA_016928815.1 Spirochaetota bacterium
AAAACAGGAATATATAAAGGATTCCATAGATAGGAAAAATCATCAATAAACTTCAATATTTTATCATTCATTATTTAATGCTCAAAAATTATTATCATTTCATCCAAATATGTTTACGAAAAAGTCTTACACATTTTACACAACAATTCCTTAATTTCCACTACTATTTTTATTTTTTATCAAATTTTTACATTACTAACTTGCATTCCTGATAAATATCAATTATAATATCAGTTCAGACAATTTGTCCGAAACCAGGAAATAAGGAAAAGAATAAAACATGATGAAGGTAATCCTGAAATTTTACCGGACATTAAGTCTTAAGGGCAGACTTATATTTCTTTTTATTCTAACTACATCATTGCCTCTTGTTCTTACCAGTATAATTACACTGACATATTTCTACAAACAGAACACCGATAATGCGAAAGCAAGCCTGAATGAAAAGCTGAATACTGCAGATATTATCTATCAGAAGAAAATTCTCGAAATTGAGCAGATTTCAAGACAGGTATCAACTAATAATCTTATACTTGTAAATATGGAACTGCTTCTTGATCAGCCGATTTCAAATTACCTCAGCTATTTTACGACATCAGGACGTCTCAATTTTTTGTCCATCATCAATCCTGAAGGCAGGCTTATTCTAAGCGGTAACAGGCAGTATTTTCAGACACCCGAAGATCCGGTAATTCCGGAAAATTTACTCAATGTTATCAGAAGTACAGGTTCTTTCAATTCGACAATCAGGATAAACTCACCGGAATTCAACCAGATTGAAAACATAAATACAGGAAACGGCCCTGAAATTCTGACAATAATAAGCATTCATCCGATTTCAACATATGATAACCGTATTCTTGGATACGTCATCGCCGGTTATGTAATTAATGAATTATCCGGAAATACAACACGGGCATCACTTGTTTCGGAAATTGAAAGCGACATAGATTCAGACATAATTTTTATTTCAGAAAACATTCCGGTTTCATACTCAGGCGGACATGTCGGAAAGTCTGATTTTCACATTGAAAACGATCTTGAAAAAGAACTGTCGGGCGTAAAATCAGGTTTTCAGCTAATAAAGATATTTGATAAAAACTACCTGTATTGCCTGAAACAGATCAACATATTTAATTCTCCACATCCGGTTTTCATAGGCACCGGAATAAGTGAAAAAATTTTTCTCAGACTTCAGCAGAGTACAATTTCGATATTATTAGTAATATCGGTTCTATCTTTTGTTGTCGCACTGGTACTTGGCATACTGTCATCAAACCATATAAGCAGTCCCATTCTTGAAATGGCGGAGAGCACTAAAAAAATTGTAAACGGAAATTTCAAGGAGCATATTAAAATATCATCAAATGATGAAATTGGAATGCTCGCAAGAGCTTTTAATTCCATGGCGGACAAGCTGAACAGACGAATTCAAATGGATACTACCTTATCCGAAATATCCAGAAAATTCATCAACATAAATAGAAACGAAACAAACGCGGCAATTAAATCAGCTCTTGAAGAAATGTCCAGATTAATAAATGCAGACCGTGGTTATGTTTTTCTTTTTTCAGAAGACATGAGCAAAATTCACAATGTACATGAATGGCACAGCGATACACTGCCTTCACATCAGAAATCACTGAAAAATACCGCCATTTCCAATTATCCATGGTTCATAAAAAAAATCTTTAATTTCGAATCTATTTTTATTCCGGATATTAACAATCTTCCTCATGAAGCCCTGGTAGAAAAAAAGCGATGGCTGTCACAGGAAATACAGTCAATAGTATGCGTTCCCATGTTTTTCGGAAAACACCTGCGCGGATTCATAGGCTTTGATTTCCATTCAAAACCTGAATCTGCTATTGAGAATGACATTAGGCTTCTTCAGATTGTCGGCGAAATATTCTGTAACACCATTGAACGGAACCTTGCGGAAATCAGGCTTACACAGAGTAAAAACACCCTGAAAGGAGTATTTGACGCTCAGACTACAATGCTCGTGTCTACGGACAGAAAAGGGAACATTACCTTATGGAACAATGCAATAGAGAAAATGACAGGAATTCATTCCAAAGACGCCGTCGGCTGTAAAGTATGGGAAACCGTCCCTTTTCTCCTTAGATATCAGTCATCAATTGAAAGCGCGCTAAAAAAGAACAGGATTAAATTTTATGAAAAAGAAAATGTTTTCATTCCGCTAACCGGAAAAGATTATTACTTCAACATTTCTTTTATTCCTTTAAGCATGGAAAGAAAATCAGGTATTTTAATTAAAATCAGCGATATAACCGAATCTCTTAAAAAAGATTCACAGCTTATTCAGATTCAGAAAATGGAAACAGTAAGAACACTTGCGGGAGGTCTTGCTCATGATTTCAACAATGTACTGGGCGCAATTGTTGCAACCGTATCTTTCCTGAATCACTCGTTTAATGCCGGCCTTACAGATATTGAAACCATTAAATCAAACGTCAACCTCATAGGATCATCCGCACAGCGTGCGGGAGAAATCATTAAACAGCTTCTGACACTTTCAAGGAAACACGAACCGCTTTTCAAAAAAATAAATTTAACAGAGCTAATCAACAATGTAGTTAATATATGCCACAAACTTCTGGATAAATCGGTTAAAATCAATACGGAAATTAATGCGGAAAATACATACATTTATGCTGATTATTCACAAATCGAACAGATCATACTGAATTTATGCATAAATGCAAGTCATGCAATGACAATTATGAGAAAAAACAATAATTACACCGGAGGTATTTTAACCATCTCATTGTCAAACCAGGATATTAATAACAATTTCTATCCGGAAATGAAAAGAGGCAGATATATTGTGCTGAAAATCATTGATACAGGCGTGGGGATAAGTCAGGAAAATATAAGTAAAATATTTGATCCGTTTTTTACGACAAAAGATAAAACCAAAGGAACCGGACTCGGATTATCAATGGTTCTGAATATAATTAAACTCCACAACGGTTATATAAACGTTTACTCTGAGGAAGGAGTCGGTTCTACATTCAATCTGTTTTTTCCCGAGCATATCGAAAATGAGGAAATTCTGAATCCTGCTGTTTCTACCGGCCTTCCTGCAATTTTTCACGGTACCGGAACAATACTTGTCATTGATGATGATGAAAACATCCGGCTGGCGACCAGAAAAATTCTGAATTCATGCGGTTATGACGTAATTCTTGCAGAGGACGGCATACAGGGTATCAGACTGTTTACAGAGAAAAAGGATATCATAAAAATAACCATTCTTGACATGTCAATGCCTGAAATGACAGGTGATCAGGTGTTTGTAAAACTTAAGGAGATTTCTCCCGAGTCGGTAATACTTCTTACTTCAGGATTCGAACAGGATAAAAGAGTTGAGAAACTGAAAAAAGCCGGAATTAATGGGTTTATCAGAAAACCCTATTCCATATATGAAATATCAGAAAAAATTCATTCGCTTGATGAGAAATTTTATTCTGATACCGATTCATCTTCAAACTGATAATTCTTTTCTCTGAATAACTCAAGACAGGCTGCGACAACATCAGGGTCAAGGCTTATTCCGCTCTGTTCTTCAATATAATTCAAGGCGTACTCCAGACCAATTGCCGCACGGTAAGGTCTGTGTGATGCTATTGCTTCAACTATATCAGCAACAGTCAGAATCTTGGCTTCAATCATGATACTCGAACCTTTAAGTCCGTAAGGATACCCCGCACCATCAATCGTTTCATGATGCTGTTTGACGATTTCGGCAATAGGCCATGGGAATTCAATATTTTTAAGAATATTATAACCGGCTTCACTGTGTTCCTTTATTAATTCCAGTTCAGCCCGCGTTAATTTTGCCGGTTTCGCAAGAATTTCCGAAGGAATTGCCAGCTTTCCGACATCATGAATCATAGCTGCACGGTAAAGTCCCGATATCAAATTCTCATCCAGATTCATCAGCTCTCCAATTGCCTTTGCAAGACCTGCAACCTTGCGCTGATGCCCTGCAGTATAAGGATCCCTGATCTCAACAGAGGCGACTATTACAAGAAGTGCTCCATCAAGAGCAGCCTGCATTTTCTTGGTTCTTTCTTCAACCATTCTCTCAAGCTGGTGCTGATATTCCTTATTTTCCCTGATCAGCCTGCTTCTTTCTATAACCTTTTTAATCGCATAATCCAGAACAGCAAGATCATAAATCGGTTTAATTATGTAATCCCATGCACCAAGGCGGAGTGAATTAATGGCATCATTCATATCACCCGTACCGGAAACGATAATTACCGGAATGTCAGGATTTTCCGTGCTGATTTTTTTTAATATTTCAAGCCCGTCTACATCAGGCATTCTCAAATCTGTCAGTACTATATCCGGTTTTTCTTTTTCATACAGTTTAAGGCCCATATTTCCGCCGGAAGCCTCAATTATATTATAATTAAATAGACGCAAAAAAGATGATACCTGCTGACGAATAATGTCTTCATCATCAATAATAAGAATTTTAATATTTTTTGTCATAGTCACCATAGTGTATCTCTTTTAATGAGCTCTTATTATCTTTTTGTACTTTTTTTCCAATATTGTCAACATATAATAATTTTATACAATTGTATTACAACTAAATTTAGGATATAATCAATTACTTATTATATCGGCTATTTTAGTCTTGACTTTATTCAAATAAGCGTTTCCTATTAGTAAAACTTATTTAATTCA
>JAFGJZ010000109.1 GCA_016928815.1 Spirochaetota bacterium
AGGTAAAATTTTCAGGGTTAAGGTGTCAGACAACGGAAAGGGTTGTCGCAGGAAAAGTGTCAGAGGAAAATTTTGATTACTGACACATGCGGATATAAAAAACAAAAAAGTTAACGGCGTTTAGATTTCTTTTTCTTATTCTTCGAAAACAAACCGGCAAAAAACAGATGCACATTGAAAAAAAACAATCTGATAAGCTTACCCCATCTCCATGGTCTGGTAACTATTCTGTAGTGCCAGTCTTTACCGCTTTCCATGAAATATCCTGGCGCCTTATTTGTTTCTCCGGAGATGATATCTATTCCACCGCCAATTCCGATGAAAACGGTATTTTTAAACTGGCCGCGGAATTTTGATATCCATTTGTCTTCTCTGGGAAATCCCATTCCTACGAGTACTATATTTGCTTCAGATTTTCTTATTGCTTCGACGACGGAAGCCTCCCGCTCTTTGCTGAAGAAACCGCCGTGTCTTCCTACTATCCTGATTCCAGGGAAAGATTTTTTTATGTTAAAGAATGCTTTTTCAGCCGTTTCCGGCTTGCCGCCGACAAGAAAAATCGTATATTCCTTGATTTCTGAAAGCCGGATAATTTCCATAATGAATGACATTTGCGGTATGCGTTCTTTAAGCGGATTGTGAAGTCTTTTGGCAGCTTCAAGCATTCCTGATCCTGTTGCAATTTTCATTGATGCTTTGCTGTAAATCATGTTAAGATCATTATTAGAACGGTATCGCAGAAGCTTATATGGATTCAGCATGATAACATGATGTACACCGCCGTCATTTATCATCTTTATTATTTTTGCAACTGCCTGCACAAACGTGAGATTGTCTACGCCCATTCTTAGAATATTGCAGACGCCTGTATCATTCAGATCTGCCTGGTTGTATTCAAGAATTATATCTCTATCTTCCTTATATGAATCATACATAATTTCATTGTTTTTCATGAAAAACGGCTCCTTAAAAGATTATAAATAATCTATAATGAAATAAATATTTCACTGCTCTGATGTCAAATACAAAAGAAGTTAAAATTAAAAAAATGATTGCAAATAATACTACGAGTATAATACAATTTTGAATTATTTCAACAATTATTATATAACCGGAGCAGATAAATTATGGATCAAAGAAGTGCTGATGTTAAAAGGTTTATTGAATATAATTATGAGAACAAATATTTCATTGAACCGGAAGTCAGGGAGAAATTTATGCTCACCTCAGTTCTGGAAAAGATAAATCTGCATAATCCCCATACTGTTTTAAAAATCGGTATCGGGAGTGAAAAGCTTCTTTTTGAAATTGTGTCGCTTGTAAAAAAACTTGTCGTAGTAGAATATTCTTTCACTGTGATTCAGAATTTTCTTGAAAAACATAAAGATGATCCCATATTAAAGCAGATTTATATCGTTAACGGGGATCCTTCAAAACTGCCGGTTGATTATAATATTGTAGACATGATTCTCTGTATCGACTGTCTTGATTTTGTCGAATCGGCCAGGGCCATTGATGAAATGAAAAGGGTTCTTGATTTTGAAAAAGTGATTGTAATAGGAAGTATTGTTCTGCATGCGGACGATCTTGAAGGCGCCATGGATGAATATTACCGCACGGTAAATATTCTTCATAATGATTATTACCTTCCCGAAGATATGAATACAATGATGAAAGTAAAAAATTTCAGTTTGGTTCAAAGCACTGTTTTTAAGTATGCTCGGAACTTAGCCGAAATAAAAAAACATATGTCTGAAATTTTTTCTGAAAATGATTCCGAAAAAGCTGATAATATTATCAGCAGCTATCATGGAGATTTTGAGAAATTTTATAATCTTGATGAATCCATGAATTTTGAAGAAAATTATATTATATGTTCCTATCGAAAAAATTTTCCTTCAAAAGAAAAACAGGCTGGCAGTCTTGTCTGAGTTTATTTCTTTAAATTCCAATTAAAACTTATGTCTTGTTCGGGAAATAAATTGTATGCGTTTAAAATTTCCGCCATTGCATTTATTATCTTTGCTTCTGCTGCAGTAAATGCAGGTGATAATTCAAAAAGCGATAGAATGAAATTCAGGGTAAAGCCTTCAGTTCTTAATGTGCGTTCAGAACCGGCTTATAATTCATCAGTCATTGGACAGATAAGTCAGGGTGTAGAGATTTCCGGAAGCTTTACTTTTATATATGAATATATCAGTAATATTGATTCTGCCGGAATGTGGATAAAGTTCCGGTTTAAAGATAATACAGATGGTTATGTTTTTGATAAGTATCTGGAAATGCTGAATGAAAAGGAAGATTTTCCGGATTATTCAAGTCTTTATTTTATTCTCGGTAACGGGGTAATTCATAAATATAATTCAGATGACTCCGGCAGCACTGTCTCCGGAGTTTTATTTTCAGCAACTCTGAATTCATTTGTAATAGCACAGACATGGGGAGGTGAAGGCTGGATTTACCACTGCATAAACAGAGAAACCGGTTCATCTGCTGATTTATGGAATATGAATATTAAATTTTCTCCTGATAAAAAAAGATTTCTTATAGTATCAGTTGATATTGATGCCGGTTTTGATCCGACCGGATTCCAGATTTTTTCATTTTCAAGAAACAGATTTAATCATGAATATTTTATTGACTGTGGTAACGTAGCACCCGGTACCGGTGAAGCGGAAAATAATGATGAAAATTTCGTTGAAACAATTGGTGATGCCGGTTGGTTCCCGGAAAATGTATACTGGATAAGTAATACTGAAATTCATTTTGATGCAAAAAGTTCTGCAAACGGCAAATATACCATTCTTCCGATGAGAATAAAAATTGTTAACGGAAAGTGGGTTTTATTAAAACGTTGAGTCTCGTATCAATTATAACATGTAAAAAAATAAATTTTCATATTCTAAACAGAATTAAAAATTCTAAAAATGACATTAATAATTAGACTGGATTAAAATTTAGGTTTAATAAAGACATGCTCATAACTGTTATATAAATTTATACCATAAAAATAATTGCTTGACAATCTGGTTGTAATCAAATTAATAAAAGACTAAGTGGAAAATAAATGAATTTTATGGAGATAATATGAATAAACGATTAAAAATTGCAGCAATGCATTTGCTTTTCATTTCTCTTATTTTATCAGGATGTTTTGATAATGACAGTACACCTTCAGATGCATCGACTGCTTCCGGTCTTACTCTTAATTGCTCATCACTTAGTTTGTTAACAGGAAATTCATATCAATTAATTCCTTCAAAACCTGATGTATCTTGGTCTTCAGATGATAGTACTATTGCAGATGTCGATTCAGATGGAAATGTCACAGGGATAAAGGAAGGTAATGCTATAATCACTGCGACTTCTATTGATAGTGAACATACGGCTATTTGTGCAGTTTCGGTGACAAATCAGGTTATATCTGTAACAGGGGTCACAGTTGACATGTCTTCTGTGGAAATTCAGGTCAATGGAACCGTTGACCTTAATGAAACGATAATTCCTCCAAATGCTACAAATCATGCTGTTAACTGGACAAGTTCAAGTACTTATGTTGCAACTGTTGATTCGAATGGTGTTGTTAAAGGAATGCATACCGGCTCTGCTGAAATTACTGTTAAAACTGTCGATGGTGGAAAGACAGCAAAATGCAACATTGCTGTTAAGGCAGTACCTGTTTCTGTAACAGGTATTAGTCTTGATAGATCAAATATAAACATACTGCCGAATTTGAATGTACAGCTAGTGCATACAGTTGAACCTTCCAATGCTACAAATAAAGATGTAAAGTGGTTCAGTAGTAACACCGATATTGCTGAGGTTACTTCAACTGGACTTATAACTGGTAAAAACCCGGGAACAGCAGAAATAAAAGTAATAACTGTTGATGGTAATATTGAAGATTTTTGCGGAATAACAGTTGATCAGCATCCGGTTGTAACTACTGGTTATTATACAAAATCGATTACGGATTATCCTTGTTATTGGATAAATACTACAAAATATGAACTTACCGCACCTTCTGGATATCAAGCATACGCTATTAATGCTGGAATCGATGATGGTAATTTGTTTATTAGCGGTAATTATCAGAATATACTTTGGGGAGTGATTGCCTATTGTTATTGGAAAAATAATGAGTTATTTATTCTCCCAAAACCGGCAGGGTCTTCTTTTGAGGGTTCTGTAAAATATATAAAATTAAATGGTGGGGATATTTATCATGGGGGAATTATAATAGATTCTACAGAAAGTTATGGAGTTTACTGGATAAATAATGTTCGACATGAACTCCCTATGCCAGCTGGATATAATATAAGTAATTTAATCAAATTCGATATGCTTGAAAATGGAAAAGTATTGTCTGTATCGGAAATATTTAATTCAACAACTTCAGATGCAAAATTATGTTATTGGATTGATGAAGAATATCATGAATTGACAATACCTGATAATGCTGTTAATGCTTCATTCCCGACATTTTCAATATCGCAGAATAATATATATTTTACCGTTAAATATCAGGTTTTTGAAGGACCTAATACTGTTAATTACATTTCATATTGGATAAATGATGTAAAATATGATCTTACAACTGCTGACATAACTAATATGGGAAAATCTGAAATGCAGATTATAGATGGAAAAGTTTTTATTACCGGACAATACAGTGTAGGTGGTGATATTAAATATTGTGTATGGTCTGATAAAAACAGAATTGATCTTCCTGTGCCGCCATTTTCAAGTAACATTAAAACAGATGTTGTCGCAGTCTCTGGAAATTCAGTTTATGTACTAGGTTCTTATGTTCTTTCATCACAGAAGATTCCATGTTATTGGCTTGGTTCTGATAGACACGATCCCTATATGCCAGCATAGTTGTCGCCTAGAAAAATAAAAGGAGACAACTATCATGAAGTACAGCAGCCGAATTAAGTCAAGTGTATTAACAAAAGTGTTACCCCCGCAAAACCGTAGTATTTC
>JAFGJZ010000110.1 GCA_016928815.1 Spirochaetota bacterium
ATTCTGATTTTCAGAAGCACATGAAATAAAAACTATAAACAGGACAGAAGATATTATATGTCTCAATATTTCCCTCCATTTACCGGCAGTAATTTCATCTGACTCAAAATATCTTTTCAGAAAAATCCTAATATATCTTAAACACTAAACAGTTTAATCAGCATGCAGAAAATTAAAATGTTATTCCCATTTTTACTCCGGCATTAAAAACAGGCTTTTCTGCCGAATAGACGTAACGGAAATCCGCGAACGGAGCGATTAAAAATTTCGTATCCAATATCCAGTTAAATGCCAGACTTATTCCATTACAAAAACGGGGGGAATGATCATCCATATCATATTCCATTCCCCATGGATGCAGTCCGAGTCCAAGTTCAATTGAGGGCGTCAGCCAGAAATGAATGGTGATGTTTTCAGGAACCGCCAGAAGTAAAACACCGGCAGTAAAAACAACTCCTCTGCCGTCATTTTCATCTTCGGATTCTTCATCGTTCTCATCCTCGTCACTTTGTGAAAACAGTGCTGCCGTAACAAGAAGCCCCCCGACAGTACCCGGAGCGGATGTATAAACACTCTTTTTACTGACGGTAATTTTATATCCGACAGAATAATTGATGCCTCTGCATAATTTCTGCTGAGGAAGATCCAGTCCGGCACCAAATGCAGGACACCATTCCATGCGATCTGTTTCTATCCCGCCGTCTAATGTAAAGTCACAAAATATTTCAGCAGGAGAGGCCAGTATAATAAGAAAAACAGCTATGATGAATGCCTTCCCTTTTAACATGACTCCCCCTCCTGTATTTAAGTTATTTATTATCATTTTCATCTTCAGATGAATTAATATCTTCAAAAATTTCATTTATTATGCTTTCTGAAATTTTTCGCATCATATATACTGTGTTCTGTTCATCTACATTTTGAATTTTAACATTTCTGTCATAGAAATACATCCGTTTCCTTTTAAATTCCCAAAATGTTTTTCCTGAGGACACATCATATAAGGCAGCCTTGAATCTGGTTTCAATGCAGGGTCTTCCCTTAAAAAAAACAAATCCCCATTCTGATAAATCAATCTCAAGGAGATACGGAGTATTCACCTCATTTAAAACCTTCAAAACACCTGGCTGTTCCGTTACATTAATGGATTTCCTGTTTTTCAGTTCAGTAACAGTATTTTCAAATTTCATTTTGCTCTGAAGTTCATGTTTACGCTTTTCAAAAGCATCATTTATAAAGACTGCAGCATTAATGCCCCTATAAACATTTTCAATATTTTCCCTGCAGGAATAACAGGGCGAAATCCCCAGAAGGCTGGAACTGCATTCATATCCGGGATTTACGGAGGATGAAATATAAACTGAAACAGCAGGCGGTTCTGATCCTGTATTATCAGGAAATTTAATATTTCCTGACGAACACATAATCAGCATGAAAACCGAATTTACAGTAAAAACAAATTTAATCGCTTTCAGCATCAGAGTGCTCCGTCTGATAATTTTATCTCAATAAATTATTCAGTATTTATTAAGTGTCAATAATTATAATATGGAATTTTCATAAATAGGAAAGAAGGTATGTTCATTTATAGAATTTCCGTAAGCTCTTTTAAGGTAAAAGGTTTACAGATACTGCCGGTGAAACCGTACTTTTCAGGATCAGACATAATGGGATCATCCGCATAACCGCTTACTACAAAAACAGGAAGATTTTTATCTATGGCTCTGATTTGTGAAATAACATCAAGTCCTCCAACACCTCCCGGAACGGTGAGATCGAGCAGCATTGCGCTTACGGATCTGTTATCATTTATTTCTTTTTTAAGTGCGGTTACCGCATCAGGACCGTTTTCAGTGGTAATGACATCATATCCGATAAGCTCCAGAAGTCTTTTAGATGTACTTAACACAACATCTACATCATCCATAATAATAACTATGCCCTTGCTTCTGACGGCTGACTGCTTTTTTTCATCCGTAACGCTAATACTGTCGGAAGCGGCCGGAAGATATATGGTGAAGGTTGAACCCATGCCCAATTCAGTTTCAACTTCAATCCCGCCACCATGACGCTTCACAATCGAGTGAGATGTCGCAAGTCCGAGACCGTTTCCTGATGGTTTGGTTGTAAAAAAAGGATCAAATATCTGCGGTAAAACATCCGGAGGTATTCCGTCACCCTGATCTGAAATTTTTATTTTAACATACCTGCCCGGATCCAGTGACGCGGATTTTGCTTTTTTATCAACGAAGAAATTTTCAGCGCTGATTGAAATTGTTCCCCCATTCGGCATTGCCTGATGTGCATTAATTATTATATTATCAATTACCTGGCCAATCTGACCTTTGTCGATTTCGCACAGCCATAAATCATCCGGGATTGCAAATTCGGGTATTGTGTTTGCACCGCTTAGCGCAAATTGAACGGTTTCTGTAATGAAAGTTACCAGATTTTCAATTTTTTTAATCGGCGTACCTCCTTTTGCAAAAGTCAGAAGCTGCCGTGTCAATCCCCTTGACCTGTAAATGACTTTTTTAGCATTAAGAAGTACATCTCTGACATCATTTTCTTTTGTAAGCATAAGCGCAATATCTATATTATTGAAAATGCCTGATAAAAGGTTATTAAAGTCATGTGCAATACCGCCTGCAAGGACACCCAATGATTCAAGTTTCTGCATATTATGCAGCGCTTCATCCTTCAGTTTTCTGTCGGTAATGTCATGAGCATATCCGGTAGTTCCGATTATTTCACCTTCCGCATTTTCGACCGGTGCCTTGTAGGTTTCAAACCACCGTCTTGTTCCGGCATCTGAAATAAGTTCCTCAATCTTTATCGGAGCATTATTTTTAATAAGCTCCATATCATCGGCCCTGTATTTTTCTGCAAGCTCGACAGGCCAAATATCAATATCCGTTTTCCCGACAAGTTCCGACGGCGAAGTCTTTCCGCATGAATGCGCGAACGCCCGGTTAACCGCAAGAAAACGGCTTTCCGCATCTTTCAGCCACACAAGTCCCGGCTGATTTTCTATAATTGCCGTAAGATAAAGTTCTCTCTGCCGTAGAGCTTCTTCAGCCTTTTTCTGCATGGTCACATCAATGGTTGTAGTAAGGAAACCTTTCAGCTGCCCTTCTTCGCCGAATACAATCTGAATTCCGAATATTATATCAATCAATTCACCGGATTTTGTTACCGCTTTTCCCTCTATTCCGTTGATTTTTTTATTTTTGATTAATTCAGGGATATTTATGGTAACTTTTTCACGTGAATCTTCAGCCATAAAATCAGATGCTTTGCGATTAATAACCTCATCCTCTGCGTAACCCATTTTTTCAAGCCAGAATTCATTTACTGCAACTATTCTGATGTTGACATCAGTAAAATGCAGCATCACCTGGGCGTTATTAAACAGTGCATGATAGTTCAGTGTTGTTAACTCATCCATATTTTTCCTTAAAATCACTATTATGCTTATATTATATTTATACCATCTGCTGCATGGAAATACAATAAAAAATTCAATGATTCTTTAGCTGAAGATAAATATGATTTATTATAAAACAGAATAAATTAAAAGTACACAATCTTTCGACACAAATTGAATTTGACAAACGGCTAATAATTTATAATATAATTATAATTCAGATTAAAGTGAAACATAAGTTTATTTGGGGATATTGGATTAAATCAATATTAAGAATGTTTTGGCTGGAATAATAATCGGCAAATCAGACTTCCAAGATGCAGATCCTGTAAATGCAATCAGTTAAAATAAAAATTCTCTCAGCTAAAAAAAGTCATTATATAGCATAACACCGGTACTATAAAGATTGCCGGCAGATAGTTTGCAACCTTGATCTTTGTAATACCCGTAATGTTCAGCCCGAGGGCTAGAATCAGAAGAGATCCGGTACAGGTTATTTCCGAAACTGCTGTTTCAGTAAGAAACGGCTGAAGGAACCGGGACAGCAGAACAATTGACCCTTCATATGCAAAAACAGTAACAGCTGAAAATAAAATTCCAATTCCAAGACTTACCGACATCATTGCTGCTGCTGTAAAATCAAGGACCGATTTCGTAAATAACATCTCATTGTCTCCGGAGAGTCCGGCATTAAGCGACCCAACAATAGACATGGCTCCTACACAGAACAGCAGACTGGCTGCAACAAATCCTTCAGACAGAGCAACAGAGGAGCCGGAAGCCTTTTTAAAGTGCCCTGATATGTTTTCACCAAGTCTGTTCATCCGTTCGTCAATATCAATCCATGTTCCTATAAAAGCTCCCGAGACTATTGAAAAAATAAGCACAAGACTATTCTGTCCTTTTAAAGTTCCGGATATGCCTATGTAAACGGTACACAAACCGATTCCCGTCATTACAGAATCGGTATATTTCTGCGGGATACCTTTTCTGAAAATAAGACCTATGATACTGCCGGCGATTATTGCCGCAGTGTTGACCAGTACTCCTGTCATTTCTCACTCCCCTTCAACTTTCCGGGATCAGAATCTGATTTTTTCAGAAACAGATGATTCTGTGAAATAAAAATTCCGGATCCGATTATGAGTATTCCCGCAAAAAGATTAAGACTTATTCTCTCATGCAGCAGGATAACGGCAAATATTGAGGCAAGTGCTGGTTTGGCGAAATAGAGCATCGATCCGGCTCCGGCTTCAAGTTGGGAGAGTCCTTCAAAATAAGTATAATAAGCAATACCGGTAACAAACACGGACATGTATATCACCTGCGGAATTATTTTGGACATATCCGGAATTACCGGAATTTTCAGAACAGCCTGAAACGGAATCATTATTAAGCTTCCGGCCAAAAAAGAAAAAGCCGTAACAATTAAACTGTCAATACGGTGGTTTATAATTTTTTTACCTGCAACAGTATAGAATGCAAAGCATATTGCAGCAAGAAGAATCAGTACCAATCCGTAAAAATCAGACGATCCATTCATCCGGCTGTCATAAAACAGAACCGCCAGTCCTGAAATTCCGAATCCCAATCCGGTAATTTTTGCAGCCGTTATTTTTTCTCCGATCAGCAGTTTTGCGAAAATAATGACAAACAGCGGATTAATACTGAACAGTACCGCACAGATTGAAGCGTTTGTATAAACCAGACCGAGCTGAATAAGCCCCATACTGAAAACGATATTTACAATTCCCAGAAAAACCATTTTCAGAATATCCGCAATGGAAAGACTGATGTTTTTCCTGATCATACGTGATACTGCAAAAGGGAGCAGGAAAATTCCACCGATAAAAAAACGTATGAAAGTTATCTGAGTCGGCAGCATAAAAGGAGACAGATATTTTGAAGTTACCTCAAACGTACTGAATAGAAATATTGTAACCATCAGGTAGAATAAACCTGCTGTTTTACAAGTCATTTATGCATCCTCCGGATTATTTAAAGCGTAACCGGTTAAAAAAATATTTATCCCGCCGGAAGATATGGAAAAATTTAACAGCAAATTATTTCAGATTTTTCCTGAATCTTTATTGGAATAAACCTGCAGAATTCCCGGACAGGTTTCGGAACTGCTTTTTAATGTGAGGACAGTAATGTATTCTTAAACCGGCAGTCAATCAAATAATTACGGTTCAGATTAATATTCAGTAAAAGAAATTATGCCTTTGACGGCAGGCGGACATATATCGGATGCTTCTCACTGCATTTTAAAATGAACATGAGTAACAGGGAAATTTAACATCAAAGATCTTATTTCCGGAGCTTCACCGAAATGAAGTCATTATGGCTTAGCAGTAAACTGTTATTAATAATACGCAGATATTTATCTTCATACACATCATAAACCTGGTCAGCCCTGGCTATTTTGAAAAGTTCGGCAAGAAAGTCCTTTCTTCCCTCAACCGATAATGATTCGGCAAGTATGCGGGTAAGATGTGATATTTCGAAATTCCCGTCCGGAATTTCAAGTATCCGGACAGCCAGATCTTCCGCTTTTTCCCTGTTTATCCCGCATAATTTTTCAATCAGTACAATGAAAGCATCTTTCTCCTTCTCATGAAAATCCATGTCTGCATTAATTAGAACAATAGCCAGTCCCAGTTTTGCTGCAATAACTTCATCATTTCCCGCCTTGCTTGAAATAACAATATTTTTCAATAAAGGCAATACGGGGTTCATGGAATACTGAATTGAACTGCTGTCAGACTGACGGCCGCCTGTTTTCTCCAGGTAACCGTCTTTCAGTTTTTTGATGATGCCGGAAACCGGCGGAATTCTGAAACTGCCTGTTTCCTTTTCAAGTATTTCAAGAAATATACGTTCTTCATCACTTATAAGTTCATCAGCGTTTATCACACTGCGGACAGCATCAAGAATATTTTTTCTCTGCCGTGATGATTTAACCTCATTAAGAATATTTCTGTAAATTTCAATCAGTTCATCACGGGACGGTTTTACCTGTCCGAAAAAACTTATTTCAGCCCACTCCTGTTCGTTAAGACACTGTTCAAAGGCATAATCCTTTATAAGATTAAGTTCATCCGCATCAACGGAACCGTCAGCATAAGCGGCAATCATCATGAGTTTATAAATAAGAATCTGGGTGTGCCTTTCAGCGGAATCCTGAACATATCCCGGGTTCTGGAAAATAAGAGATACGGATTTTCTGCTGTTTTTTCCCGTTAAGGTACGGTATCTTTCTTTTAAATTTTCAAACATCAGTCCTCCCGGCAGTTTTGCATATCCATCATTAAAAATAAATATTATTCTGAAAAAATCAGACTCCGTTAAGCCGTGTATTATAAAATTCACTCGATAATTCCTGAATAATGGAAACATGTTCACTGATCGAATCATAATTATCAAAAAGCAGTTCAACAACTTTTGAATCAATAAGATTATCCTTTGAAAGTCCGGAAAGAAATTTTATTATTTCCTCTTTTTCCATTTTTTTACGGTAAGGCCGGTGCTCGGAAACAGCTGTAAAAATATCTGCTACCGCAATAATTCTTGAAAAAATGGTTATATCGTTTTTATCATAGTGAAAAGGATAACCTGACCCATCCAGTTTTTCATGATGGTAAGCTGCCCATTCCGCGATATGCTCCAGGCCTTCAATTGAATTTATCGTATAATATGTATAATAACTGTGACACTTGATTATTTCATATTCCTCTTTTGTAAGTTTTCCAGGCTTGTCAAGAATACTGTTCGGGACGACAAGCTTTCCGAGATCATGAAAATTTCCCGCAATTTTGACTTCCTGTATCTCAACATCTGTTAAACCGAAAAGTTTTGAAATCATTTCAGCGCTTGCCGAAACACCGGAAGTATGCGTTGCAGTAAAAGGCGATTTGTAGTCAATTATATCCCTGAACAGCTTGGAAATATTTTCAATTATCTGGTAATTGACCTCTATGCTGTGCAGAGGTCCTGTATGAAAAAGGAGCGAATACAGTCGCGGAGAAATAATATCCAGCCAGAATTCCTCTCTGTGCGAAAATTCAAGAAAAATTTTTATAAGAACAGGGTCAATTTCAACACCGCCGAGTTTCCTCACCCTGTCAGTAATTTCATCTGTCTGATGAAGAATATACTTCCCGGTATTAATCATTCTTTCTATGTTATCGGCGAGCATTAAAATCTGGGACGAAAGAACACTATCGGATTCAGGAAGCTCACGAAGACTTGTCCATGGCGTATGATGATTTCTAACGATTTTAGCTACACGTTGAAATTCGGGAATTCTTCTTAAAAGAAGCTCGCCTCTTAAACAATGATCATCCGTATTCAAAGTTTCAAAATTGTCCATTGATTTGGTCTCAGAAATCGTAATTGCTCCAAGATCATGCATCAGAGCCGCCATAAAAATATCAGCTGTAACTTTTTCAGAAACACCTGCAGTCTTGCATATTTCAAGGGCAATATATGCCGTACGCTGCTGATGCTGTGCAATTTTAGTATTTGCGAGATCAGCCGCATTTGAAAGGGACAGCAGTAAATTTCCGAGATTAATAGTATTTTCCGTCCGCATTCCTTTCCCCCTGATAATTTATGACACATGGAATCAGCATGATTTCAAATGACGCAAACTTCAACAGTATAGCATGGCGGTTTTTTAATTCAAGAAAATAAAAAACCGTATTACTCAATTCCTGTAAGTCACATCAATAGCTTTTCATTTTTCAGGAAGGCTCATCATAAGAAAACCTGAAAAAGCACCGTTATCAACATCAGAAAGTCCGGAAGTTTGTTTTTTTAATTCATTAAGGGCTTTCCTGTATTTAACATAGAAGTCATAATCCGGGAGCGGTCTGTATGTCAGTCCTTCAAGTTCAAAAAAACGGATGACTCCCTTGCATGTAGTCGGTTTTATGAAAATTTCTTTTTCCGGACGGTAATAAAAAAGACAGGCAGTCACATAAGTCCATTTCGCAAGACGGTATTTCTCTAGAAGATTCACAAGTAAATTAAAACCTTTTCTCTGATCCCCATGAATAAGATCATAATGAGCCTCAACTAGAATCTGTTTTGTTTTATAATCAATGTCACGCGTAAAATCCCTGAATTTGGGCTTCTCAAAAACTGAAACCATTGATGAGGCGCATATGAGTTTATTGATATTTTTTGTCATATTTTCAACATCAGCGAAAAGGTTTTCATTCAGAAGCTGCTGAGCCATGAGTCTCATTTTTTCCGGTTTATGCTTTTTGGCAATCTGCTCCATGACAGGATTGCCAAACCCTCCGGGATACATATCCATGAAATTTGATTCAGCTGTTTTTAATCTGTTTAAATTCATATCATACACCATATCTTCCGGTACATAATAATTTTAAAAATCAGGCAATGCAAGATTAAATTTATATTAAATGGTAAATATATTCTTACAATTACAGCCCGTGCTGCAGATTTTAAAAAAATAGTTGATTAATAACCGCCTGAGGTTATCCTGCAGAACATGAAGTGTTTAGACAGAGCAGACAAAAGAATCAATCTTCCATGCAGCCTTATATTGACAAAAGAAGGCGCAAATTACATGAGCGGCTCCGGTCTTAAAATGAAAGCCGTTAAAAACCACATGGGAATAAACCATGACGGTATTGAATCAACCGGTTATAATGCCGAAACACTGCAGAAGCTCGTAATGAATTCCTATCTTGAAGAGCTGTTTGTGGCAGCGCCCGAACTTCTGAACAAAAGATATGAGATTATCAGTACAAATAATCTCATAATTTTTGCAATTCTGTACAGAAAATTAAGTCCGTCAGTATGGGATGTCTTTTCAAAATCATCTGTTGTTAAAGACTTCAACAGGAAAAATCCAAAAAATTCAATTGTAAGCCTGGATCAGTTTAACAATACTGCATTCAAAAATCTAATGGAATCAAAAAAACGGGAATTTGACGGAGTTAAACAGGACCTTTTAATCGAAGTAATGAAACTGATACAGATGAGTACTGAATTTTCAGAAGAAGATAAAAACAGCCAGATGCAATGTCTTGATAAATTTGTTGCATGGATTGATGACCGCATCTGGTATATTTTTTACATAATCTGCAGAACTGATCTTAAGGACGCCATACTTGCCGATTTCGGAGCAATTGTTGCCGATTATCTTAAAAAAACCCAAATCGCCGTTCATTTAAGCAATCTTCTCATGGAACTTATCCAGAATGCTGAAAAATCACATATGGAAAGACTGATTATCCGCAACAACCTCGCTGAAGCGGGTGAAATAAATACTTTTCTGAGAAAAAGTCTTCATCGTGAAAGAATTTGCGAGATTGCGAAACGCAATAATGATAACATTATTCTGGCATGGACCGTCAATCAGGAAAATTCAACAGTCGGTCACAAATATAAAATTCACATTTCAGTGATATACCATTCCATTGTTGATGAAATTGCACAGGATGTAATAAATCAGAAAATGCACGCAAATGTTGAAGGTATCTCGATCGCTGAATTCTATTCAGGTAACAGTGAAAACGATGAAAACATTGATCAGGGCCTCGGAATGCTGTATCATTCATACCTGGAAGATCACTGCAGAAAAGAAAAAATAAATTACAACTGCAACATTATTCCTGATACAAGAAACGAGAAAACCACAGTTTCACTTGATATTACACTTTAAAACAATGGTGATCCGCTGAAGCAAAATCCGGTTAAAAGCGAACAACACATCTGCAGTTTGACAATGCTCAAAGCAATATTATGCTGCTTTCTAAGCAGAAGAAAACAATACACCGAACCGGCGTAAGGCATTGTGTCCAATAATTCGGCGATGCTTTGACGTTCTGTCAAAGCATACCATGTCCAATTTCCAAGAAAGAAGTACCCTGGAGAAAAAACAGAATCAGCTTTTCTTTTTCCTGCTCTGTTCAATGGATGCCCTGATAAAATCCCTGAACAAAGGATGCGGTCTTGTCGGCTTCGATTTAAACTCAGGATGATACTGTGTTGCCATGAACCATGGATGGCCGGGAAGTTCAATTGTTTCGGCAAGATTCTGCTCAGGATTAATACCGCCGAATACAAGCCCTTTTTCTTCGAGGATTTCCTTGTAACGGTTGGTGAATTCATAGCGGTGTCTGTGTCTTTCAAAAATCGTCGTCTGTCCGTAAATTTCAGCCATTTTTGCGCCTTCAATGAAACGGCATTCGATCGCACCAAGTCTCATCGTCGCGCCTTTATCCATAACATTTACCTGATCCTCAAGAAGTGAAATAACCGGATGAGGCGTTTCCTGGTCAAACTCTGTGGAATGAGCCCCCTTCAGGCCGGCTGCATTTCTTGAAAATTCGATTACAGCACAGTGAAGACCAAGACATATTCCGAAAAACGGAATACCGTTCTTTCTGGCATAGTTAATTGATTCAATTTTACCCTCAATCCCCCTGTTTCCGAAACCTCCCGGAATCAGAACCCCGTCAATATTTTTCAGTGCAGATTTAACTGATATTTTTTTCTTCTCAATATCTTCTGAATCTATACGGACGATTTCCAGGTCGGCCAGATTAGCTGCAGCACCGTGAATCAATGCTTCATAAATTGATTTATACGCATCCTGCAGAGTAATATATTTGCCTATCACAGCAATACGGACCTTAAATTTAGGATTATGATATGCATCTATAAACTTCATCCAGTCCTTAAGAGCAAGCTTTCTTTTTTCCATTTTAAAATGATCAAGCACTATTTCATCGTATCCGTTCTCATGAAGCATTAGAGGGATATCATATATTGATTTTGAATCAAGCGCTGAAATTACATTTTTTTCCTTCACATTACAGAAAAGACCGATTTTGGCGCGCATCTCCGGTGTTAATGCCACACTTGCCCTGCATAAAAGAATATCGGGGATAATACCTATCTGCATGAGCTCCTTGACGGAGTGCTGAGTCGGCTTTGTCTTGTGTTCTCCCGCAACGGTAAGAGTGGGCACCAGTGTAAGATGAACGTTAAGAACCCTTTCGGAACCAAGTTCCTGTCTGATCTGCCTGATTGATTCCAGAAAAGGAACCGATTCGATATCTCCGACCGTGCCTCCTATTTCAACAAGAACAAAATCAAGTTCTTCAGTCAGAGCCACATCAAGAATTCTGCGCTTGATTTCATTTGTAATGTGAGGAATAACCTGAACTGTCCGTCCGAGATAATCACCGCGTCTTTCTCTCTTAATAACCGTATCATATATTTTACCGGTTGAAACCGAATTTTTTTCGGACATTACGGCATTTGTGAATCTTTCATAATACCCGAGGTCAAGATCAGTTTCGGCTCCGTCATCAGTCACATAAACCTCACCATGCTGGAAAGGACTCATTGTGCCGGGATCAATGTTGATATAGGGATCCATTTTTATTATAGAAATTTTATAACCATGATCTTCAAGAAGCAGACCAAGAGATGCAGTTGAAAGCCCCTTCCCTAAAGAAGAACATACACCGCCTGTTACAAAAATGTATTTTGTGTCATTATTAGTCATATTGAACCTCTATGGTTTTAATTATATCTATGCGGAAAGGCATAAATACGTCAATAAATCTTTCACAATAAATATCAAACTTTCAGGTTTTTTACTAAAGTTCAAGCAGAAAAAAATATTCCATAAATGCCTTAAAGTCAAATGCCTCCGGATTGCTAGTTCCCGGAAAATATTTAATTTCATTTTCCGATAGATTCTTGACATTATAAAGGACATTATTTACTATACATCATATTTGGCATTCATAATATTTGCCACAATCTATTGGAGAAAAAATGTCAGAGAAAAGAAAATTTCCAAGATTCTGCTGTAAACTGAAATGTAAGTTCAATTACTTCGAAGGTGATCCGGAAAAAATCGACATCCATTCCGTAAAAAGCCGTAAAGGCAAGGCAGGTATTCTGGACATCAGCAGAGGAGGAGTTTTCATTTCCACAAATACTGAGGTCGGAATAAACAGACCTGTAATAGTAACATTCAAAACCAATAGAAAAGTCTATTCACTGCTCGGCAACATAGTCAGAACCGGTCTTGTTGAAAACAATCCCGCTGAGGTATTGGAAAAATTCAAACAGCGGAAAATAAAGGAAAAAATTTATATCGCCGTTGAATTTGAAAAACCTGTCGAGGAATTTACTGAAGGTGAGATAGGTTAATGAGCACCCGTTTTATTTATGTTGAAAGCATCAATGAAATTGATCCATCCAAGGCAACCGTATATGACCTGAATAAACGCTACATTGACGGTTACGGCAACATGTACGGTCTCAGATACAACCGTATTGATAAAAAAGTAGAAGTAATTAAGCTTCTCCGCACTACAAGCATTCATGCTGATAAGGTTGAGAAACGCATGATTGAACAGAGAAAAATGGAATACCTTCTTGAGAAAAGGAAAAATCAGGATTCAGGCAGGAGCGAGGACAGTTATTCTGAAAATGAATATGATGAAAATGAGGACTATTCAGCGACTTCCAAAACCATTATTCCCGACATATTCATCCAGGAAAGAATGGATCAGCTGAAAACGCATAAACAGCGCCTTGAAGGACTTTTTCATAATTTCAAGGATT
Organism: Spirochaetota bacterium; assembly: GCA_016928815.1. Taxonomy (GTDB): domain Bacteria; phylum Spirochaetota; class UBA4802; order UBA4802; family JAFGJZ01; genus JAFGJZ01. The sequence continues at coordinate 13,055 of JAFGJZ010000110.1, forward strand.
CCAATATAATCAACAGAGATGACAGAAATCTTACAAATAAGGTTGATGAACTTTTCAGAAATCTGGAAATTGACTGTATTTCTAAAATAGATAAATCGGAAAGCACATACAGGGAGCTTACAGAATATCCCAGAGGAATATCCTATTACCTCGCAAAATTCGATAAAAAAGCCAAACAGATTGTTGATTCATTATACTCAGATGAAAAGAAAATGAATTATATAATTTATTTTGAATTATTTACCATGTACAGGGAAATCTACAAAAACATGGAACAGCTTCTACTGAATATAGGAAATTTTCTTGATGAATTCAGCCAGGAATATATCGCAAAGCTTTCAACTTCGGATAAACAGCATTTCAGCGACACAAGAACCACAATTACGAATACCATGCATGAAGTAAGGGAAATTTTTGAAGTTCTGAACCGTTTTGAACTTTACCTTCTAGACAGCAGAAACTTTTCATCCTAGCGCTTTTTTTCCTCTTCGTTTCGCCGGAGAATTTCCTCGGCAAGAATTTTTAATTTCGGATGAACTTTAGGCACCTCAAGATGAATTTTACGTTCTTCAGGCAAATCAGGGTTCTTTTCATCATCTTCATGTATCATTTCGTTCAGGGCAAAAACCATTCTGTCAAAAATTTCACTTATTTTGCCGCTGCAGCCGGCAAGTTTATAATACTTATATGCATACAGAGGCTGTTTCCTGTCATAATAAAAATAATCTCCGATCCTGATAAGTCCGTCCTTATAACCTGTTTTGACAAAAATTTCTTCAGCCTGCAGAAGTTTCCCTGCATTGAACAGCTCATTTCCTTTTCTGATTAAAGCCGCCCTGTCTTTGGAATCCATCAGATACACTCCGGATTAATTGAGCTTACATAGACCGGCGCAAGAGAATACAGCTCTTCCGCACCGGAATAACTTTCATTTTCAATAATAAAACGGTTGTTGCTTTTATAAAACTTCATCCAGTCCTGATAAAAATATTTCGAAAGCGGCAGATATGACCAGTGCCATTTCTCCTCCTCATATCCTGCATTCCGTCCGGCGGTATATGGCTGATAGAATCCGAAATCCGAGGCATTTTCAGTCATCCATTTATAGAGAACAAGCCCCTTCCCTTTCGAAAAATATGAATTTTCAAGACTGTTGATATCAAAATCAGTTCCCCAGTGATGACGGGATGTGCCCGGCATTGAAGAATATTTCAGGATTTTCAATCCTTTTTCATAAGGGGACAAATTAAGTTTATTGATATTTATACCGTCGACCGGACGGCTTCCGTTCCATTTAGCCTCCCAGATGGAACGCTGGTCATAAAAATTTCGGGTTGAACTGATAACAAGTATGCTTAAACCGGGATTGTCCTTTTTAAAGGCGGCATTCATTTTAACCAGAGCAGCTATTGTCTCAATTCTGAGAAACTGCGTTTTGCCGCCAGTTTCTATTCCGCTGTCAGCCACACTGGAAAAAAGAGGGCTTTGTGAAGGATTAAACCTGCCGCTGACATAATTTTGAGCATTTAATGATCCATACAGTCTCAGTGAAGTATTATCACTCTGGCACATAAGCGCAAACGGCATAAAAAAACAGAGTAAGATTATTATTTTTTTCAAGATATACACTGCCTTTCCTTTTTTCATGAAATTTAAATTAATTGCTTTTTTCAAATATATCTGTACATTCCTGCTTGACAACAATTTTAATTAATATTTTCTAAAATAAAAATATA
>JAFGJZ010000111.1 GCA_016928815.1 Spirochaetota bacterium
AAGTAGCCGAGCAAATATTATTCTGTCAATATTATTTAAAAAAATAATGATATTTTAATTTTTATTGATTATTTAAATCCGTTTGGAATGGTTTTTGTCTTTATGAATGTTTTAAAATATGTAACTTGCACCGGCGTTTAATTCCGCAAAGAAACCTGAATTGGAAATTTCGAAGAATGTGCTGAGAGAGAGCCCTAAATTAAGATCAATTCTGTCATTTATTCCATAATGAAAATCAGAAGAGAGTGTAATGTATGGATCATAGAAAATTTTACTTTCAGTTGAATACTTAATGAAATGAAAAATATATCCGGCTTTTGTAATGAAAATGATTTTGGAATTATTTAATAACAGATTATAAAAAGAATATCCGGCACCGATGTCAGTCTTCATGCTGGAGTAGCTCAAAATGTCGGAAGCATTTCCGGAATAGTAATCATATGAGATGGAAGGTGAAAAAACAAGATTGTTATACAGAATGTTTTCGATGTAATAAGATGCAGTTAGTCCAGTCCCCATTGTTGATATTTTGGAATATTTCCCCATTGGAAACAGAAAACTGACCGTTAAGGATGAATAAGTAATCAAATCGAATTTGCCTGTCAGAGGAAAAGTTCTGGGCTTATAGTATTTTTTTATGATTTCACTGAATTCATTGACTGCCGTCATGTACTGCTCTTCAGTTATTTCTTTGCTGTATTTTTCAAGAATGGAGTTCCCATAGAGATCGAGGAATTCAAATTCTACAGTATAGAATTCATTTTTTCTGTTTTCAATGATGTATTTCATGAAAGTGGTTTTCTCTTTCTTCTGCACTTTTTCAACGCGTTTGGTCAATTTCATTCTGATGACGAATTCGGGATGGGAACTGTCGGGACGGATGAAGAAATTTCTGTAAAAGTCCACTGGTACCTGTGCAGTTTCCGCTCCGGGAACAGGTTCCTTTCTGATTTCAGGAAATGAATATTGAAAATCACTTATTTGCAGAAACAGGCTGTCAGTAATTTTTCCTGATAAGGTTTTATTTTCGTTCTCAGGACTAAACGGCAGAAGTACTGTCTCTATTACGGTGTCTTCGCCCATTCTTGCCGATCGGTCATATATGCCATTGGCAAATGCATGAACTGAAATGAAGATTATAAGCATTGTTATTGCAATTTTAAACAGTTTCATTACTTTTATTCTTGACATGGATTTAATATGATTAAAATTATATTCAAATAAATAACATGGGAAAAAACTACAATGAATAAAATATTAAAATATCTAGCTTATGTTTCTTTATGTATCTTTTTTTGCAATGACTTTTTGTCTGCGCAGGAAAATATTTCTGCTAATGACAATACAGAAACTGAAAATTCATCTCCGGTTCAGGAGTTTGCAAAATACAGCATCGGTGAAAGGCTTTTCGGGGGAATTACATATCCCGGAGGAACTCTGTCCGGTTATGAGACACCTGAACGGAAATTAAGCTATAATTACGGAATAGCCGTAACTTTTGAATATCGTTTCAATGCATTCCATTCGTTTACTTCTGACCTCGCATTATCCAGAAAAGACTATTATATCCGTAAATCGATAGCAGGGGATATGGCCGATATTCATTACAGATTTGATTTTATTGATATCCATTCAGGTTACAGGTTTAATTATAATTCGTTTTTTGCCGGAATCGGTTTCTTTGCGGGTTATTCTGTTTACGGTCTGATGTATACTGAAGTCGATTCTCTGGCAATAGGAGAGATTGACAAATCAGCCTACGGAATCAATGCGGGAATGTTCATTGAAACGGGTTACAGGTTCATTCTCAACGGTACTTTTGATTTTGTAACGGGAATCAACTATGATCTGGGATTCACTTCCTATTATTCCGATGAGGATGAGTTGATGACAAATTCGGGATCAGTATTCGCAGAACTGGTTTATAAACTTTAATTGCTATTCAGAATGTAAACGGCACCGGATTTTGAAGTGCTGTTTACTGTTTTTCCGGGAGCACCTGCGGCAATGTATCTGCCGTCATCCGAAATATCCATTGAATAGCCGAATTTATCATTGTTTTCAAGTTCTGAAAAGGTAAACAGTTGAGGATTTGCAATATCCGAAATCTGATATTTGGAAACACTGCCTGTGCTTCTCATGCATCCAATATATATATTGCTGTTCAGGGAATCTATTCCGCCTGAAATTCCAAACCGGTCATTTGAAATTAACGGAGAAAAAGATGGATGCGGAGTGATTTCCGTCTGTGTCCAGGAGGATCCGTTTTTCTGAAACATTGCGGAATATCCCTTTCCTGAATTATACTGTGCAGATGTCAGAAGAATGAGATTTCCATTCTCGGATATTTCATGATTGAAATTAAGTGATCCGATATCCGCTGACAGATAAATTGCGGTTGAAGTATTGTCATATGAGGACGGTATGTCCCAATCAGTACCGTTAAACCCGCAAATCAGAATTGCGCCGTAAGGATTTGTCATGAATCCGTTTCCGGAATTGACATTTCTTCTGTTTGGTGCTGTGACAATGAGTGTGCTGCTGTTTTTAAGGAATTTAACTGTCCGGCCGAACCAGTCATTTGTATTGTCATCCGGGGTGTAATCAGAATATGATAGTGATAAATACCAGCCATATCCTGATTTCGGCAGAAAGATGTCAACTTTTCCGTTTTCAGACTTGTATCTGCTGACTGCAAGATAATCTGAATTGTAACTGAAATCGATTGATTCGCCGAAACCTTCATTTGTTATATTGGCCGAGTCGGATACCGCAGACCATACAGTACCTGTCTTTTTGAAAAAATGGATGATCTGATCTGAAAGGGTATTTGTACTCGTCGATGCTGCAAAATACATTCCGTCCGGAGAAAGTGCAATATCACGGATGAAATCAGGCAGATCTGTTCTGAAGACCTGAATCCATTCATCATTTTCACGGTGAAAAATAAATATGGTATCTTTTGAAGCGGCATAATCAGTTGCAGTAACAGCAACAGTATATCCGTCTGCAGAAATACTTATTTTATCTCCAAAACCGGAATCTGGAACAGGTAAATCAGGAATAATTCTGTTGATGAAGTATATGGAATCGTTCATTTGCGTTATATTGGCGTCAGCATCCATGAATTCGGCATAAACCGTGCATGATGAGAACGAATTGTATTCTATAATCCAGTTATGTGAAGCTGAATATGGAATCCATGAAGACCATGTTCCGGCTGTTCCGGTGTTGCTGAATCTCATCTGAACCGCTCCGCTTACATTGCTTGATAATGTAACTTTTGAAGCATAAACTGTCTGCCGGTCTTCGTTTATCTGGAAACTGTCTGAATTTCCGGAACTTTTTTCCAGATCAGGTTTAGGTTCATACTCCATCATATCGGAACACATGAACAGGGGGGAGATAATCAACAGTAATAATATAACTTTCCTATTCATTTGTTTTTTTGCTGTTTCCCGTTTTCGGTTTTGTCTGGTTTTTTTTCAGGCGTGCGGTAAGTTTTTCATTTTTTGCCGTCAGTTTTGCAACTGTTTCATGTAATCCGGAAATCTCATGTCTGCAGCCGTCGATAACCGTATCTATTTTCCCGGTGTATCTGAAAAAATAGAATGGAGTAAAAATTATAAATCTCACTTTAAAATCAGAATCATATTTTTTAAATTTCCGTAATTTAAATAGCCACAGAATAAAATCGAAAACATCAAGGAATATGAAAATTCCAAGTACTGCATATAGAAATTTAGAAATCAATGCAATTGTTTTTTGAAGATTATCCAGGTCATTTTTTGATGATTCATAATAGGCTGTGTTGTTATTTACCAGTTCATCTTTAAGTACTCTGTGCTTTTCAAAAGAAGATACGATTTTTCTGTGATCGTTCATAAGCTGTGTCGTGTTTATTTCATATCTGTCGCTTGATGCCAGGTAATTGTTAATAAAGATAAAAGCTTTTAGCAGCTGTTCCTGAATCCTGAAATTTTCTTTCTGGTCACTGCCGATAATTTCAAGTTTTTCGGCGTTTATTTCTGAGTATTCCGTAAGTCTTGACTGAAAAATGTCTGTTTTTGTACTTAAAATTGTACAAAAGTAGAACGCAAAGACAATAATTGTATATTTAAATAATTTTGTTAACATTAGTTACCATCTCTTTTTATAATAAATTATAATTATTATTGACTTTAAATCCTGTCAATAATAATTAGTAAAAATATGTTGTTAAATTTTAATAGTGGATGTTTTATGAATAAAAAACTTCTTCAAATAAACAGGTTTTTCATTGTTCTTTCTATTATTTTCTTTTTCAGCACCTGCTACGATGATAAAAAACTTACTGATAATTCAGTTTCCGGCCGTGTAATTCTTTCTGGTTCAGGGGTTCCCGGAATAAAAATGGTACTTGATTCAAATGACAGGCCCGCTTTTGAAGTTCTATCAGATTCCAGTGGTTATTTTGAGTTTTCACAGATATGGAGCGGTGATTATGTTCTGATGCCTGTTGATTCAACGTGTAATTTTGATATTGAGAAAGTTAAAATAGATCTGGATGAAAAAAACAGCACTGATAACGTATTTCAGATAATTCTCTCATGGCAGAGATTTTTCGGGAATGATAATAATGCCGATTCATTTGAACTTAAAGACGTCTGCCAGACTTCCGATTACGGTTATCTGGTGACCGGTTCAACAGATGTTAACGGCAATTACAGAACCTTTTACTGGAAATTTGACCAGTTCGGAACACTTTTATGGGCAAAACGTCTGGATGAATATGATATAAATCTCGGTATCGGCTGCTATGAATTTGACGTAGATAATTACGTAATTGCCGGCAATCTGGATGGTACCGATAAAACAGACATTTTCGTAAAAACCGTGAATGCTTTCGACGGAGCTATAAATGATTCGCACCTGTGGTCGAGTCCTGAAGCGGAATATGTTTCATCGGTGCTGTGTTTTGACGGAAGATTTTATTTTTCAGGAATGACCACCGTTAATAACGGCGGAACTGACGGACTTGTAATCAGGGCGAGGTATGATCTTCAGGACTGGACATCCGAATGGAACAGCCAGAACAATTATTCCGGACTGATTATTACGGACAGTGATGAGAAAATCGAGATACGCAGGTCAGGCAGCTTTACTGCAAATGCTTCCACGGGCATTGCCGCCGTCGGACTGAAAATAAAAACTGTACCGGTTCCGGGCGGATTTGACAGCATAAGCAGCAAAATTTTTATCGGGCTGTATGATTCCGGGGCCAACCGGCTTGCTGAAAATTCGGATATTGTCTATTCGGCAAATGATGAGGCGATTGACGTCATTCAGCTTGAATCCGGTGAATTTCTCGTGGCCGCACAGATTGATAATGATGACGGTACTCTGAAAAACATCATGCTTGTTAAATATGACAGTGCTTTAAACCGGGTTAAGGATTTACGGATTGGTACAAATGAAGAAGATTACAGGGTCTGTTCGGCAATCGGGTGCGGGGACGGTACTTTTATGGTTTCAGGCACCTACAGGGAAAAAGGGATCAGGAAAGTTTTTTTAAGAAAATTCGACGGTGAATTAAATGAAGTCTGGGTGAAACACTTCTGTTTCAGCAGTGATCAGGATAGTGTTCCGGTAAAGATTATAAAAACCAAAGACGGTGGCTATATGCTTGCCGGTTATTTTACATATTTAGGAAAAAGCAAATCTTTTCTGCTGAAACTTAACAGACAGTGTGAAGTTCTGAACTGCAACATAGATGCTTCAATCAGGGATATCTAAATGAAATTTAATATAATGAAGAAAATTTTTCCGGCTCTTGTATTTCTGGTTTTCGTCCTCTCGGCCTGTGATAACAGTCCGGATAAAAAATCCGTTTATGAGGTAAATGACCTTTCTCTGCTGTATGATAATGTTAAAACAGTTCCTGCCGGTATTTCGTCTGTTGGTATTTGGAGTGCGGACAATGCGTCAGGAATTCCTGCTTTCGCAACTGATGCAAATATCGGAACCGGTTTTCTCCCGGGTTTAAGTGAAACTGTTACATATAATCTTTCAGAAAATAAAATTCTCAACAGAATCAAAATATTCGGGAAATGTGACTATAAAATTACTGTTTCAGGAGTTGAAGAAGGGAGCAGGTTTTCAATAGTTGAGATGGACGGTTCTTCACTGAATGAAAACATGTGGAACAGCATATCAATTTCAGGCAGCAGCGGATATTCCGTTTTGGAAATGCATCTTGAACCTCTGACTGCCGTGCCTGAAAGAAGTCTTAAGGAAATTGAATTCTGGTATGAAGGGAGCAGGGATATTGATTATGGATTTTACTCCCTGAATAACATACGTTCATCATCTGACCTTGAAATGTTCCTGACCGGAAACTTAGATTATATCAGGAAATACCCGGCGTTTGTCGAGGAAACCCTGTATCCCGGGAATCCTTCCCTGAATCTCAACAGGGCGGAAATTTTTCTTGAAGCCGATCCCGGGTCTGTTAAAAATGCGGTAATAGTATATGAGGCGAAGGGAATTGAAACTCAGCAGGATCTGATTCTTGCGGTTAACGGTACATCAGCACAGAAAAACATTTCCAGAAATCCTGACTCGGTCACCGGAAATTACCAGCTGTATTATGAAGCTATTAATCCGGAATGGCTGGTCAGGGGCAAAAATACTGTCACTTTTACCAGCAGTCTGAATAATCCTTCCGTTAAAAATGTCTGTATCCTCGCCGAAACTGATAACGGATGGAATGTTATTTCTCCTGCAGACGGCAGTGAAATATTTGATTCGTATGTGGATACTTCAGTATATATTACTCCGCAGTTTAATACGGTAAACATTGATTTCGAAAAAAAATATAATGTTGAATCAGTTTTCTTTTTTTCAACATCTGCATCAGGAGCGGGTCTCAGCCTTCAGAAACTTGATAGTACCGGCTGGTCGGAAGTCAGCCGTCTTAATGAAAATGACATTAAATCAGGGTGGAACCGGATCGATCTGCAGCAGGGTGAAGATACCGCAAGTCTGCGTTTTGTTCTTGATATTCAGACAAGCACGAAAGATGCAAATATCCGGATTTCAGAAGTCAGGGCTGTAACTTCATCTTCCGATTCGGTTTTCAATGAACCGGAAATTTATGTGACATTTCCGCAGAAAGGGGAATATTTCGGACGGACTGCGCTTATAAAGGGTTTTGTTAAAAAGAACGGAAATGAGGTAGACAAGGTTAAAATAGGAAATGCTGACAGCATTTCCCTTGATGCAGATGGAATGTTCAGCTATGCTGCAGTCAAGGATGCCCATGGTTTTGCCGCACAGTCGGATGATGATATGTGGTCACTTGGAATTTCAGCTGAATACAACGGGAATTACATTTCTGAAATCGTAAATCTCTATAACAATATTGACAGCACGGTTGATGACGACGCTTCCGATGACGACGATAATCCGGGTACGGTTTCGGATGAGGATCTGATAAGTCAGCGCGGTTACAAAACAACAGTTTATCCGCAGACTGCAAAAACCATTACATTCGGCGATGTGACTATTGAGTTTCCGGCCGGAGCCGTTAAAGAGAAAAAGGAAATTATAATTGTTCCTCTATATGCATCTGAACTTCCTGGTCTTGATGAAGGAATGACGAATGTGACGGCAGTTTATGCCGGTTACAGGTTTCTGCCGCATGGAAGCTTTGAAAAACCCGTAAAAATACATTTTAAATATGCACCGGAAAAACTTTCAAGCGATCAGAAAGACGACAGTGTTTTCATGTACTATTATAACGAAGATGATAAAGTGTGGAAAAAACTTGAACGTGTAAGTCTTGACAAACCCGAGGCACTTGTTACCTCACTGACGGATCATTTTACTGACATTATAAACGCGACTCTGACCGTTCCAGAACATCCCGGAACTCTCACATATAATCCGAATTCAATAAAGGACATTAAGGCAGGAGATCCTGCAAGCAGGGTTAATTTCATTAAACCGCCGCAGGCATCCAACACCGGTGATGCATCAGTACAGTATCCGATTGAGATTCCCGGCGGAAGAATGGGAATGCAGCCGTCATTATCCCTGAACTATAATTCCGGAGGATCGTCAGGCTGGGCCGGTTACGGATGGAGCATACCTGTAAGAGCTGTAACTTTCGATACCAAATGGGGTGTTCCGAGATATGATGATAACGACCGTTTTCTTCTCGACGGTCAGCCGATTGTCAGAAAATCCGACGGTAAATATGTCTTAAGAACGGAGGGTTCTTTCAGTATCATTGAAAGATTAACAGACAGCAATGGAAAAACCTACTGGCAGGTAAGGGACAAGAACGGCATTCTTTCAGTGTATGGACAGTCCGACGGTGCCCGAATATATAATCCCTACAGAAACAATAAAGTCAGCATGTGGTGTCTTGAGAAGGTGATAGACCTTCACGGGAACAACGTCATGTATGACTATTTCCATGATAATAAATCAGTGACAGCTGACAGCCGTTTTGCCGGCGGAGATGACTGGGAAAATGTATATCTGCAGGAAATCTCCTATACCGGAAAGGATTCTTCGAAAGGTAATTACCGAATTAAATTCGACCTGGCTGAGGGTTCACGGAGAGACCCGGTTATGAGTGCAAGAACCGGAATGAAAATTCTTGATAAGCGTCTTCTGAAAACAATATCCGTAAATTACGGAAGCCAGTTTATCCGCAGTTATGATTTCATTTATGAGGAAGGTGTGTTCAACAAGACTCTTCTGAAAAAGATTGTTCAGAACGGTGAAAACGGTTCGGAATTCAATTACTATGAGTTTGACTATGCCGGACAGGATATTAAGAACGGGAATGATTTAAATCTTTTCAGCGGAAAGAGCATAATTGACAAAGCATCCGATTTTGGAATTAAGTTATTAGGTTTTCTGCCATATATTAAATTCGGAAGTATTGAAGGAAGCACGAGCAGAGGCGGCGGAATGAACGGTTATTTCGGACTGGCGCCGGGTTCATGGGATAAACGTATGTCGGTCGGAGGAACAATCGGCGGGAATACGTCTTCAAGCAGTCAGAATACAATACTGACCGACATTGATGCAGACGGACTTCAGGATATTGTACTAATTAAAAGCGGAGACATCTATTATAAGAAGAACAGGGGCAACGGAAATTTTTCAGATGATATAAAACTGGATATGGAAGGTATTTCTTCAAATCCCGGCGTAATAAATGAATCAAATACCAAAACACTTACATACGGCGGGCAGGCTCATGCAGTTATTTCTTCGGTGAACTATCAGAAAAGTTCATCAACAACATATGGGAAATCATATCTTTCAGATATTAACGGCGACGGCAGGGTGGATATAGTAAAAAACGGTACTGTATATTTTAATATAACTTCACCTGATTTGAACGACGGTAACGCAACTTTTTCCAATAATTCGATCTCTGCCGGTGTGGTTTTTAATACAGGTACCGGTGTTGACATGACAGGCATTAAAGAAGAAATCAGCACCGAGGAAAGGGAGATTATTCTTAAAGAAAACTATCTTGATGATCCTGTTAGGATATGGGAAGCTCCGTTCAGCGGAAAAGTAATGCTCAGGGGGAAAATCAGTCTGATTTCACCTTCAAGTACCGCTGGAAATGTTAATCTTGATGGTATTAATTACATGATTCAGTTTTCTGATTATTCAGGTACATATGCAAATCCCGTACTCCTTCAGGGATCGATCAGCCGTACGGATATTTATCCGGTGGAATATAATGAAATTGTTCTGGATGTAACCAAAGGTGATAAATTTTATTTCCGTGTAAATTCGATGAATGAAGGCTCCGGTGACATCGTCAAATGGAATTCTGACATTTTTTATGTGGAAGAAACCGGAACAGGTTTTTCGGGTTCAGTATCCGGAACGGATTATGATTATTTGAGTTTGAACAGCAATGATTTTGACTGTGATGCGGAAGGTTTTCCTCTGAATGAAAACGGAGAGCGTCTTTTTTTCTATAATTCAAGATATGATTTTTCACATGCAGGCAGTAAAAACATGTGGATTGCTACGGTTGAAGGTGATGCGGATTTTAATGCCGTAATATCCAAGGATATACTGTCTGACGATGTGAAACTTATCGCTGAAGTTTACAGTAATATCAGCAATGACGGTTCAAAAATTTCATATCCTCTGATACCTCAGAGGATTGTGAATATTGCAGACTTTGCTTGGGATGATACCGTCTCAGAACAGAATTTAACGCATGCCATTGATAATCTGAAAGAAAATGATCAGGTGAGATTTTATTTAATTTCTGATACAAGGGTAAACTGGAATAAAATTAATATAAATGCAAATTTAACTTATAACAGACTTGCGAATGGGGGAGATGTGGAATATACGGACACTGATGAAAACGTCCGACCTCTTTATTCATACAAAATTGCGGTTAATAAAACAATAAATCTGCCTACAAAATATAATTCGGCAGAGAATTTCCCTTTTGTTGCGGAGGAATCCGCTCTGTCTGAAATTAAATGGAGTGCAAATATCGGAGCCAGCAATTCCAAAACGCTTCATTACAGAGTGCTTCAATTACAACAGGACAATACGTACAAACCTGTAACTATTGATCAAATCTATCTTAAACAGTATGTTACTGTAAAGCCTGAAGATCAGTTTTATGTAACCCTTGCCATGAAACAGATGAACAGAAAAATTTCAAAAGTATGTGAACAGATAATTACCCCGGATCAGTCATTTTACGGCAGTAACAGATATTTTGTTGCTTCAAGCAGGAACAAATCTTTTAATACTGATGCTGAACTTAGAAACTATATTTCAAGTATTTCGAATAATTTATACTATACTGTAATAAATTCAGATAATGAAACCGTATATGTCAAATTTACAAATTTAAGCGATTTATTATACATAAGTGACTACAGTGCGGATTATAATTTTGATGTTGTTTTTGATGAAACAGTGAATCTGAATGAAAATGAAAAATATTATTTTGAAATGTCAAGCAGCGAGTCTGAAACTGAGGATGTTGTTTATTTTAAGGATTTGCTTCAGATTTCAAATGTGAGCATAAAATCTCCGGATGAAGAGCCGGTTTCCTATTCGAATTTTTATGTAACTGCAAAAAATTTCTGGGGCGAATTCTATCCGTTTGCAGGCGGTTACAGAAACTGGTATTACGGCAGGGTTAATGGAAACAGTTTTCCTGCATTAATTGATACTAATGAAATTTATAAAATGGAAGAAACTCTTCAGGATTATTCAGACCAGCTTGAAAAACATCCGTCAAATCAGGAATCCATCATAAATGATATGACTGAGTACCTCAAAAAATATATGTTCTGTTATTATGCGAAATCGGAAAGTGATGATATTAAAGCTCTGAAAATCGTTGATGCAGATAACCCGGATGCAGTATATTATGATGATGTCTGGATGGGAAATGATTCGATGTCATGGCTGAATTCATGTTACATGTCATCGACCAGAGTGAACATGAAGTATGTTCCTGATAGCGGTAATTCCGGTTCCTCAGCGGGTTTCAGTGCTTCAAACAGAGGAATTACGAAGAGGACGGTTACGAAATCTACCTCTGTAGGAGGGGGGGCATCGGTGCCTGTCGGCGGCGGATTGGCAGGCGGTTCAGCAACCTGGTCGGACGGAAATGCAAAATGTGAGCTTGACATGCAGGATTTTAACGGTGACAGATATCCTGATATAATTAAAAAGAACAGTATTCAATATACAAATTCAGACGGAGACCTGACAGGTTCAGTAAATGTATCGGGACATGATTATGTCCGGGAAAATAAAGATACAAATTTCTCCTATTCAATGAGCGCTTCCGCCAATGTTGAGGTTGACAATACACTGGTCAATGGAAGCGGAACGGTTTCCGGAAGAACAATCAGTGCTGCCGGCAGTTATTCCGCAGGTGAAACAGAAACAAAAGTTGACTATATTGACGTAAATGGCGATGGTTTGCCTGATAAATTATTTACGGAATCAGGATCCGTAAATGTTCAGTATAATTACGGATACAGTTTTTCATCCTCTGAAAAATATACGGACATATCCGATATCAGAAAAAATTTCACATCAAACATTCCTTTGCCTAATATGATTTATGGATTTGCGTCGCAAGTTGTTTCAATTCTGAAAAACAGCAATAAGGCTGTTGAAAAAAGCAAAGGAGCGTATGAAGGCGGCGCATCCATCAAGTTATCCCAATGCAGTGTTGAAACATTGTATATGGATATTAACGGTGACGGTTTTCCGGATAGAGTAACCAAGGAACTTGAATTGGATAGTTTATTAGGCATTGTTGTTAAAAGTCAGAAAGGCAGAGTATACCTGAACAGCGGTTACGGATTAAATGATAATTCCTATGGATTTGATACTGATTCAGATAAGCCTTTATTTCATAATTTTGATATTACAGCATCCGTTGGAGGTTCAATACCTTTTTACATTCCGATAAATATTCTGGGAGCTACAGTCTGTACAATTGTTATTAATCCGGGAGCAGATCTTTATTATACGATCGGTTCAGGTTTAAGTGAAATGAACGATATGAACGGTGACGGTCTGGCGGATATGGTTGAAATGGAACTTTATGATGATCATAATGTTGAAGTTTCATATAACAGATCAGGCGGGGCGAATCTTCTTACTAAAGTGAAATCATCTTTCGGTAACTGGTTCAGCATTGAATACGGCAGAGCTGGCAATACGCAGAAGATGCCGCAGTCGCAGTATGTAATGAAAAAGGTTACTGCCAGCAACGGAATGGAAAAACTGGATGCTGAAACGGGAAACAGATTTACGACTGAAATTACTTATGAAGACGGCTATTATGACAAATGTGAAAGGGATTTTTTCGGTTTCGGAAAGGTTACTGAAAAGAATGATCTTGGTCAGAGTGTTGTACGTGAATTTATTAATAATGATTATTTCAGAAAGGGAATTGAAAAGAGATCGGTTTCCTATGATGAAAATAAAAATGAACTTTCCATTACCGAGGTTAAAGTCGGCGATTCACCGGTCGAGATTGTGGCGAAAGACGCCAATGTCCCTGCTTCGGGATCGTACTTTCCGTCTGTGTCGGAAAAGATTACAACTGTTTTTGATAACGGCGGTTCAATCACCACTAATGAGAAATTTGAATATGATAAATACGGAAACGTCACTACATATGTACTGAATGATGACGTCACTGCAGTGATAAAATATCACTCGAATACGAACGCAAACCTTGTCGCCCTGCCGACATTGATAACGGTAACGGATTCAAACGGAACCGTTCTCCGGAAACGTGAAGGAATTTATACGTCGAAAGGCCAGGTCATGACCGTCATTCAGCACGCAGGGAACAGTCAGAAATCGGAAACCGACATTGCATATAACGGCTATGGAAACATTTCGGTCGTGAGATATCCGAAAAATCTCAACGGTCAGAACTATTCAGTAAGCTATATTTACGATTCGGAAACAAATACATATATTACCGGAACCAGGGATTCGTTCGGCTACATCTCCACCGCGTCCTATGATTTAATGTACGGGGTGCCGCTGAATACACGGGATATTAACGGAACAGTACTGACGTATATCTATGACTCATACGGCAGGCTTTCGTCCGTTTACGGTCCGTATGACGGAGGAAACTCGGTAGCGTCTCTGCGGGTAAATTACAATCCGCCTGTCATTGACGGAGACGGATTCATTTCATCGCCTGCGAAAGCGGTGGTCATGAACAAGGTTTTCAGGGATTCGAGCGATACGCTTGATACGGTAACCTATGTGGACGGATTCGGCGGGGTGATTCAGACATCGAAGGAATCGCAGGTCAACGGCAGTTACGGTTATGTCGTAAGCGGCAGGGTGATTAAAGACGTACTGGGAAGACCTGTACAGCAGGGAGAACCCGAGTTCAGGGCAGGCAATTCAGGTGCATTCGCTTTTGCGACTGTAGTCGGTGCAAAATCTACAAAGATTACTTATGATACCCGCGGAAGACAGCTTTCGATTGTTGCTCCGGGAGGAATCAGTATTTCGAATGTGTATTCAATTTCAGGAAATGAATCAGTACAGGTTTCAAAAGATCCTGACGGTTATTTTAAGACAGTATATAAGGACAGATACGGTAATATTGTCCGAGTGATGGATCATGACGGGAACATTACGAAATATGAGTATGATAAACTTCAGCAGATTACGAAGGTAACTGATGCGAAGGGAAATGAGACATTAAGTAAATATGACATGCTCGGAAGACGTGTTGAGATTGATAATCCTGATACCGGAAAGACGCGCTATGTCTATGACCTTGCGGGGAACCTGACTGCAAAAATCTCGGCGAATCTCGATGCGAAGGGACAGAGCATCAGGTACAGATATACATATAACCGTCTGGATTCAATAGATTATCCTGTAAGTGATGACGTCTACTATAAATACGGGGAGCCGGGAGCTGCATATAACAGAGCCGGAAGGATGTACGAGACGTCAAAAGGAAACTATAAGCAGACGCTGTTCTTCGGAAGAATGGGCGAGCTTGAGAAGGAAGTCAAGACTCTGAGGCTGACCAAACCTGAAGTTTCACTCAGTACATTTACCACGAAATATGTGTGGGATAATCTCGGACGCATGCAGCAGATGGTGATGCCTAACGGCGAGACTGTAGTGTATAATTATGATCTGGGCGGAATGCTGAAGGGATGCTACGGCGTTAAAGACGGCAATGTTTCCAGCTACATTAATTACATCATGTATGATGAGTTCGGACAGAGGACGAAAATTGCATACGGCAACGGAACTGTCAGTGAATATAAATATGACAGCATTACGAAACGGCTTGAGAATCTGAAGACATACAACGGGGATAAGGTATATCAGAACATTACGTATGAGTTTACAGATGCCGGTGACATTACGAAACGTGAGAATAAGGATTTTGTCACGATTGACGATGAAGAGAAGACATCAGTTCAGAATTACACATATGATAATCTTCACCGTCTGGAGAAATCGGACGGAAGCTATTCGAAAGAAAGCTGGATGCCTTTTTTCAGCAAAAGGGTGAATACTTATGATACGGAATTTAAATATGACATTACAGGAAACATTACAAACAAGATGCAGTCCAACAGTGCGGATTATGAAGACGGTAAAGGAAAGATAGTACTTCCGAAAACAACATATCAATTCGACTATAAGTACGAGGGAAAACAGCCTCACGCGGTAACATCGCTTGTTGATAATAAGCTTGAAGGCGAAGAAAAAGGCAACTGGCTGTACAGCTATGACGCCAACGGAAACATGATACATTCAGAAAACGCTAAGGAACCTGCATACCGGGACCTTTACTGGGACGAAGAAAACAGATTGACAAAGGTCGAAGATTTCGGTAATGTAACAACATTCGAATATGATCCTAGCGGCGAGCGGACAATAAAGAAAAGTGTGAGCGGCGAAGTAGCATACGTAAGCCCTAACTACACAGTGAGAAACGGAAAAGTGCGGGGCATACACATATTTGCGGGAAACAACAGACTTGTAAGCAAACTGGAGATAGCCGGCGATGACAAGCAGGAGACAGGAATATATTACTACCATCCTGACCATCTGGGGAGCAGCAGTGTGGTAACAGATCGGAATGGTAAATTTTACGAGCACATGGAATACTTCCCATACGGAGAGACGTGGATAAACGATAGAAGTACAAATGAAAACCTACCGTATAAATTCACTGGTGCCGAGAAAGATACAGAAACCGGACTATACTATCATGGACATAGATATCGAGATGCAAGACTTTCAGTATGGCTTAGTCCTGATCCTGCAATTTCTACAGGTGAATATTTTCCTTTACCTCCTGTAGATGGTGATGCAAAACAATATAACGATAATCTCCCAGGAGTGGGAGGGGTATTTAACCCAATAAATATGAACGCATATCACTATGCGGCTCAGAACCCATTGCGCTTTGTTGATCCAGATGGAAGAGAAGATATTTTGTTTTTTGAAGTTCAAAATCCGACTAACGATGTTTTTGAATCAACGGCTCTTATTTATGATGACAATACATTTACGGACGAAAATGTTGAACAAATAAATAATTTAGTAAATCCGACAATTGACGATATAACTGCAATTTTAGGTGATCCACTTGCTACTTATACAAATTTTAGTACATTGTCTGATGATCCTGCCTCATATGGTACAGCTCAAGAAGGTGTTCTTTATGATTATGAACAACAAGCTATGAGTTGGACTTCTGCATCCTTTTTATTAAGTAGCAACTTGGGTAGTGGTATAATTCCTCAAGATCCAGATTATAATGACGGAATAAATCCTTCAACACAAACAGCCGCCAACCCAACTGGATTAAATTATTTAACAGGAGTATATATGCATCCGGCAAAAACTGGAAATGCAGCTTCACCAACTTATTTAAAAGGTTCCCATGGATGTCTTACCAGACAAGGTTTTACCGAGGTTTATAATTACTTAATGAATAGTGCTACTGGTAGTGAAGGTAGAGTTTTGATAAAAAGGAATTAAAAATGAGAAAATTTTTTATAGCATGTATACTTTTTGTAAATTGTTCTATTTTATTTGGTGATACTACATTTATTAAAGAATCTGTTGAGATTAAAGAAAAGACAAACATAATGTATATCTACTCTAATTCAAGTTTGAAAACTTCGAAACAAATTTTTTCAATTAAAAATTTGTTTGATACTAATATAAATAATTATTGGATTACGAAATTTGATAAAAAATTTTATGAAGATGGAGTTATTAAAATTGTTTTTAAAAAGCCGGTATATGTGCGTAAATTATTTATAAGAAACAAGAATGAAATTGATATTTTTAGTAATGAAAAGAATTTAAAAATTAAATCTATTACGATTGAAAAAGTAATTGTTGGAGGTCGTAGTTACCCACTCGAGAATAATTTTATACTTGAAGACAATGACAATATTCAGGAAATATCTTTAGAAAAAAAATGGACTAATTCCATTAATATGTTTAAAATAAAAGAAATAATCATAAATATTGATTCTGTTTACGGCTTAAATAAAACAGGCTTTTTAAGTGTTTCAGATTTAAAAATATTAACAGATGATGAATTAAAATATGTTCCTAAATATAAATGGTTTGATTTATATCAAATTATTGTTAAAAACAGAATTACAAAAGGGGAAAATTGGTACTGGGATGATTTAATGAATAAAAATATTCAATGTTTTACTGATTTATTGTATTATGTTTTAAAGGGAGAAGCTGATGCAAAAACAGTATTTAGTTCTTATAAAACTGACAACATCGGAGAAGAAGAAGCTTTAACTTATATTTACAGACCTGCAATAAAAGAGATGTTATCAGAAATTAATTAAAGTTGTAATTTATAAACAAAAGATTCAAAGGCAAGGTGACGAGAGGATTTTTTTGCGGAACATGCTGACAGTGTGATTTTTACCGGTAAAAAGTTTTTCGAAACAGCGGAGTTCTTTTAAAACACCTCCTCCGTAAAAACCCTCAGCGTGAAGGATCGAAACGGGGATGCGAAGCAGCCGTAGTGAAGAGCCTGACCTGATTAAAACTGCTTGATTAATTGAAACAGAAAATATATTCTGCATGGAAGATCTTTGAAAGTGGAAGTTGAAGGGCACGCCCAAAGCCTGATCATTTAGGGAGCAGTAGTGTGGTAACGGATAAGAGCGGAAGATTTTATGAGCAGATAGAGTATTTCCCATACGGTGAAACTTGGATAAATGACAGAAGTACAAACGAGAACCTGCCGTACAAGTTCACCTCGAAGGAGTTAGACACAGAGACCGGACTGTATTATTACGGCGCAAGATACTACGACTGTAAGTTGTCGAGGTGGATAAGTGCAGATCCTCCGCTTGCGACGGGAGAGTATTTTCCGAGTGGTGGTAACAATAGTAACTTACCAGGAATGGGTGGTGTGTTTAACTCCATTAACTTGAATGGATATACTTATTGTGCGGAGAACCCTGTTATTTATATGGATCCTGATGGAAAGAAACCTAAAACATATAAAGCACATAAAGATATGTATTATTTTTCTCCAGATAGATTTACTTGGGGACAAGCATCTGAAACTGTAGTGTCTGGAATAATTCCATTTTTTGGAGATGCAATTACTTGGGGGATAAATAGAGGGTTTGGATTTAAATCAATAAAACCTAAGGATGCGCAAAATGGTTTAAATTTGCTTAAAAAAGAAGGTTTAAAAGTTAGTTTGGATTTACTTTCGTATGCAGATGATATTGGTGAATTAGCAAAATTATCAGGAAATGCATTAAAAGCATCTAAACTATTAGGATTTATTGGCACTGTTGTAAATATTGGTATAACTGCATGTAGTGCGATTGATGATTTACAACAACAAGAAAACATTGCAGCAGATAATTTTATTTCAAATCAATTGGGACCTTATTTAGTTGCAAATTCGCATGAAAATGTTTCAATTTTATATTACTATGCATTGGGTAGGATGCAGCAATTAAAAGAAAAAGGGTTAGTTAAATATGATGTAAATAATGACGGCACTATTGGTGGTATGTGGATGGATAAAGATGCTGGAGCTCAATTAAAAAGTGAATTAACAGAATTAAGAAAAACAATGAATGCAGAAATAGATGATATGTGAAATATAAAGTAAATGTGGGGGATTGTGAATGATATAAAA